>JANMXV010000803.1:0-4481 GCA_031381325.1 Betaproteobacteria bacterium | reverse complement strand
CCCTCAGTCGCCGACGCCTGCGACAATGACGTCGCAGTTGGCTTTGTATTCCTCGATGATCTCCGCGTGCGGCGCCGCGCCTGAACTCTTTTTCTTGCGGATCACGTGCGACTTGGCGCCATGCTCGCGTTCGAGTATGCCCGCGATACGTATCAGCAACTGGTCGGAGTTGTGCTTGGTGTTATCGATTAGCCCCACACGCAGGCCATTCAGGGATTTAGGCCGTTGCGCATAGGCGATGCGCCGCCCCGAAATCTCGGTGGTTGGATCAAGTATCTGCACGGTCATGATGACGATCTCCTTTCAATTAAAAACCTAAAAAAACCATTTGCCACAGATGCACACAGATGAACACAGATTAAAACCAAACGCCTCACGGTTTACGAATTTCCTTGGTCACGCTTTGTGAACCCGCTTTACCGCCCCAGCCCGGAATGTACGCCGATTGCACACCGGCGATTCCGCCAGCCGCAATCACGATAAAGTCCTGCGGTGTTTCAACCACCGATATCATCGTTGTTTCGTCTTCCGGCTTGACGTCACCGGCCACGATGTTCACGCGCTTCAGTTCAGCGATGGAACTCTTCGCGTTTTCAAAGCAAAAACGCTGCACATCCTCGCGCGACCACGCGGCTTTTTTCATTACCAGTTGATGCTCTCCCGGAAATACCAATGCATATTGCGGCCGCCGGTTGGTACCCGCCGAGATGCGCATATTGGCGCACAGCGTCGTCAACACGCCTTCGGGCGTCGCGCTCAAACCATTGGAAATCTGGTGCGGCGCGAACGCGGCGAATATCGTCACTGCGTTCTGATCCGCGCGGAATCCGCGCGTGGTATGAAATGGCGGCCACGGGCTGCTGTCGGTCTCGTTCTCGGCAATGCAAAAGCTGTACTTGCCGCCGTGTCCCAGGCTGCTGCGATCCAACTCCCCCGGCAGGGTGCCGATCACGTTACGCATGATGAGCCGGATCGCGCGTCCTATCGTTGCGTTAGCGCGCCAGCCGGGACCAAACAAATTATCGCCCGAGTTGATATCCAGTTCCTTTGCTATCGGGCCATTCACCACCATGAACACCGCCGATCCGCCGGTGCTGGTGGCCGGGCCGTGATAGCCGTATTTGGGATCAGCCAGCGCTTCAACCGCCGCCACGATCACCGGCATGTATTCGGCCTTGCAGCCGGCCATCACGGCGTTGATCGCTACTTTTTCCGCGGTCACCGAAATCTGCCGATTCTCAATGAAAGCCAGTTGATATTGCGGATCGATCTTCGCGGCTTCGAGCATTGCGCTCACGCGATCCGCCGTGGGCGGCACCACCGGCAGCCCGTCAGTCCAGCCGTTGGTGTAACAAAGATCAATCGCGCCGCCGAGATCCTGCGCCGTGTGACGCCGTGCTTTGAGTTCCATATCCGAATTCCCCTGAATGGCCAATTGAAGGCACAGTCTACACAACTATGCGCTCAAATTGAACTCAGTTTCACGCAGTTTCAATCTGGCAGCCACGATGGGTTTCGCCCATTCAGGCGCGCGCACTAAGTTTCCGCTGTCGAGTGTCCTGCCGCGTACCGTATGCAACGCCAGCGTGGGCGGGGGCGCCCTGCCCGCTGCGGGGCCGGATTCCACACTGTTTGTGTGTAGCCGAACAGCACCAAGCGGATTTTTACGGTATGCTGGTTATCATCTAACAAAATGCTATTCCATCGCATCACCATCGTTGATCGTGTTGATTAAATCCATCTCCGAATAATGAACACCCTTAGCATGCGCGCCGTCTTTGCTTGCTGTACTGTCGCTTCGTTTTGCGCAATTCCAGCCGGCGCGGCAGTCGCCCAATCGTATCCGGCCAAGCCAGTGAGAATGATAGTGCCGTTTCCTGCCGGCGGCGCGACTGATATTGTGGGCCGCATCGTCGCACAGAAACTTAGTGAAACCTGGGGCCGGCAAGTGATCGTGGACAATCGCGGCGGCGCGGGCGGTACCCTAGGCTCTGACATTGCGGCGAAGTCCGCGCCCGACGGCTACACCCTGCTCGTCGGCACCAGCAGCACGCATGCGGTCGCGCCCAGCCTGTACAGCAAGCTCGCATACGATCCGGTGCGAGACTTTACGCCGGTGACATTGCTGGCGAGCGCGACGATATTGCTCGCTGCGCATCCGTCGCTGCCTGCGAAAAACGTTCGCGAATTGATCGCCATCGCCAAGCGCCAGCCGCGGGCACTGAGCTTTGCCTCGTCCGGTAACGGCGGCATCTCGCATCTGGTCGGCGAGGAGTTCAAGTCCGTGGCGGGTATATCCATGCTGCATGTGCCGTACAAGGGCGACATGCCGGCACTGGTCGATCTGGTGAGCGGTCAAGTAAGCTTGATGTTCGGCACGGCGGTGTCTTTCCTGCCCTATGTGAAATCGGGAAAGCTCAATGCGCTGGCAGTCACCAATCCGCAGCGCTCGCCGATAGCTCCCAACGTCCCGACGGTCGCGGAGTCGGGCTTGCCCGGTTTCGAGGCGCTGCAATGGTTCGGCATTTTCACACCTGCCGGCACTTCAAAAGAGATCGTTGCCAAACTGCAGGGCGACATCGTGAAGATATTGCGGCTGCCCGACGTGCGCGAGCGCATGTCCGCTCTCGGTGCTGACGTGGTCGGCAATACGCCGGAGCAATTCGCGGCGTTCCAGAAGGCGGATGCGGCAAAGTGGGCCAAGGTGGTGAAGGCATCGGGGGCGAAGATCGACTAACATGCGTACCGTTCTCACCAACGCAACGCTGATCGATTGCGTTAACCCGTCACCCGTCGAAAACGCCAGCGTGGTCATCGAGAACGGGCGCATTTCTGAAATTCATAAGCACGGGCGCGAAGCGGTTGCCAGCGATGCGACCGTCGTCGATCTCAAGGGCGCCTATCTATTGCCCGGCTTGTGGGATGTGCATATCCATCCCGATTACCTGACGCTCGCTGATGCCCCGCTGGCCGATCAGGTGGCGCTGTTCGGCCATCGCCTGATGTCGGGGCTTACCGAGTCGGGCATCGTCGGTTTCCGGTGTGCCGGCACGCATAGTTTTATGGATGTGGCGTGGAAACGCGCCTTCGATTCCGGACAGTACGTCGGTCCACGCGTCTACGCCAGCGGCCATTTCCTCACCACCACTGGCGGCCACTTCCTGACTACAGGTCACGCCCTGGAGTGCGATGGTCCGTACGGCTTCGTCAAAGCGATCCGCGAACAGATCAAGAACGGCGTCGATCACATCAAGCTGAATCTTTCCGGCGGCATCATGGGGGCCGCGTGGGACAGGCACTGGCATTCGTTTCTGCTCGAAGACGAGTTGACGGCGGCATTCGCCATCTGCCGCCAGCGTGAATTCAGGGTCATGGCGCACGCCACCAACCCGGATGCGGTGAAGAACGCGATTCGCCTGGGCGCGCACAGCATCGAGCACGGTTACATCATGGATGACGAGTGCATCGAGCTGTTCCTCAAGCACGATGCATGGTATGTGCCGACACTTGCCATCAGCCATCTCACGCCTACTCAGGCCGGCAACGAATGGGAGCGCGCCTACCTCAAGCAGCGCAACCTCGCACCTTCACTGTGCTGCCGCGCGGATGCGGCATCCGATGTGCATGCGGGCTGGTTTCGCAAAGCACTCGATGCTGGCGTGAAAATGGCGCTCGGTTCCGACATCCGCCCGCTCAAGGACGCGGCCTTGCTGGAGATGGGGCTGTGGGTGAAAGATGGTGCGACACCCTGGCAGACGCTGCTCGCTGCGACCAAAAATGCAGCCGCAGTGTGCGGTGCTGCCGATGACTTGGGCACGGTGGAAGTGGGCAAACTCGCCGATCTGATCGTGGTGGCGGCGAACCCGCTGGAGGACATCAACAACGTGCGCCGGCTGCTGCTGGTATTGAAAGAAGGGCGCATCGTCTCTGACAAGAGACGTTAAAGGTGTTGGTAGCGGAGGGCACGGGCACCGTTCTGGAATCTCCAGACGCCAACAGCATGGTTTCGATTTCGTTGAAGGAGGCTTGTTGCTTTTCATACCATTTTTAACCGTGTTGAAAATGCAACAAATTTTTATATCCCTCTGTTTTTGTTGGAATATACTCAATATTCGGTCGGAATGTTATCCGACGTTTCGGGATTTTAACCATCGTTTTCGATGATTAAAACTAGGACTCCTGGGAGTCAATCGTGCGCTTTGCATTTAACATTTCGAAGCAAGATTTAACGTCGTTTCACAAGCTCGCGCATCGTCGACTCACAACGATCTCAAAGGCCAATTCAAAGCTCTTTGTCGCCAACCTGCTCGCTTGGATTCCTTTGGGAATTGCTACGGCCGTATACGTTGCTATGTACCGTAAATATCCTGACCTTGCGCATGATTTGAACGTTGTGTTGGGGGCGCTTATCGCAAGTACTGTGCTCTTGGTAGTCAGCCTACTTTACAAACAGCACATATATCGAAGTGCGATACTGTCCG
>JANMXV010000798.1:0-5027 GCA_031381325.1 Betaproteobacteria bacterium | reverse complement strand
GTCGCAACGGTGCTGCGCAGTGCGACGATAGCGGGTTCACGCACGCAAGCGTCAGTAAACTGGGCGACGCCTGCCGCGCCGTGCACCAGTGCCGCTGCTACCGCATGCGCCACCGACAGTTTGCCTTCGAGTCCGCTGGCCGGCGTCTTGCGGCCGGTGATTTCGAGCGCGAGCGGATTCATGCGCACCGCTACGCTGGTCACATCTCCCGCTGCAAAACCTGCCTCGGCGCGCAATTGCAGGCAGGCGTCGATTGCGGCGTGCAAAACGATACCGCACGGATAGGGCTTGTAGGCATTGGCGGCTAGCTCCCACGATTCACCCAGGCCGCGCGTGAGTTCATCGAGTTGGGGTTCGTTGCCCAGCACGTGCGCGAAGCCTGCGGGCGCTTCGAGACTACGCTCGGAACTGGTGAAGTTGCGTTCCGCCAGTACCGCCGCAAGCAGGCCGCAGCGCGCGGCGTGGCCGAGGTTGTAGCTCTTGCTCATGCCGCCCATCATTTCGCGCAAGCCGCTGGCCTGCGTGGCGGCGATGCCAAGCGCCCACGCGGTCTGCTGCGTGTTGAGGCCGAGCAACTTCGCCGCCCCGGCAGCCGCGCCGAACACGCCGCAGGTCGACGAAATATGCCAGCCGTGCGCGTAATGCCACGGCGACACCGCGTTGCCGACACGGCACCCGACTTCAATGCCGAGCACAAACGCTTGTATGAACTGCGCGCCGCTGACCACACGCTGCGGGCGCTGTTCGGCGAGCGCGCATAGTGCGGCGGCTACGGGCACCGACGGATGCATCACGGTTCGCAGATGCGTGTCGTCAAAGTCGAGGATATTCGACGCGATGCCGTTGATCAGCGCGGCGTGCAGCGCGTCGAGCTTTTCGCGGCGGCCGATCAGCGATGCGGTGCGCGGCCCGGAGAATTGGTTGAGCGCGGCGAGCGCGCGTTCAACCGTTTCATCGCGGCAACCGCCGAGCGCGCAGCCCATCCAGTTGAGCAGCGCGCGCTTCGCCTCGTGGCGCATCGCTTGCGGAATGTCGTCCCAGCGTGATTCGGCGACGAAGCGCGCGAGGGTCAGTGTTTCGTGCATGGCGTTGCTAGTGAAGAAAAACCGTAAACTATTTTGTTTTTATTGTTATTTTTATTCAACACGTAATCCGGCATCGCGCACTACTTGCGCCCATTTTTTGATTTCAGCTTTCACGAACGCGGTGAATTGCGCCGGCGTGCTGCCCACACCTTCCGCGCCCATGCCCGACAAACGTTCTTTGATGTCCGGCAGCGCAAGTGCTTTCACTGTCTCGCTATACAGCCGCGTAACGATTGCGGATGGAGTGCCGGCAGGCAGGAACAAACCGTTCCAGCCGACGATTTCATAACCCTTCAGCCCCGCTTCGTCGAGGGTAGGCACTTCGGGCGCCAGCGTGGAACGCATGAGTCCGCTCACCGCGAGTACGCGCAATTTCCCTGACTTTACAAATGGCAGCGTGCTCGGAATGTTTTCCAGCATCAGTTGCAACTGGCCGCCGACCAGATCGGCGAGCGCCGGCCCGCCGCCTTTGTACGGCACGTGCGTCATCTGCAATCCGGCCATCGACTTGAGCATTTCTCCGGCCAGGTGCGGCGTGGTGCCGGGGCCGCCGGAGCCGAAATTGAATTTGCCGGGATTGGCTTTCGCGTGCGCGATCAAATCCTTGAGCGACTTCACCGGCAGCGACGGATGTACCACCAGTATCAGCGGCGCTGAAGCCACCAAGGTCACCGGCACGAGATCCCTCTCGGTATCGTAGGGCAACTTCCGGTAAAGACTCGGATTCACCGCAATCGTCAGGCTCATCATCAGCAGCGTGTAGCCGTCGGGTGCTGCCTTCGCCGCAAGGTCGGTGCCGATGATGCCGCTCGCGCCGCCGCGATTGTCGATGATCACCTGCTGGCCGAAGCTCTCGGCGAATTTGTAGCCGATGATACGCGCCATGATGTCGTTCGAGCCGCCCGGTGCGAAAGGCACAATGAGCCGTAGCGGTTTGTTCGGATAATTTGGATAGGCGCCCTGCGCGTGCGCGCTCGAACTGACACACGCCAATAGCGCGGCTGCAAACAAGAAGAGACGCAACATGGAGACCATGGAAATCCTCGCGAGATGAGATATTCTGTAGAGGAATTCTACCGCTAAGGAAGCCGGCATTTTTTAAGATACCGTATAAAAATTATGCGCAGGCGCAACCGTTTGCACGCCGTCTTCGCGCTCGCGAAAATGCCACCACGGATTCTCCAAGAATAGTGCGGCGGGCAATTCAAGCTTCTTGCTTAATTCTTGTCAGTGTGTATTATACACACCGTGAAAAGCACAGGCCTCATCAAACGACTTGAACAAGCAGGCTGGGCGCTTCGGGGTTCGAAGGGTTCGCATCATGTCTATACCCACCCGGAACGGAACGGCCATATCAGCGTTCCACATCCCAAAAAAGACCTTGGGATCGGACTGATGCATAAGCTGCTGAAGCAAGCCGGGCTGAAATGAAAGGACAAAAAAATGAAATATCCAATTGCAATTGAGCTGAGTGATGAAACGCACGCCTTCGGCGTAGTCGTTCCCGATTTGCCGGGCTGCTTCTCGGCAGGAGATACGCTTGATGAGGCAATCGACAATGCTAAAGAGGCGATTGAGCTTTGGCTTGAGACGGTGATTGACGACAATGGCGCAGTGCCTGAGCCGGGATCCATCAGCCAGCACCAAGCGAATCCGGAATTCTCCGGCTGGGTATGGGCTGTGGTTTCGATTGACCTGGCCACTTTGTCAGACAAGGCTGAACGGGTCAATATCACGCTTCCGGCGCGCATATTACGACGCATTGATGCCGCCGCAAAGGATGCCGGAGAGTCACGTTCGGGATATATCGCGCGGCGAGCGATGGCGGCCTGAGAGCCACGATTTTCGGAGTATAAGTATAGAATCTTTTGCCGTGACTTTTTTGCCGAATGCAAAGTAGTCACGGCAAAAGAATCTATACCCGCTACGGCTGGAACTGACTACGAGGAGGAATGACATGAGTAAAATTCAATGGTTGCGTACATTCGTGGGGCTCATCGTGTTCGCGTGCGGCACGGCGTGGCCGCAGCCGTACCCGTCGAAACCGGTGCGGGTTGTCGTCGTGTTTCCTCCCGCCGGTGCGACCGATATCGTAGGGCGGATTGTGTCGCAGAAAGTGAGCGAGCAGCTCAGCCAGCAATTCGTGATCGACAACCGGGGCGGGGCGGGCGGGACGATCGGCGCCGCGATCGTGGCGAAAAGTCCGCCCGACGGGTATACGCTCATGGTGTATTCGGCGACGCTCGTCGCCAATGCACACCTCTACAAAACGCTGCCCTATGACGCGCTCAAGGACTTCATCGGGATAGCGCCGGTCGCGCGGCTGGTGGGCGTACTCGTCGTGCACCCCTCGATGCCGGTGCGCACGATAAAAGACCTCATCGCCCTGGCGAAGGCGCGGCCTGGTGAGTTGGTGTACGGCTCGGCCGGGGTCGGCGCCTTCCAGCATCTCTCGACGAGCCTTTTCGCCAACATGGCCGGTTTGAATATGCTGCATATCCCCTACACGGGCGGCGGTCCGGCGGCCGTTGCGACGGCGGCCGGCGAGATACACATGCTGCTCACACCGATATCAGAGGTTTTGCCCCACATCAAGACCGATCGCGTGCGGCCCATTGCCGTGTCGTCGGATGCGCGGGTCACCCAGCTCCCGAACATCCCCACCATAGGGGAAACCGTGAAGGGTTACGAATTCATCTCGTGGATGGGATTTTTTACGCCGGCCGGCACACCGAAGCCGATCGTCGACAAGCTCAACGCCGAGCTCAAGAAAGCCGTGGCAGATCCCGGTGTTGCCTCGAACCTTTCGGCGCAATCGCTCGACCCTATGTACATGACCCCCGAGGAGTTCGCTAAAACACTCAAGGCCGAATACGACAAGTACGAAAATGTCGTGAAGCTCTCGGGTGCTCGCATCGATTAGATGCGGCGACGGGGACAGGAGAAAACCGAAGTGTCTGAACGTAGCGCACCGCATTATCTGACCACGCTTGCGGAATTTGCCGCCGGCACGCAGCTCAACGACATCAGCGTAGCCGCGCGCGAGCGCGCCCGCTGGGTGATTGCGGATTCGATCCCGGTCATTGCCGCGGGCATGCAGCAGCCGGAAATGCAGGCGTTCGTCGCACGCCAGCTTGCGGGGGCGGCGCCGGGCACTGCATGGGTGATCGGCGCCGGCAAGCGCGCCGGCGCGCTCGATGCGGCGCTGTTGAACGGCGCCGCCGGTACCTGGCTGGAACTCGACGAGGGCAACCTGTTCGCGAAAGGGCACCCGGGGATACAGGTGGTGCCGGCGGCTGTCGCGCTGGCGCAGGAGTGCGGTTGCAGCGGCGCAGATGTATTGCGTGCGGTCGCACTCGGCTACGAAGTGTCGGCGCGGATCAGCCGCGCGGCGCAGATGCGGCTGGCATTTCATCCGCACGGTACCTACGGCGTCATCGGCGCGGCGATTGCGGCAGGCGTGCTGAAGCGGTTCAACGCCGCGCAAATGCTGGAACTCATCAATTGCGCGTCGACCATGGGCATGGCGACCAGCCGCCAGACACTGCTCGATGGTGCGACCGTGCGCAACATCTTCACCGGCCATTCGGGATACATGGGCCTGACGGCTGCACGGCTGGTCGAGTGCGGGTTCACCGGAGAAATCGACAGTGTGGGCAATGTCTACGGCAAGGGCGTGTACTCGGAGAAATTCGATCAGGGGCAGGCAGTCGTGGGGCTGGGGTCCGATTGGCTGATCGCACAAAGCTACTTCAAGCTGCACCCGATAGGACGTTATGCGCACTCCGCGATCGACGCGCTTGAAGACCTGCTCGCGAAAGTACCCGGCGGCCGGCTTGCTGTAGATGGCATCGAACGCATAGAGGTCAGGGCCTATATGCTGGCGGCGAGCCTTGCCGGCAAAAACATCGTCTCGAGTTTTGGCGCGCGGTTTTCCGTGCC
>JANMXV010000747.1:0-2205 GCA_031381325.1 Betaproteobacteria bacterium | reverse complement strand
TGGTTTTCAGTGGGTGAACTCGATGGATTTTTTAGTGATCGCGTGAAAGAGATTCAAGCGATTTTGAATCACGTAGGCCGCTGCGACGTGACGAACACTATTTATAACGCGAAGTGGACCAAGCTCATCGCCAACTCCATGACCATGGGCCCGTTCGGCCTGCTGGGTTTGGGCAATTCCGAAGCCGCCCATCTGCCCGGCATGTTCGAACTCTCCGTGCAAATCGGCAAAGAATCGGTGGCCGTGGGCGAAGCGTTGGGCTATCGCATGGAACCGATCTTCGGGCTGCGCGCCGATGAATTCGCCGGCACCAGCGACGAGAATCTGGTCACCGCGATGAAAACGCTGCTGGGCCACGTCAGCCGCGGCCGCACCGCGCCGATCCACGATCACATCAAGGGCCGCACCAGCGAGATGGCGTTCATCAGCGGATTGGTGGCGCGCAAGGGCAAAGAGCTCGGTATTGCGGTCACCGGCAACGCCGCAGTCGCCGAAATCGACCGCCGCATTAATACCGGCGAGATCAAAATGGATCGCTCGAATTTTGAGCTGCTGAAGCAGATGGTGGGCAAGTAACAATTCACCTTCATCAACCGTAGGGTGAGTGAAGCGTAGCGCAACCCATCACAACGATCAGCACATACCTGGAAGTTTCGACTTATCCCGCCGGCCACTTGAACACCTTGGCCGCCGTGCCGTGCATCATCATCTGCACGTCGGCTGCTGGCAGATAGGACGCCGCATACTTGCGGATGATGTCGGCATTCTGCGCATAGGCGCCGCGATTCTTGCCCATGGTCTGGGTCTGGTCCGAGGCCCACATCAGGCGCTCGGCGCCGTAGGCCGCGTGCACGCGCTTGATCAGCGGATGCAGGTCTTCATACTCGGGCGGCTTGCTGCCCGACACCAGCGGCAGCGACGACACTTTCACGTGAACGTTGCGAAAGCGCGCCAGCGATTCCATGGCCTGCACCTTGCTCTCGCGAGCCTCTCCGGGGACGGCCCAGGCGAAGTGGTCGATGATGAAGGTGAGGTTCGGATATTTCTTCAGCACCGGCTCCATCAGCGCCGGGCCGCTGCGGGTCCACACGGCCACCGCCATGTCCTGGTCGACGCACGCTTTCCACACCGGCTCGAAGGCGCCTTCGGCCAGCAGTTTCTGGTGCTCAGGCTCGTTCATCGACAGGCGCAGACTGCACATGCCGGGCTGCTCCAGCCAGCGCGGCAGCAGCTTGTATTGCTCGGGCAGCGCGGGCACGAACCGGCCCATGACGCGAAAGTGTTTGGGGTATTTGGCCGCAGCCGCCTGGGCGCAGGCCGGGCTGCGATTGGGGGCGACGCCGGCCGGGGAGATGACGGCACGGTCGATTCCGGCTTCGTCCATCAGCCCGAGCATGCGCTCGGCGGGCATGGCATCGGGCAAGTGCGATTCCGCCCCCGGGCCCCATGGGTCGTCAGGCGTATTCGCGTTCCAGATGTGGACCTGTGCGTCGGTGATCATGCACTCCTCCTGGGGATTGGATAATGTGTTAACGGAAGAGACCAGTCGTACTCATGTGCCTTGCGCACCGAGTATATAAGTACACCATTGCGACTAGTCTTCAGCCCGTGATCGGTCCACCCGCGTCACATGTACTTCCCGCCGCCGCACAGGATGCGGTCGCCGGTCACGTACGATGACTGTTCCGAGGCGAGAAAGACTGCCACGTTTGCGACCTCCTGCGGCTTGCCGGCACGCTTCAACGGTATCGCCGCGAGGTCCTCCTCGGTGTAGCCGCCTTTTCCATCCGTATACCACTCCGGGTTCGCCCGCACGTTCTCGATCGTCATCAGCGCGATGAGATTGGCCCGCACGTTGTAGGGACCGAGCTCCAGCGCGAGCGCCTTGATGAGACCGAACAGGCCGTGCTTGGACGCGATCACGTGGGCGCGCTGCGACTGTGACGTGACCGAGGCCTGGCCGCCGAGCGCGATGATGCTGCCCGTCTTGCGCTTCATCATCGAGGGCACGACGGCCTTGGCGAGATAGAAGAGCGAGTTGAGGTTGACCGCGATCGTCTTGTCCCACTCCTCGTAGCTGATCTGCCAGAAGTCCTGGTGGGCGCGCCGGCCGGTGCAGCTCATGAGCACGTCGATCTGGCCGAAGCGGTCGAGTCCCTGCTGCACCAGCCGCTCGACCTGCCCGTGATCGCTGACGTCGGCCAT
>JANMXV010000735.1:0-1666 GCA_031381325.1 Betaproteobacteria bacterium | reverse complement strand
AGGCGTCGGGTCATGTGTATTGGCTTGAAGGAAGCGCGTGTTTCACATTCGCCGCTCGCTTTTCCAAGCGCCAATCACAATTCGCGCATAGCGCTGAAATGAAAAATACGCCCACGCCCAGTCGATCATCACGCTGATGCGGTTGCGGAAGCCGATCAGAAAGTAGATGTGTGCGAACAGCCACACCAGCCATGCCGGCATGCCCCATAGCTGGATTTTTCCCAACAGCGCGACCGCGGATTTGCGGCCTATGGTGGCGAGTGAGCCGTAGTCGGTGTAGTGAAAATTACTGGTGGCCCGTCCCTCGATACGCGCCAGTACATTGCGTGCTGCGCAGCGGCCCATTTGCTTGGCGGCGGGACTTACGCCGGGTACCAGTTTGCCGTCGCACTCGATGTGCGCCAGATCGCCGACGACGGACACTTCCGGGTGATCCGGTAGTGACAAATCGGCCTGAACCAGCACGCGTCCCGCGCGGTCGAGCGCCGCGCCTAGCGCTTTGCCCAGCGGCGAGGCTGCGACGCCGGCGGCCCACATCACGGTGCGCGCTTCGATGTGCGACGTGCCGCTGGTCTCTGATAGTTCGACACCGCTTTCGCCGACTGCGGTGACGCGCGCGCCGGTGCGCACTTCCACTCCGAGTTTTTCCAGTTGCCGGCGTGCCTTGTCGGACAGTTTGTCTGGAAAAGCAGGCAACACCCGCTCGCCGCCTTCCAGCAACAATACACGCGCCGCATGCGAGTCGAAGCGGCGGAATTCGCCTTGCAGTGTATGGCGGGAAATTTCGGCAAGCGTGCCTGCGAGTTCGACGCCGGTAGCGCCTGCGCCGATGACGGCAAAGGTGAGCCACGGGCGGCGCTGTTCGTCGCTGGCTTCGCGTTCGGCATGTTCATAGGCGAGCAGCACGCGCCTGCGAATCGCAAAAGCGTCTTCCAAGGTTTTCAAGCCGGGCGCGTGAATTGCCCATGCGTCATTGCCGAAGTAGCTGTGCGTGGTGCCAGCCGCGACAAGCAAGTGATCGTAGGCAATGTCGTCCGCGCCTTCAACGCTGACGCTGCGCTGCGCGGTGTCGATGGCGATGACTTCGCCCATCAGCACCGTCACGTTGCGTTGCTTGCGAAAGATGTGGCGTATCGGTGCGGCGATGGAGGGCCCCGACAGGCCTGCGGTCGCGACTTGATAGAGCAGCGGCTGAAACAGATGATGGTTGCAGCGATCTATCAGCGTCACTTGAACCGGCTTGTCCGCAAGCGTTTTGGTCGCTTCGAGTCCGCCGAAGCCGCAGCCGATGATAACCACGCGCGTGAGTGATTGCGAAGACATAATCCCAGTTTAGCGCAAGTGCGATAATGCGGGGTGAAGGGCTTCATGCTCTCGACCAATCGCATAGCGCTGTCGCAAAATCTTTCCCTCACCCTCGGTCCCTCTCCCGGTGGGAGAGGGATGAAAAGCCTTTCTCACTCCGGGACAAGGGAACAATTGAAGCGGAGCAGAAGGGTTGGGAGAGCGTAGCGAGGGGGCCGAAGGCGGGAAAATCCGTCACGCAGATACGCAGTACTCAATAACCACTTACACCCTTGGCGAGCCCAATGAACACCCTTCTCGACGAACTAAAACCAGGCCTCAACGCCACGGTTGAAATCGTGGTTGGCACGCGCGACACGGC
>JANMXV010000715.1:0-1864 GCA_031381325.1 Betaproteobacteria bacterium | reverse complement strand
CGAGCGAGCCGATGCCGCCGGCCAGCGGATCCGCCGGCTTGCCTTCGCCTTTGAGGCCGTGACAGGTCTGGCATTTTGCTTCGTACACTTTCGCGCCCTGCGCCACGCTGCCGCTGCCGGCGGGCAGACCCGCGCCGCTGGGTGGGATGCTGATGTCCATCGCCGCGAGCATCGCAGGCGTTGGGGATGCGCCCAGATTGGGGCCGCGCGTGGGCGTGACGCTGCTGTTGCTGTCCGGCGTCGCGCATGCGGCAACGAGTGCAGCGGCAATCAACCCTCCAACGAAATTCTTATGCATAAACATTGCTGATGCTCCCGTCGGCGGCGATGGCCCAAGTCTGGATGTAATGATTGTGATAGATCATGCCGGGCGTGTATTGCGAAACGAACGCATTGCGCGTCGGCTGCACGTTGCCTTTTTCGTCGGTGGCGCGGCTTTGCAGCATAGCCGCCGCGCTGTTCCACTCCCACGGCAGACGAAAACGCGTAAAGCTCTTGGAGAAAATCGGTCCTTGCAACGGTGCGTCACGCCAGTTCATTCCGCCATCGGCGGAAACTTCCACCTTACTGATGCGTCCTGCGCCGGACCACGCAATGCCGCTGATTTCATACAGGCCGCGCCGATCCAGCTTGTGCCCGAACGACGGAAACGTGATGATCGACTTCACGCCCAGATCGAACGTGAATTGGCGCGCCTTGCCGTCCGGCTGCAGATCGGTGTATTTCGAGGTTTCGTCCTTGGTGTGCGTGGGACCTTCGGTGAGTTTGATGCGACGCAGCCACTTCACGTTCATATTGCCTTCCCAGCCGGGTAGCAACAGACGCATCGGGTAACCCTGTTCCGGGCGCACGCGTTCGCCGTTTTGATAGAGCGCGACCATCGCATCGTCCATGATCTTGGTGAGCGGCACGCTGCGCGTCATGGCGGCGGAATCGGCCCCTTCAGCGAGTATCCACTGCGCGCCGGGGGCAACGCCGGCCTCGTTGAGCAATAGCGACAGCGGCACACCGGTCCATTCGCTGACTGATGCGAGGCCGTGTATCGTACCGGCGGTGCCTTGCACCGGCTTGGGCCCGGAATTCGCGCCGCTGTTGCCGGCGCATTCGACGAAATGCACACGGCTCACCATCGGGTAGCGCGACAGCGTGGCGAGATTGAACACCAGCGGCCGGTTCACCATGCCGTGTATCAGCAGTTCGTGTTTCGCCGGATCGATATCCGGCACGCCGTTATGGTGGCGCTCAAAATGCAGTCCGCTCGGTGTGATGGTGCCTTCGAGTGCTTGATGCGGCGTGCGCGAGCTGCCGGTTGCAGGCGACACCGAAGCATAGCCCGACGCAAACGGACGTTGCACGGGCGCCTCGAATTTCGACGGCGTGCCGTACGCGCGCATCGGTGCGCCCGGTGATTTCATCCACGCAGGGACTTCTTGCGCCGCGGCGTTGGCGACCGCACCACCGGCGGCGAGCGCGCCCGCGACCGAGGCGCTGCGGGTTAGAAAATGTCTGCGCGTGTTATCGGCTGGTGCGAACACTGTTGCAGATTCCGGTATTGCGACCTGTTGCGATGGTTCCCGTGTGCTCATCACTGCTCTCCCCTGTTTTGGACCTTCGGTAACGTAGCGAGATTACACCGAAGCCGCGCCACTGCAAAGCGCAGTCCCCAAAAAAATCCCGGCAGCACCGGGATTGTTTTCGTACACACAATTAGTTATCGCAAACTGGCGTTAATCCGCTCCAGTGCCTTGGAACCGGGGCACAGTTCCTTTGCGCTCAATTGGTTGAGCGGCGTTTCGACGGTATTCAGATGCTCGTGCATATCCACGGCGCTGGGGTCGATGTAGAGCAGCCCGGTAACCACTTC
>JANMXV010000699.1:0-3382 GCA_031381325.1 Betaproteobacteria bacterium | reverse complement strand
GAAAAGGCGGAAGATATCAGCATCCTCGTCGCCGGCGGGCCGGGTTCCCACTCGGTGTTCGTGCCGGTGTCGGCGCATACGCGGTCGGTGACGAGGGAGATTGTGTTGACTGAGGGTGGAGTTATGCATCGCAAGGAAACTGGATGATTCGTACGCCATTTCTGTGTGCAGCGCTGGCGATGGCCTGCGCAATTGCCTCCGCACACGCCGCCGACGCCTACCCCACACGCGCCATCCGCATGATTGTTCCATTCTCCGCTGGCGGTGCGGCTGACATCATCGCGCGCCTGATGGCTGTGAGGCTGACGGAAACGTTGGGCCAGTCTATCGTCGTTGATACCCGGCCCGGCGGCGGTACCGTGTTGGGCACGGAGCTTGTGGCACGCGCGAATCCCGACGGCTATACGTTGGGGTTGCTCGCGACCGCGCTGGCCTTGAATGCGGGATTGCTTCCGAAACTGCCGTACGACTCGGTCAAGGATTTTTCGCCGATTACGCTGGCCGTGGATACGCCGCTGATATTTGTGGTGCCGGCATCACTGCCGGTGAAGACTCTGTCCGAGTTGATTGCCATGGCGAAATCCAAGCCGAATGGCGTGATATACGGCTCTTCGGGGCAGGGCACCAGCGGGCATCTCGCCATTGAATTGTTAAGCTACAAAACGGGCATCAAGATGCTGCACGTGCCGTACAAGGGCGCGGGTCAGGCACTCATCGATCTGCTGGGCGCGCAGATACAAGTGGTTTGCACCAGCACGCTGCCCGCGCTGCCGCATGTGCGGTCGGGCCAGTTGCGCGGGCTCGCGGTGACTACCGCCGTGCGGTCGCGCGCCGCACCGGACATTCCTACCGTAGCCGAAGCGGCGTCGCTTCCCGGTTATCGCGCGAGCACCTGGTATGCGCTGCTCGCACCGGCGCGAACGCCGGCGCCTATCATCAGCACGCTGCACCGTGCCGCTACGCAGGCGTTGAAAATACCCGCAGTAGTCGAGCAACTGGCGGCACAAGGCGGGGAAGCGATAGGCAACACGCCGGATGAACTGCGGCAGTTTCTGCAAAATGAAATCGACGTGTGGACCAAGGTGATCCGGCAGGCGAACATTAAGCCGAATACTTGATGTCTCGATTCCCAATATTCTGGTGCTGCATCCCTCGGTGGCGGCGGATTCAGTGCCTGTACTGGTGGCACTGGCGAAGAAGAAACAACTTTCGTTTGCCTCGACCGGCAGCGGCGCTTCTACGCATCTTGCGGGTGTGTTGTTTGCGCACATGACGGGCACAAAATTGTTGCATGTGCCGTACAAGGGCGCGGGGCCGGCGATTACCGGCGTGCTGAGCGCCGAAACCGATATGATGTTCGCGACGATGGTGTCGATTTTGCCGCAAGTAAAAAGCGGCAAATTGCGCGCTCTGGCGGTGACGGGCTCGCGCCGTTCAGCAGCGGCGCCCGAGTTGCCGACGGTCAGCGAATCGGGCGTGCCCGGCTATGAAGCCAATGCGTGGTTTGCTACTTATGCTGCTGCTGGAACGCCCGCTGCCCTGGTGCAACGGCTGAACGGCGATATTGTGCGCATCATCATCTCCGCCGAGGTGCGCAACCGGCTCGCGGTGCAAGGTGCGGAGGCGTTGACCAGCACGCCGCAAGAACTGGACCGCTACACGCGTGAAGAGATTCAGCGCTGGCAGCGCGTGATACGCGAATCGGGCGCGCGCGCCGACTGAAATCGAGTTACTGCCCGCAGCTTAGTTTACTTGCCGGTCAATACATGGAAAAGAATCGATGCGTGCTTCATGATGCGGTCACTGTAAGCAGTCGCGCCATGCGCGTCAACGCAGCGTGGCGCGCTTGACCCGCCGAATTCGCGCTACTAGACTGGCTTATCCGCTTAAGGAGCCCATCATGTCTGAAGCACACGCAACGCGCATTTTTGCCGGCGCTGCCGAATTCACAACCCGTGGCGGAACGCGCCATCGCGGTGGTCTGTTTCGTAAAACGCTGGATAGCACGTACGCTGATGCACCCTGGCAATCGTTGAGCGCTGGCTTGCCGGAGAATGTTGAAGCGCGGGTGATTGCATTTCATCCGCGCAAGCGTGACGTGGTCTACGCGGGCACGCAAGACGGTGTGTATCGCAGCACCGACGGCGGTGAGCACTGGACGCGGCTGGGTTTTCCCGAACGCGGCGCGGTGGTGTGGTCGATTGCGTTTCATCCGACGCGGCCGCACGTGATGTACGCGGGCACTGCGCCGGTAGGTTTGTATCGCAGTGCGGATGGCGGCGACACCTGGACGAAACTCAAGGGTGCTGTTTCGCCGGAACACTGCGCGATGAATTTTCCGACGCGCGTGACCGGCATCGCCATCGATGCTGGAAACCCCGATGACGTCTACGCCGCACTCGAAGTCAGCGGCGTGATTCGCAGCCGCGACGGCGGCGACACCTGGGCCGATATTTCCGCGCCGCTAATCAAGCTGTCCGAACTGCCGCATTTGAAAAGCCGCTTGGGCAGCGCCACCGACGCGTCGGGCATGCTGGATTCGCACGCGATTACCGTCAGCGCAGCGTCGCCGGGCAATCCGTTTCTTGCGGTGCGCATGGGGGTTTTTCGCAGCGGCGATCGTGGCGGCTCGTGGCGTGATATTGAAGTGGGGCGCTATTCGCCGCTGACCTACTGCCGCGATGTGATCGTCTCGCCGCACGACGCGCGGGTGATGTATGCGTGCTTCTCGCCGGCGTCGCGCAGCAAAGACGGCTCGCTCTATCGCAGCGACGACGTGGGCGCCACATGGCATCGCTTTGATAAAGGCGTCAAGGCCAACGCCACCATGATGTCCACTGCTATTCACCCGCACGATCCCGCAACCGTATGCTGTGTATCGCGCTGCGGTCAAATTTTCGCTACCGCCGACACCGGGGCAACGTGGCGCGAATCCCGCTTGCCGGAAGAGGTGCAGGACGTCTATGCGGTAGCGTGCGGATAGTGCGGGCGTTGTTACTGAGGTTGTAACCCGGTTGCCTTGACGATTTGCGTCCACTTCGCCGTCTCGCGGCGGATTAACGCGCGGAATTCTTCGGGCGTGTTGGCCACCACGCTGGAGCCGTCTTCTGCAAGGCGTTTGGTGATTTCTGGTGAGCGCATGGCGGCGACAATGGCGCTGTGCAATTTTGCGAGCACCTCTTTCGGCAAGCCCGCGGGCGCGACGATGCCGTGCTGGCCGCCTTCTTCGAAATCCGCGAGTCCTGATTCGTGTATCGTCGGTATGTCGGGCGCTGCCGGTGAGCGTTTAAGACTCGACACCGCCAATGCGCGGATACGTCCGCTGCGCACATGCTGCATGGCGGTGATCATGTTGGTGAGGTTGATTTGCGTTTGTCCCGCG
>JANMXV010000692.1:0-13154 GCA_031381325.1 Betaproteobacteria bacterium | reverse complement strand
ATCGATTGTTGAAGGATGTCCATGGTTTTCTCTCAAGTGAAGTAATGCGGAACAAAGCGGCTGGTGTTGGTGGTGATTTGCTGCGTGTTTTCGCGGATGCCCATGCCGGCGGCTTCGTCGCCGACGATCCAACTGCCGACGACCGGAAAGTTGCCGTTGAAATCCGGCAGCGGCGTATACGCCTGATACACATAACCTTCGGCGCCATAAGTGCCGGGTTGCGAGATGGTGCCGCGTGAGGTATGCAGTTCGACGTTGGCGCCTTCGCGCGAATAAATGGGCTTGCGCACATATTGTGCCGGCAGTTTGCTTTGATCGTAATAGCAGGGCAGCAGATTGGGGTGGCCGGGATTCAGTTCCCACAGCACCGGCAATATCGCCTTGCTGCTCATCAGCACTTTCCATGCCGGTTCGATCACCGGGAAATCCGCCTTCGGCAGATGCGAGCCGAATTCTTCGGCGGCGATCCATTCCCACGGATAGAGTTTAAACAGCGCCGGAATTTTGTTGTTGTCGAGATCGACAAAATTCTCATTGACGTCGTGCCAGCCGATGTCTTCGATGGCAATCTGCCGCGTATTGAAACCTGCTTGCATAGCGGTATCGCGCAAATATTCAGCGTTGCCCAAGTCTTCGGCATTGTCTTTTACGCAGGCGAAGTACAACACCGGATTTTCGTAGTGATCGCGTATTTCTTTCCAGCGTGCGATCAGGCGCTCGTGGATTGAGTTGAATTGATCGTGGCGCGGTTTTACTTGTTGCTGCCAGTTCCATTGCGCAACAGCCGCCTCGATCAAAGAGGTTGGCGTGTCGGCGTTGTATTCGAGCAGTTTCGGCGAGTTGATGCCGTCGTATCTGAAATCAAATCGTCCAAACAGTGTGGGATCGTCGGCATTCCACGACGCTACCGCGTATTCGATAAACCAGTCGGGCAGCGCGAACGGTTTGAATGCGCGCGTGGTGATCACGTGATCGACGGCCGCGATGCACAGTTCGTGCAGCTTCCAGGTGGCTTCTTCGATCATGTCGATTTCGCTGGTGGAAAAGCGATAACACGCCGATTCGTCCCAGTACACGCCGTCGAGACTGTGAAAATGAAAGCCGAGATCCTCGAACTGGCGTTGCCAATCCGTGCGTGGCGTGAGCGTTTCGCGTTCCATTAACTGCTGCTGCTTGCGTGAGAGCCGCTACTGCTGCTATGTGATGACGAACTGGAGCCGAAGCCGCTGCGCGACACATGTGCGGTGCCCGTGGCACGGCTGCCGGGACGTGCCTCGGAGGTAGTGCCCGCGCCTTGCAGCGAGCGCGTGCTGCCGTAGCTGCCACGCGCATACGGTGGACCGTAGTAATGGCTGGATGCGGAACTGCCCGTTCCGGTTCGCCGGGGTTCGCATTTGGCCGGATCAGCACCCCAATCCTTGGCGCAATCGACTTGCGACGTATACATATCGCGCCGCATGGTGTCGGCGCCTTGCGGGCTTTGACCGCATGCAGTCAGCGCCGACGCACTGATCAGCACCAGCGTTACCGAAGATGAAGATCGCCGCCGTTTCATATCCATGACTGTGTCCCCGCCGAACTGTATTGCGCAATAGCGCCATCATAGCGCGGCGCAACTCACTTGGGAAAGCGATAGCGGGTGTGGCATTGTGAGGCCGATTCCGATAAAATCACCGGCTTGCAGGCGCGTAGCTCAGCTGGTTAGAGCACCACCTTGACATGGTGGGGGTCGTTGGTTCGAGTCCAATCGCGCCTACCAATAACACCTCAATAACACTTGAGTGGGCCTGCGGTAAATGCAGCTTTAACCGCGGCTTTACAGCTCAATTTTGAGCGTGGCTTCGATCACGCGCCGGCAATCCTTGATGTGCTGATGTCCGACGTATTTCATGGCGGCGAAGCCGAGCGCGACTGAAAGCGCCTGACCGGCCACGGGCACGTACTTGCCAATCTGCTTGGCGCTCATGCGCACGCCTACTGTTTTCAGTACCTCAATGGCGATTTCCTTGGTGACGAGTTTGCCGATCATCACGCTGCCGATGGCGACGATGGATTTATAGACCAGCAATTGCCGCCCCGGGCTCAGTCTTTCGATCTGTTCCGGCGTCAGGCCAAACTCGAGATTGATTGCCGGAATCAGTTTCATCACGGCAGCAATATCAATAGCAATATCCAGTCCCGGAATGGGCAACAGTGAAGCCGCCGACGCCAGCGCCGCGCGCCGTGTAACGAGGGCCTTGGAGCGCCTGACGGCCTCATCCAGCTCGATCTGATTACGCGGCAGCACCAGCAGCGCCGTGCCGGGCTGCGAAGCCTTGCGGTGGAGCCGCTTGAGGTTACGCATGGGGAACACTGGGGGGAAGCGCCAATTAATCAGGTTGATGTGGCGCCCCCGTCAGCGTCTCTTTTCGTGGCAGCGAAATCGATAGGTACGGTCCAAAGATAGGGCAGCAAATAAAACTCCCTTCTTGATGGTTAAGCAGCTCGGTGGCAAGGTATCACACACGCCCTTGCCAAACGTTTGCACAGCCAGCACGTTGACGGATTGTAGGTTGAATTTGCAAAAACGCCCCGTGAAGGGGCGCATTGTTTTGTTGGCGGAGAGAGTGGGATTCGAACCCACGGTACGACTTTCGACGTACACACGCTTTCCAGGCGTGCGACTTAAACCGCTCATCCATCTCTCCGAGTATGCCGATTTTAGCAGATTGGGACTGGCAATTAGTATGGCGGAGTGAATGCGATGGCAGGGCCGAATTTCGCGCAGCGCGAATTGCCTACTGAGCGTCGCTACGCCGCATGGCGCAAGACAACGCACTATCCGATGCTAAAATAGCAGCATGAAAATTTCTGCTGGCATTGCGATGTGGATGTGCGCGGTATTCGCACTGGGATGTTTTGCATTCGCAATTAGCGGCTTTCTGGCTTTGGGAACGCTGGTCAACGAGGCAGAGCGTGAACTCTCTCGTGGCTACGCATGGTTCTGGATGTTTCTCTCCGCTGTGGCAGCCGCATTTGGCGTCTTGTCGTGGATGATCAAGATCGGCAAGCTCGGCGACCTGGAATAGTGTTGCCTTCAGTTGCACGACCACTATGCATTGTGTGGCTCGCCGTGGTGGTTACAAGCAAAAAAAGCCCGCCTCGAGGCGGGCTTTCCGATTCCAGGCGGCAGCTTAAGTGGTCCCGTGTTGGTAAGTGCGGATGTCCCTGTGTCGAGTCTCGCTGAGAAATATCGTCCCGACAACGAGTGTAATGAGCGCGACGACAATCGGGTACCAAAGACCGTAATAAATGTCCCCGGTGGCCGCCACCATCGCGGTCGCGGTCAACGGCAGCATGCCGCCGAACCAGCCGTTGCCAATGTGATACGGCAGCGACATTGACGTGTAACGGATATTTGTCGGGAACAGCTCGACCAGAAATGCCGCGATCGGGCCATACACCATCGTCACGTACAGCACCATGATGACGAGGAGCAGTTCGGCCATCACCCAGTTGACCTTGCTCTTGTCCGCACCCACCACGAAACCGGCCTCCTTCAGCGTTGCCGCAAGTTTTTTCTGATCCCAACCTTCGACTTTCGCAGTGCCTATGCTGGTTACTACCGATTTGCCAGGCTCTGCTGGCAGCGATTTAAAGGACAAACCCTGCTTGGTCAGAAAATCTTTCGCCCGGTCGCAATCGGTGAACTTGCTCCAAGGTCCTACGAAAATGTGGAACTCGCATTCGGTCGCCGCCACGGTGATTGGAGTTTTCGCCGTAAATTCCTCCAGCGCCGGATTGACGTAGTGGGTCAGTCCCGCGAACAGCGGGAAGTAGGTCAACGCCGCGATCGCGCATCCTGCCATGATGATCTTCAATCGGCCAATCTTGTCGGAAAGCCAGCCGAAGAAAATAAAAAACGGCGTGCCGATCAACAATGATATCCCGATCAAGGTATAGGCTGACACATAGTCGAGCTTCAACGTGATGGTGAGGAAGAACAGAGCATAGAACTGCCCTGTGTACCAGACCACGCCCTGTCCGGCGGTTGCGCCGATCAGCGCAAGCAACACGTACTTGTTGTTCGGGTATTTAAAGAAACTGTCGGTGAGTGGCGACTTGGATCCCTTGCCCTCGGCCTTCATCTTCACGAACACCGGTGACTCGTGCAGCTTGAGCCGGATATAAACTGAAAAGGCAAGCAAGATGAGCGAGAACCAGAACGGAATTCTCCAACCCCAATCCGCGAACACCTTAGCGTCCATGTAGACGCGGCAGACACCGATCACCGCCAGCGCCATGAAGAAGCCCAGCGTCGCCGTAGTCTGGATCCATGACGTGTCATAGCCGCGCCGCTCATGCGGCGCGTGCTCCGCGACGTAGGTGGCTGCACCCCCGTACTCGCCGCCCAGCGCCAGGCCCTGCACGAGCCGCAGCGTGACCAGCAGGATCGGCGCCCACCAACCGATGGTCGCGTAGGTCGGCAACAGACCGACGAGGAAGGTTGCTGCACCCATGAAGACGATGGTTACGAGAAAGGTGTATTTTCGACCTACCAGGTCGCCGATCCGACCGAATACGATGGCGCCGAACGGGCGCACCAGAAAGCCGGCCGCGTATGTCGCGAACGCAGACATCAACGCCGCGGTCTCGTTTCCAGGCGGGAAGAACAACGCCGCGAAGAACGGCGCGAGCGTTGCGTACAGATAAAAGTCGTACCACTCGAACACCGTCCCAAGGGACGAGGCGAATATGACGCGCTTCTCTTCGGGCTTGAAGTCCGGGTGTTCGTGCGCCAAAGTGGGTGATGCAGCCATGTAACCTCCTCTATGCAGCGGGTTTAAAAAGCAGCCGATTTTTAGAAATTTAGCGTATTCAGTTACGCTTTTATTAATTAGTGGAGATAATAGGGAAAAATGCTTACAGAATCCTGAACTTTCTTACAGATATAGACTGGCGTTTGAAGGGTGTTGTTTTGTAAAACGTTTAGTAAAAACAGATAGTTACGTATGAGTCTGGCGATTCAGCTTTGCTGCGGCACAGCATCTCGCGGCAAGATTTCGGGGGAGTCAGTTGAGAATTCTCATAGCAGAGGACGATGCAGCGCTGTCGGAAGCATTGCGGTTTTTACTAACGCAAGCGGGCTATGCGGTTGATCACGTTGCCAACGGCCTCGCTGCGGACGAAGCTTTAAAAAGCGAGGGCTTCGGCTTGCTGATACTTGATCTAGGCCTGCCTAAACTCGACGGCTTTGAAGTACTGCGGCGCTTGCGCAAGCGCAACACCACGCTGCCGGTGCTGATCCTGTCGGGACGCGAAGAGCCGGAAGAAAAAGTCACCGGGCTCGACCTCGGCGCTGATGACTATCTGGTCAAACCGTTTAGTCTGAGCGAATTGCAGGCGCGGGTGCGGGCGTTGCTGCGGCGTGGCGCGGGCGTTGCGTCACCGACGTTGCAGTATGGCGACTTGAATTTTGATACCGTGGGCCGTGTGGCGAGCGTTGCGGGCAAGCCGCTGCAACTGTCATTGCATGAAGCCGGGGTGCTTGAAATTCTGCTGCGGCGCTTCGGGCGCGTGGTGAGCAAAGAGCAATTGGTGGAGCAAATCTACAGCTACGACAAGGAAGTGACCCACAACGCGATTGAAGTTTACATTCATCGCGTGCGCAAAAAACTCGCGGACTCCGGGGTTGAAGTGCGTACGCACTATGGGCGCGGTTATGTGATCGATCATGCAGCTTGAGGCTATAGAAGACTTTTATCAGTTAACGCGCCAGCAAGCGCGCTACCGTATCCAGAAGTTCGCGCGTGCCGAAGGGTTTGCGCAAATAGGCATCCGCGCCCAGATGCAGACCTTTCTCGATTTCGGAATCGAGGCCGCGCGCGCTGAGTATCACCACCCTGGTCGTTTTCAATGCCGGCGTTGCACGCACGCGCCGGCACAATTCAAAACCATCCAGCGCCGGCAGCATGATGTCGAGCACCACTAAATCCGGTTGATGATCTTCCAGCGCCGCCCAGCCGCGCACGCCGTCGCCCGCGGTGATCACGGTATAGCCGGCATTCTTCAATAAAAATTCTATTGAAATTAATATGTTGTGGTTGTCTTCGACCACCAGCACGCGTGCGCTCATGGGGCCGCGCGCAACACCGGCAAGGTAAACGAAAACGTCGCGCCGGCCCCGCGTCGACTCACCACCCATAAGCGTCCGCCCAGGTGTTCGACTATCTGGCGGGAAATGGCCAGGCCCAATCCGCTGCCCTTGGGTTTTTCGGTCAGCGTGTCGCCGGCCTGACGAAATTTGTCGAAGATCACGGCCTGATCTTCGTCGCTGATGCCGATGCCGTTGTCGGCAACATTCACACGCAGCGTATCCCGCTCAAGCCGTAATGCAATGGTCACGCGGCCTTCGTTCGGCACGCAGAATTTCGCGGCATTCGACAACAGATTAAGCATCACTTGCATCACACGATCACGGTCCGCGACGATCTCCGGTGCGTTGTCGGGCACATGGACTTCCACACTGACGCCGTTGTCCTTGAACAATTGACTGGTGGCGCGTAGCGATTCGTCGATCACCTCGCGCAGGTCGAACTGTATCGCTTGCCACTCGGTGCTGCCGGATTCAATCTTCGCCAGATCAAGCACTTGATTGATCAGGCGAGTGAGGCGCTCGGATTCGCGGATGACGATACCCAGAAAATTTTCACGCTGTGCGTCCGCCAGTTGCGGGTTGTCGCGCAGAATTTCGGAGAATGCGCGTATCGACGTCAGCGGCGTGCGCAGTTCATGCGTGACGGTGGAGATAAAGTCGTCCTTTAACTGATCGAGTTCACGCAGCCGCAGATTGGCACTGCGTAACTCATTGGTGGCAGCTTCCAGTTCGCGCGATTGGCGTTCGAGCTGGCGGCTGTAGGCGAGCACCTGCGAGGCTTCGTCAATGATGTGCATGACTTCATCGACACCCAGCGGTTCCTCGTCGACCACCGAGGCGATCATCACACGTGCGCTGGCGCTGCCGATGGCGCCGGTGAGCAGCGATTCGGCGTGATGCACCGTGTCCGCATCGGGCGGCAATGCGTCTATGGCCGCGACGCCGCGATGCCGCGCGTAAGCGGCCAGCGCTTCGCGTGCGCGATGCGGGCCGAGAAAGCGTCCGAGCAACGCCTGCAAATCATTGACCGAGGCGCTGCCACGCCAGAAGCGCGATCCTGACACCGGTGATTGCCTGAACGCGTCCACGAATAGCGTGGCTTGCGTGTGTTCCGCGGCGTCGGGACGGCGCAGCAGCGCCAGCGCCACATACAAGCCGATATTGACGAACAGGCTCCAAAACAGGCAGTGCGATATTTCGTCCAGCCCCTGCAGTCCGAACAATTGCTGCGGCTTCAAAAGATCAATGCCCCACGCGCCTTGCGATAAAAACGTAATCGGCAGCCAACCGGATTTGGCGAACGAGGGCAGCAGCAGCGTGTAAACCCATACCGCGAAACCCGCGCCCAGGCCGCAAATCGCGCCCAAGCGCGTGCCGCCCTTCCAGAACATGCCGCCGATAATCGCGGGGGCGAATTGCGCCACCGCGGAAAAGGAAATTAATCCGATGGAAACCAGTGCATAGGCTTCACCCGCCAGGTAAAAATACAGGTAGCCGAGGATCAAGATGCCGACTATGGCGCCGCGCCGTATGCCCAGCAGCAGGCGTGACAAATCCCGGCTTTCAGCCAGGCGCAAGCCCGGCGTGCGCAGCAGCACCGGCATCACCAGATCGTTGCACACCATGGTGGACAGGGCAATGGTTTCGACGATCACCATGCCGGTGGCGGCGGACAGTCCACCGACAAATGCCAGCAACGCGATCCACGGCTGTTTTTGCGAGATCGGTAACGTCAGCATGAAGGTATCGGCATCCACGCCGCCGGAAGGAAAGTGCAGCAGCCCGCCCAGCGCGATCGGCAACACAAAAACGTTTATCACCAGCAGGTACAGCGGGAATAGCCAGATCGCCTTGTTCAAATGCCGCTCATCGACGTTTTCCACCACGGCCACCTGAAACTGGCGCGGCAAAAACAGAATCGCAAACATCGACAACAATGTCAGCGATGCCCACGAGGTGTAACTGCCGGACTCGCCGCCCAGCGTCATCAGTACCTGCAGTTGCGGATTTTCAGCGGCGCGCTGGAATATATCGGCAAAGCCGTTGTACATGCCGTAGGTCACGAACAATCCCACGGCGATAAAGGCGATCAGCTTGACCACCGATTCAAACGCGATCGCGGCCACCAATCCTTCGTGGCGCTCGGTGGCGTCCAGGTGCCGCGTGCCGAACAAAATGGTAAACGCCGCCAGCATCATGGCGATGTAAAACGTGTTATCGCCGATGAATAATTGCGCGCCGGTTTTTTCCGGCATGGCGACGCCAGGGTAATGCAGGATGATGGAAAAACTCGTTGAAATGGCCTTCAGTTGCAGCGCGATATACGGAATGATGCCGATCACCGCGATGATGGTGACCAGCCCCCCCAGCAACTGGCTTTTGCCGTAGCGCGAGGCCACAAAGTCGGCGATGGAGGTGATGCGATTGGCCTTGCTGATGCGGATCATCTTCAGCAGCAGGAACCACCACAAGGCCGCCAGCAGCGTGGGGCCGAGATAGATGGGCAGGAAGCCGATGCCGGATGTCGCGGCGCGTCCGACGCTGCCGTAGTACGTCCACGAGGTGCAGTAAACGGCGAGCGACAGCGCGTAGATATACGGATTGGCAATCAGACTGCGGCCCGCATCCGCACGCTTGTCGCCGTACGCGGCGATCGCGAACAACAGCCCGACATAGGCAAACGAGGCGACGACAATGATGCCGCCGGTCAGCATGGTTGTTTACGAAGGATTGCGGCGTTCAACGGCCAATGCCATCAGGCCAATGAACGCGGCCCACGCACCGAACACGTAACAGTAGAGCAGCGGTATCCCCAGTACCATACCATCACGCGCGAAGAGCTGCAGCAGCGGGTAGTTGAACAGCAGAACGCCGAACAGAAACAACGCCGCCAGACGCTGTCCGCGTTGTGCATTCACGCCGGGTTGGGTTTCGCTCACAACGTTTGCTTCAATTGATCCAGTATCGCCGGGTTTTCCAGGGTGGACACATCCTGCGTGATTTCCTCACCTTTGGCGATGGAGCGCAGCAGCCGGCGCATTATTTTTCCGGAGCGCGTTTTGGGCAGGTTGTCGCCGAAGCGGATGTCTCGCGGCTTGGCGATGGGGCCGATTTCCTTGGCCACCCAGTCCTGCAAAATCTTGACGATCTTTTTGGCTTCTTCACCGGTGGGGCGCGCGCCTTTTAATACCACGAAGGCGCAGATGGCTTCGCCTGTGAGCTCATCAGGGCGGCCTACGACTGCGGCCTCGGCAACGAGGTCTTTATTGGCGACCAGCGCTGATTCGATTTCCATGGTGCCCAAGCGATGACCCGAGACATTCAGCACATCGTCGATGCGGCCCATGATGCGGATGTAGCCTTCGTCGTCGTAGGTTGCGCCGTCGCCGGCGAGGTAATACTTGCCGTGGAAATCCTCCGGGTAATAGGTTTTCTTGTAGCGCTCCGGGTCACCCCAGATGGTACGCAGCATCGACGGCCAGGGTTTCTTTATCACCAGGATGCCGCCTTTGCCTCTGCCCACCGACTGGCCGGTTTCATCGACGATATCCGCGATCACGCCGGGCAGCGGAAACGTCGCCGAGCCCGGTTTGGTGGGCGTGGCGCCGGGCAAGGGCGAAATCATGTGGCCGCCGGTTTCGGTTTGCCACCAGGTATCGACGATAGGGCAGCGGCTGCCGCCGACGGTTTCGTGATACCAAATCCATGCTTCCGGGTTGATCGGCTCCCCCACCGTGCCGAGTATGCGCAGGCTTGTAAGATCATATTTTTTCGGCAAATCGCCGCCGGCCTTGATCAGCGAGCGGATCGCGGTCGGCGCCGTGTAAAACACCGTCACCTTATGGTCCTGAATCATTTTCCAGAAGCGGCCCGCATCGGGGTAAACCGGCACGCCCTCAAAAATGATCTCGGTGGCGCCGCACGCCAGCGGGCCGTAGCACACGTACGAATGGCCGGTGACCCAGCCCACATCTGCGGTACACCAGAACACATCGCTGGGCTTGTAGTCGAAGGTCCACTTCATGGTGAGTATGGTCCACAGCAAATAGCCGCCGGTGGAATGCTGAATACCCTTGGGTTTACCGGTGGAGCCGGAGGTGTAGAGGATGAACAGCGGGTGTTCCGCGTTGACCCACGCTGGTTCGCATACTGCGGACTGGCCTTTGACCAAATCGTCCAGCCAAATATCACGCGGGGCGAGCCACTCGACATGCGTGCCCGTGCGCTTGTAGACGACAACACTGTGAATGGATTCGCAACCACCCAGCGCAATGCCTTCATCCACCGCCGGTTTGAGCGGAATTTCGCGCCCGCCCCGGAATTGTCCGTCGGCAGTGAGTACCGCCACCGCACCCGCATCGATGATGCGCTCTTGCAGGCTCTTCGCCGAAAAGCCGCCGAACACCACCGAGTGAACCGCGCCTATGCGCGCACACGCCTGCATGCATACCACCGCTTCTATCGACATCGGCATGTAAATAATAACGCGGTCACCCAGCTTGATGTTGCGCGACTTCAAGCCGTTGGCCGTTACGCACACCTGGCGATGCAACTCGCGGTACGTGATAGTGCTGACCTTGCCGTCGTCGGCCTCGAAAATAATGGCGATTTTGTCGGGCTGCGTTTTCAGATGCCGGTCGAGACAGTTGTAGGAGGCGTTCAGCTCGCCGTCGTGAAACCATTTGAAGAAGGGTGCGTTGGATTCGTCCAGCGTTTTAGTGAATGGTTTTTGCCATAGCAACTCCGTGCGCGCGAGCTGGGCCCAGAATCCTTCGAAATCTTTTTCCGCTTCCGCGCAGAGTTTGCGATAGGCATCCATGCCGGAGATGTTGGCCTGCTTGACGAAGTCGCTACTTGGCGGAAATACGCGACTTTCGTGCAATACGGATTCAATGTTGGACATGCGGTCTCCGGAAAATTGATTTGGAACGGTGTGCAAAAAGAGTATCGCTGCGCGCAACGCGGCGTAAACGGAGTAAGTAAGTCGTAAGCAATTGTTTTTGTGAATGATAATAGAATCACTAATCGAAACGCTTGTAAAGTACGCGTTGTAGAGAGCGTGGCGGGCATTGCATCTCACATTGCAAACTGTCGAACATACACCTGAAGATCATGTAAGCTATTGTTTCCATTATTTTTTTTGTAGCGCAGTTCAATGTAAAGACGCGTAATGGCGTGGGCCGCCGCCGCTACGTCGGGGCGCGCTCGCGCCAGGCGTAGCGCGTAATCCAGCGGGCCTTCCGCGTCGCGCCGCACGATGCCCGCGCGCGCCGCTTTCGCGCAGAACGTACGATAAGCGGCCAGCGCCGGATCGCGCTTATGCGCACGATGGCGCAGCGTGAATAGCGCGAGTAACAAAGTGATGACGGTCGTCGCCGCAATCATGAGCAGGGCCAGCGTGCGCCAGGTTGAATCGTCGAGCCCTGCGCGGAACAGCAGCGCGCGCTGCGTTTCCAAATTGTAGCCGAGTATGGTTTGGTTCCAGGCATTGGCCACCGAATCCCAGGTCATGGCGATCTGGTGCAGCAAGTTTTTACCGCCGCGCGCCCCGCGCGGCAATGACACGCCTTCGGGCAGCGCCGCTGCCAGCCCGCCTTCAGCGCGTGCGGGCGACACCGCGTTGGTGGGATCCACACGCACCCAGCCGCGATTTTCAAGCCACACCTCGGTCCACGCGTGGGCTTCGGATTGCCGCACAATCAAGTAGTTACCCAGCGCATTGTATTCGCCGCCGAGGTAGCCGGTGACCACGCGCGCGGGCACGCCGGCCGCGCGCATCAACACCACGAAGGCTGAAGCAAAATGCTCGCAAAAGCCACTGCGCGTTTTAAATAAAAATTCATCGACGGCGTGCGTGCCGAGCAGCGGCGGCTCGAGCGTGTAGACGAATTTTTGATCGCGCATCAGCGCGAGCACGGCATTGATGATGGCTTCGCTATTACCGCTATGGCCATGCTGCTCGCGCAGCTTCAGGCCCAGCTCGCGCGTTTGCGGGTTGAAACTCTGCGGCAACAACAACATGCGCCGCAGGGCGGCGGGGCTGCTGTCGGCGCCGATAGCGTAGTCCAGATACGACTCGATTTCATAGCGCATGCGGCTGTTGACCGGCGTTTGCGACAACAGCAGATAGTCCGCGCTGACGCCCGCGCGCGGCGGCAGCGTGCCGGGCATGTCGAGCGCGAACAGCCAGCGTCGATTGTGCGGCTCGACAGTCACCGTGTAGCGCACGGGATTAGCGCCGCGATCGAGTTCGATGCGGTTGCGCACGGGGCGCTGGGTGGTGGTCCAGGTGCGGCCGTCAAAATCCAGCAGCACCGGGCCGCGCCAATAAAGCTGGTTGGGCGGCGGCACGCGGCCGGTGAAGGCGGCGCGCAAAGCAACCTCGTCCGAGAACACCAGCTTGTTCAGGCTGCCGGGACTCATGCTGTCCGAGAGGCCGGTTACGCCGGTAAAGGCGTCCGACGGCATGCCCCATAGCGGCCCCTGCACGCGCGGGAAAAGCACAAAAAAAACCAGCATTAACGGCGCCGACTGCGCGAGCAGGGTCGCGGAGGTGCGCAACTGTCCGCGATAGCCTGTGGGCTCGCGCGCGTATTGCAGACCGATCATGGCCGCGGTAATCAGCCATACGCAGGCCAGCAGATACAGCGCGGTGGGAATGGATTGGGTGTAGAAAAAATTGGTAATCACCAGAAAATAGCCGATGAACGCCAGCACCATGCCGTCGCGCTGGGTGCGCGTTTCCATCAGTTTGAGCGAAATCATCAGCACCAGTAACGCCACGCCGGCATCCCGTCCGAACAGCGTGCGGTATTCGAGAAAAATGGCCGCGGCGCCGCCGGCGACCACAAAAATCAGCAGCCAACGCGCCGGCAGTGCGAGACGCATGCGTGCAAGATACAAACGCCACGCGCACAGCGCCGCTGCCAGTGCCGATAGCCAGACGGGCAAACGTTCAGCGTGGGGCGCCGCCACCAGCGCCAGCGCAATCGCGAGCCACACGGTATTGCGCAGACTG
>JANMXV010000667.1:0-3944 GCA_031381325.1 Betaproteobacteria bacterium | reverse complement strand
CCCCTCGCCCCCCGGGACAAGGGAACACTTGAAGCGGAGCAGAGGGGTTGGGGTGAGGGAAAGGCAGTATCACTGCGTAATCTTTCGGCCCGTTCCAATGATGTAGGTGTATCCGAACATGGCTGATTACGCCCTCGGCATAGACATCGGCGGCACCTTCACCGACATCGTGGTGTACGACGCCGCGCGCGGCATTTCGTCAGCACACAAGGAACTCACCACGCCGGAGGCGCCGCATCGCGGCGTGATCACCGGCATCCGCAAACTGTTCGACGCCGAAGGCATCGCCTGCCGTGAGGTGTCGCGCGTGGTACATGCGACGACGCTCTTTACCAACGCGCTGATCGAGCGCAAGGGTGCGCCCACCGGGCTGATCACCACCGCCGGTTTTCGCGATACGCTGGAAATGCGTCGCGAGCACAAATACGAGCTCTACAACCTGTTCATGGAATTGCCGCAGCCGCTGGTGCGCCGCAGTCTGCGGCTCGAAGCGCCGGAGCGCATCGGACCGGATGGCAGGATTGAGCAAGCGCTCGACTTTGATGCATTGCTCGCGCAGGCAGCGAAGCTCAAGGCCGCGGGCATAGTCTCGCTGGCGATTACTTTCCTGCATGCTTACGCCAACGCCGCGCACGAAAATGCGGCGCGCGCGGCGATACACGCGCGTCATCCCGAGTTGTTTGTGTCGCTGTCGTCCGAAGTTGCGCCGCAAATACGCGAATACGAGCGCACTTCGACTACCGTAGCCAATGCTTACATCAAGCCGCTGGCCGACAGCTATCTGGATTTGATGAGCCGCGAGATTGCGCGGCTCGGCATTAAGGCGCCGCTGTTCATGATGCTGTCCAACGGCGGGCTGACGCATATCGACGAGGCCAAGCGCGTGCCGATCCAGTTGCTTGAGTCGGGGCCGGCGGCAGGCGCGTTGGCTGGATCGACGTTTGGCATGCGCTCCAAGGCGCGCGACGTGCTTGCCTTCGACATGGGCGGTACCACGGCCAAGCTGGCCATTGTGGAAAACGGCGCGCCGCTGATTGCTTATCAGTTCGAGGCTGGCCGACAGCAGCGCTTTATGGAAGGCAGCGGCCTGCCGATCAATATTTCCACCATCGAGCTGATCGAAATCGGCGCGGGTGGCGGCAGCATCGCCACCATCGACTCGCTCGGCTTGCTCAAAGTAGGACCGCAGAGTGCGGGCGCGGCGCCGGGGCCGGCGTGTTATCAGCGCGGCGGTACTGCGCCGACGGTGACCGATGCCAATCTCGTGTTGGGCTATCTTGATGCCGCCACGTTTGCCGGCGGCACCATGCGCATCGACCATGCCCTTGCGCGCGCGGCGATAGCGCCGCTGGCTGCGCGTTCAAATCTCAGTGTCGAAGAAGCTGCATGGGGCATCCATTCGGTAGTGAATGAAAATATGGCTGCTGCGGCACGAGTGCATGTCGCCGAACGCGGTCATCACGCGGGCAATTTTGCGCTGCTGGCTACCGGCGGCGGCGGACCGCTGCACGGCTGCGAAGTCGCGCGGCGGCTCGGCATCACGCGCGTAATTTGTCCGCCTAGTGCGGGGGTCGCGTCTGCGCTGGGCTTGTTGATGGCGCCCGCGCGTATCGACCGCGTTGCCACTGTCGCCTGCCGTTTGGGTGACATGAATTGGCGTGCGTTTGAAAGTGCCTATGCGAAGCTCGAACGCGAGGCGGGCGCAGTCATCGCCAAAACGGTAGCCAAGCGAAGCAGTGTCACGGTTGCACGCTCGGCGGACATGCGCTTTGTGGGGCAGGGTTTTGAACTGGTGGTGGCGCTGCCGCCCGGCCCGTACTCCGCGCGTTCGGCTGCGGCGCTGCGCGCGGCGTTTATGTCGGTGTATGAAAAAACGTTTGGTCACGTGCCGCCGGTGGGTGAAATCGAAATCATCAATATTCGCGTGGCCGTCTCGGCGCAAGTGGCAAAGGGCGAGCTCAAGGTCGCCAGCGGCAAGCGCGGCGAGGCGCGTGCGTTGAAAGGCAAACGCAAGGCCTGGGTCGGTGCGCGCGCGTGCTTCGAAGCGTTGCCCGTTTACGACCGCTATCGACTGGCTATCGGCGTGGCCGTGCGCGGGCCGGCTATTGTCGAGGAAGATTCCACTACGCTGATTTTGCCGCCCAAGGCCCACGCCAGGGTGGAGCGGTCGGGGAATATCGTGGTTGAATTGTGATGGATGCGGTTCCTTCGTCACCGGCATCCTACGATTGCTTGTCGTCGCGCACGCGCGGACGAAAAATCGCCGTATGCAGGATTTCCGCTACGGTGCGCTGCCCGCGCCGCAGGGCGACATACAGGCGTACAAATTCATGGCCCTTGTGATTCCATTTTTCTTCAGGAATCGCACGCACTTCGTAGTCGGCGCCCGCGCGTAAGGCTTCGAAAAACGTGATACGGCTGGCGGCGTGTATCCATGCAGGGATGATGAAGCGTTTGCGCAACACGAAGTTGGCCTGACGCAGGATTAATCCGGGATGCAGCAAGGGCGCTGTGCCCTCACGATACAGCGCCAGTTCATCACGCGTATCGTCGCACCATGCGAGATTTTCGTCGCGCGTAGGTGACCACGCGAGCGCGGGAAAAGGTTTGCTGATTTCCATCAGGTCCCAGGTCACCGTCGGGCGCTCCAGCAGGGGTAGCGCGGGCGGAATTTCGCCGCGTGCGTCTGCTTGCGCTGCGGCCGCAGACAGCGCTGCGGTCATGCGCGCGAGTTCAACGCCCTGTTGGTTGAGGCAGGTGAGGCTGTGTGATCCCTTGGCGGAATCTGCGGTGTGTATGCTTAGCAACTCGCCTTCGTACGCGGGTTTGCTAAAGCTCACGTCCGCTGTGCCGCGTGCGAGCCATGCCTCGCCGTAACGCGCCACCAGCGGTTGCGTCATGTGGCTGAACACGGTGACGCCGGGCACCAAGCCGCCCTTGAATCCGAATTGGCGCGCGACGTCGTCGCTGTGCATGCGGTTTTCGGATTGCGTGGAAGGGTTGTGCGTGCGCACCTGGTAAGGCGCGGTATTGTTCGTTTGACTGGTCGAGGAATCCATTTGTGAGTGCTTGCCTGAGTATTTATGATCTCAAGAGCCTTCCCTCATCCCCGGCCCTTCTCCCGCAGGGAGAAGGGTGAAAGCCCCTCGCCCATCGGGACAAGGGAACACTTGCAGCGGAGCAGAGGGGTTAATGGAATGGCTTTTGACCGGGGGCAATTATTTAACCATACCCAAGGCAGCCAATCCGGCGCGCATTTCGTCATATTGCGCGGCCAATATTCTGCGGCTGGCGTCAGCGCCGGCAAAATTGTCGGTCCACTGGTTTTGATCGAGATGTGTTTTCCATTCGGGCGTCGCCACCACGCGTGCAAGCGCGGCTTCCCAATAGGCTGTTTGCGCGGCGCTCATCGCCTTGGGCCCGATGATGCCGCGCAGGTTGTCAACGTCAACCGTGACGCCCTGTTCACGCCAGGTTGGCACAGTCGCAAGTGCGCCGGTATAGCGACGCGGCGCAGTGAGGCCGATGATGCGTATGCGGCCCGCGATGTGGTGTGCGGCGAGGTTCGATGCCGCGGTGCTGATCACATCGACATGGCCGCCGATCAACGCCGAAACACCTTGCGACACGGATTGAAACACGACGGCCTTCAGTTTCTTCGCGTCGCCGCCTGCTGTGTGCGTTACCAGCGCCAGTGCTATGTGTCCGGAGTTGCCCAAGCTGGTGCCGATGGCGGCGCTGACGGCGCCTGCATCGGCTTTCAGGCGCGCGGCAAGTTCGCGTCCGCTGCGCAGGGGCGAATCCGTGCGCACGGCGATGGCTACCGATTCGCTGAACAACTGCGCCACCGACGTTACGTCCGCGTAGTGCAGCGTGCTGCGCCCGATGATGTGATTGGTAAGCAGATTCGCGGTACTGATGGCGAGATGGTGACCGTCCATCGG
>JANMXV010000724.1:0-2906 GCA_031381325.1 Betaproteobacteria bacterium | reverse complement strand
ACGGTAGACGGTGCGCGATGCGCACCCTACCACTCATCCTCAATGCTATCTCTTGGGCACCGGCCGCTCAGCCTTGCCGATGTAATCGCAATCCGCATCGCGCACAATGCGCAGCGGTTTGCCTTCCTCGATCTCTTCGATTACGTGCGCCATGATGCCGGGCACTACCGCGATCAGCGCGACGGCCGCCATCTGCAGCGGACGAAACCCCATTTCGCTCATGATCGCGCCCAGCATGCCATCGACGTTGATGCAGATGCCTTGCTTGCCGGTTGAGCGCAGGAATTCCGCGTGGATTGCTTCGAACATGGTGATTTTGTCGCCGAGAAAACCGTTTTCCGCAGCGACTTTGCGCAGCCGCATGGCGCGGAAATCGTCGCCCTTGTGCGTGGGGTGCCCTAGTCCGGGTATACGTTTGCGTTTGGCGCGCACATCGGCAACCACGCGCTTGGCGGTTTCTGCCAGTGTGAGGTTCTCGCTCTTCATCATCTTGACGGCGTTGTCGAGAAACTCAGCGCTGTGCTGCGGCGAAATGGTGTTGGAGCCGGCGGTGAGCAGGCCGGCAGCCGTGCCCGGCACCAGTTGCGGATTCCCCGACGCCGCATAGCGTGCGGCGAGCACGCTGGCGGCGACAAAGCCGTGATCGAGCAGGCTGTTCAGCATCGCGTCCATCATTTTGCTTTCCTGCTTCGTCGGCAGTTCGCCGCGCAGGGTCAGGAACACGCCGTCGGCGTAGGTGTAATCGCCAATCAAGCTTTCATGCGAATAGCCGTGAATAATCACTTTTCCATCCAACACGCGGCTGATTTTGGTGGCCCATTCATGTGCCATGATATCTCCTAAGTATTTGTTTTAGCTTGTGATTCCCCGTGGCTTACCACGGGGATTAACTATTTTCTAAGGGCGCCTTGCACGTCGATGCGTGTGCGCAGTACGGCCAGTTGTTCATCGCTCGGCACTTCGGTGAGTGGTATCGATGATGGGATGACAAGTTCAAAGCCGGTATTCTTTTTAACCTCATCAATGCTTACACCCGGATGCAGCGATTTGAGCCGCATGCGTTTACTCTCATCTTCAAAATCCATCACGCACAACGGAGTGACCACGTAACGCGGACCGCCGCCAGGCAATCCGAGCTTGGTGCGCGCTTCCTTGCCGCCGCTGCCCCAGCCGAGTGCTGAAACAAAATCGCACTTGGTCACGAAGATGCGCGGGTCATGTGAGTTGACGACCAGGTGAAAGCGGCTGTTCATCACCGTGGCATTACACACACCGATCGCGCCCGGCCCTCGGAATTTCAGCGACTTGTAGTCCTTGCCGATGCCAATCAGGTTGCTATTCCCATACATGTCGATTTGCAACGCGCCGGCGAAGAATACGCCGCGCTTGCGGAACTTCATGTTCTCCACCAGATCGTTGTGCAGGTAGTAGGCTTCGGCCCAGCGCGTGGCGCGATGGTCGGTGATCAACTCGAATTCCTCGATCACCGGCTCGTTCAGCACATTAGCCTTGGTCATCGCGATCATCACCGTCATGTTCGCGCCCCACATCAGATGCGCCAGCAGCACGCCCGCGCGTGGCACCGGCAGGTTGGCGCCGACCTCCACCCATTCGCCATCGACGAGATCGCGGGCAAGCACGGTGGCCATGATTTCTTTGGTTGTGGCTTGCATCATGGTCTCCATTTAATACTCGTTCAGCGATAGCAGCCGCCGTATGCCGACACGTTCCAGATACGCGGCGTGGTCCTCGGGGCCGGTGACGAATTCATCCAGATAGGCCTTGAGCGGCCCAAAGTCATCGGACTTCGCCCATGCAGTGGCGGCGCGCACGTAGTGCTTGATATGTTCCTTGTCCTCGATGTAGTGACCGGGACTCGAATACGGATGCGCGCCGAACTGCGCGCGGATGATGCCGTCGGCGCCGGGGATGGCGGTTTTCAGCGGGTCAGCGCGTATCTGCTCGTTCGATACCACATGCTCGACCTGCACATAAGTCTCATCGGCTGCGGCGTAAATCGCACGGTCGCCGTAGCCGTGGCCCACGTACTGCACGTTGCCATAGGCATCGGACACGGCGGCGTGCAAAAACGCGATGTCGATATTGACTGCCGGAATCGCCAGCAGCGTTTCGCCGTTGAGCGGGTCTTTGAATTCCTTGATCGCCGGGTTCATTTGGGGGAACGAGGTGCCGATACCAGAGCGCCACGGATTGAACGGCACTCGTTGTGCGGCGGCACGCAGGGCGGCGTAATACATGGCCTCGTCGAGTTCGAATACCTCAACCTTGCCGCGCTCCACCGCCGCACGGAATGCCGGGCCGATGGGCGCAAGCACCTCACCACCGACATAGGGCGCGACTACTTTTTTTGCCACGCCGGCGGCGATTAGGAGATCGATTTCCAGTCCTGAAGAAGCCGGGCCAACGACAGTGAGATTTTTCGCGCCTCGTTTAATTAGGCCACGCACCACCAGCATGGGATGACTCGAATTGATGAAGCCACCGATGCCGATGGTCATGCCATCCTTGACTTTGGCGAGTGCGTCGTCGAGCTCGATGATGCGTTTGCTGCGTTGAGGTATTGATGTACCACTCATGAGGTTGTTTCTCTGGCTACGCGCGCATTCATTTTTTTGACAGGTAATGAGCAAACATTATAGTTCTTCGCTGGTGGCTGCGCTGGGCGGTTGCCGCAACGCTCGCGTTGTCACATTGTCCTGTCACTTGTGGCGCAAGCATTTTCGCTTTGAACGGCTTGCATTCTTCTATAGCAGTCATGGCGATCCTGCTAATCGCATAGAAAGCGGCGCCTGCACATCCGGCCGCTCGCGAAACCGTATTGACCGGAATACTTTCACTGCCCTACAATGCAATCAATGATTGCATTTAGCGTATATATGGGGTCA
>JANMXV010000655.1:0-1854 GCA_031381325.1 Betaproteobacteria bacterium | reverse complement strand
CCACCAGGAGATACTCGGTGCATCTAACCGTTAAACGTACGCAGATTTCACAGTATTCCTGCCCTACTCCATTTTTGCGGCGGGCAGTGCGCCAGCAGCATACACCCAGTGCGCGTCCCCTGTAATTCGACGCGCGCCCCTTTGAGCCCGCGCTTCCGCCGTCAACCATCAACGCTCTGTTAATATTCAATCCAGTGGTTCTCACGGGGAAGAATTGACTATGACCAGCCTTACACGTGCCAGCCTACTCCTCGCGGCGCTGCTCGTGCCCACGATAGCATGGCCGCAGGACTACCCCTCCAAATCCATACGCCTGATTGTGCCGTATGCCGCGGGCGGTTCGCCCGACATCACTTCGCGCCTGGTGGCGCATGAACTCGGCCGCCAAATGGGACAGCAGGTGGTAGTGGACAACCGCGCGGGCGCCGCCTCTCTTATCGGCACCGAAATGATTGCGCGCGCCGCGCCCGATGGCTACACCCTGGGCTACGTGGCCTTTTCGTTTTCCACCAACCCCGCGCTGTACCCAAAGCTGCCTTATGACACGTTGCGCGACTTCCAGATGGTTGCATCGATGCTCTACAGCGTGAACCTGCTGGCGGTGTCACCGTCGTTGCCCGTGCGCACGGTAAAGGAACTGATCGAACATGCGCGCGCCAACCCCGACAAGCTCTCCTACGGCACCACCGGTGGCGGCACTTCCGTCACCCTGAGCATGGAATTGTTCAAATTCATTACGGGCACGCGTCTCACCGGCATTGCCTACAAGGGCACACAGCAGGCGATAGGCGATGTCACCGCCGGGCGCGTGGACGCATTCTGCGACAACATGGCGTCGATCCTGCCGCACGCCAAGGCGGGCCGGGTGCGCGGCATCGCCGTCACCTCACTCAAACGATCGGCAGCGGTGCCCGAGTTGCCGACCATCGACGAGGCCGGCATACCCGGCTTCGAAGTCACGCCCTGGTCGGGCTACATGTTCCCCGCGCGCGTGCCGCGTGCGATAGTGATGCGGCTTAATGCCGAGATCAACAAGGCATTGCTGACGCAAACGGTGCAGGAGAAGTTCGCTTCGGTGGGATACACAACGGGCGGCGGCACGCCGGAGCAGTTTGCCGAGTTCATCCGCAAGGAAACGGAGAAGTGGGGCAAGGTCATCAAGGCGGCAGGGATACAGCCGGGTTGATGGCCTCACACGTTCCCGTGGAACTGAAGCACGGGATTTGTGCCTGATGCGCGGCTGCGTTACGCTCCGCCGCAGCGCCAAACCAACCGGGGGAACCGGGGCGCAACGCCATATTCACACTCACCGGAGCAGCAATGCCTCGAAAAAAGCTCGTCGCCTATGCCTTTACTTTCCTGGCCGCGTTGGGGCTGGGCATGTACCTGCTGCTGCCACGGGAATCCGAACTGCGTCTTTTGGGCCTGATAGTTCTGATTTTCTGGCTGCCCATGGCGCTACGCTACTTGACCAGGCTGGCCAAAGAACGCGCCACCGCGCTGCTGCTGCCCAAGGCAAGCCCGCCCGCGTTCCACCCGCGCGAGGTGAATGCAACGCTTGAAGCAACGTTTTCCGTTACGGTCGGAACTGACTTGATGCGCGTGGACGCGGATGGCGGCATTCTGGATTTACGCTGCCTGCTGGCACTGGGCACCGACGGCTTCAGCGCAAGACTATGGCGCGCGGACAAAATCACGGGGCCCTGGCCCAGCGAGGAAAAGCTTATTCTGAACGCGGAGTTCCTAATTCCAGAACGCGCGTTACCACGTTTTCCCGCCGATACGATTGCAAAGGTACTGTTGCGCGACACCATTATCGGCACCGCCAGGGTATTGAGCGTGAACGCGCCGGCG
>JANMXV010000594.1:0-3876 GCA_031381325.1 Betaproteobacteria bacterium | reverse complement strand
TTGACGATCTGCTGAGGCGAGTTTATGTAATTATTTGTTTTGATTTATATTTTTCATCCTGACGTCCACAACAAAAACTACGCGTTACGATAGATCTCCTCTGAAAGCCGATACGCTTTACAGTAATTGCTTGAGATCAGGATCGAATTGCGCATCCATCAGCATGTACAGCATGCGCACCGGCTTGCCGGAGCGGTTGCTCCACGCGTGATTGGTGCCGCGCTGAATGACCACGTCGCCCGCTTTCAGATGCACCTCCGAATCATCGAGCAGCATGATGATTTCGCCTTCCAGCACGACCGCGTAATCCACGGTCTGGGTGCGATGCATCAGCGGATGCCGCGCGCCGCGTTCTAGCATCGAAGCATCAGCGTTGCCGACGCTTTTGAAAACCTCTTCAGCTTTGTTGTCGTCGAGGTTCAGAATCTCATCGGTCTCTGCCCGCCCCTCACCCTTGCCCGGCCCCTCGCTACGCTCTCCCCGTTTCCGGGGCGAGGGGGGTTCTTTGAGATGCTTGGATACGCATGCCTTGAAGAGTAAGGCGTATTCGTGGCATGGGTAAGGCTAGTGCTGCTCTACTTCGCCGCAGCCGGAAAATGCGGGCAGTTTGCCAAGGTCGCGCGGGTCATGCTGGATAATCACCGTGGCCTTGAGATTCGCCGTGAGTTTCTTGACGCGATCAATCGAGGCCAGCGTTTCAGCACGATTGACGTTGAAGATGGGTACACCGCTCGTCTCATAGTTTTCACGGAAGTGCGCAAGGTCGCCGCTCAACAGCACATTGCCTGTTTGCGCCAGCTTTGGCTTCGGCCAGATTGATGGCGGACATGATGCGCTCCAGTTGGTCATATCATATAGGCTTCAACGCAGCGGTCCAGGAATTCCACGGGACAATATTCCAATTCATGCACGCTAAGATTCAACCAGTATGTTCACGCCGGCAATCAACGTCTCTGTCAGCGCGCACAGTTCCGCAATGGTGGATTCTTCCACTTCCAGAAAACCTTCGTACTCTGCGATATTCCGTTTCTTGAGAGCCGCATCCAGCACGCGCCATTGCGGCGCGGTCCAGTTCAGCGTGTGGGTGAGGCACTGAAACACAATGTAGCGGTTATCACTGCGATAGCCATGCCACCGAAGTGCCGCCAATGCTGCTGCGTGTGCAGCGTTGTAGGCGCTGGTGAAGCGACCTTCAGTGGAAAGGCTGTGCAGTTGCGCGTCGCGCAGGCGCGTTCGCGCCATTGCGCAACAAGCGCTTCGCCTCGTGATCGTTGCGCGGCTCGGCTTTGAGTTGGCCGATGCGAACCAGATTATCCAGCGCGGGCAGGCTCAGGGGCTGCTCCTATCAGCGGCATCACGGGTTGCGCCAGCACGCGATTAACGAACGAATCCGCTTCGGCGCGTCGGCGCTGGAATTCGTCGGGCGTGTAGCAAGTCGGGTTGATCTTGCGCCCGAGTTGCGCTTCCAACGGCACCAATAGTTCAAGCACTTTGTTGAGCAGCAGGTTGTTGCCGATCAGCATGACGTCGATGTCGCTTTGTGCGGTGTCGGTCAGTTTCGCAACGGAGCCGTAAATCCATGCGGCTTGCAGTTCGGCGGCGAGCGGCTGCAACGCCTCGCGCAATAACGGTTCCGCGCCCAGCGTCTTGCGCGTCAGGTTGATCAACTCCCTGTAAACGGGGCTACGCGGGTTTGCGCGAAAGCGGCGCAAATTGCCGACGTGTTCCGAATTCACGAGCCCTGCCGTGGCCAGGCGGTTCAGTTCGCGCTGTAGCGAGGCGCTGCCTAGCCCCGTCAGACGCCGCAACTCGCTCAAGTGAAACTCGCGCTCAGGCTGACCAAACAGCCAGCGCAAGACGCGAGACTGGCTGTCGGAAAAGAGGGCGGAGGCGATGGACATAGCCAAATTTTTGCATGATCGTGCTATTTATTGGTATGAAATACTCGTTTCGCATGTTCATGGTAGGCAAACCGCGAATGAGAAAAATAAATAATCTTTTAATAACAAATACTTATAACTTCGTATTCGGCCTTTTAGCCAAAAAAATAGTCAGGCGCATAACGAGGCAGGGAGTTTACGAACCTGTTCATCATGAATCCTTCGTTGAGTTGGAAATGAAAACGAAAATTACCGGTGTCGATTAAATTTCCACTATAGCCGTCGCTATCGGCATAGTAGCGGCAGGGAATGTGCCTTGTCAGTCGAGCTGCAGCCCGATCTGCTTGATGATTTTTTGCCATCCCGCGGTATCCCCCGTCAGGAATTCTCTGAACTGTTCCGGGGTGTGTGGCGAAAACTCGCCCCCCAGATTGTTCACCATCCAGGTGTTCGTTTGCGGCTCGCTGATGAAGCGCGCGATTTCCGCATTGAGCTTGTTGACGATGGGCGCCGGGGTGCCTGCCGTCGCGAACAGCCCTGTCCACAAGTTTGCCTCGACGTTGATGCCCGACTCCAGCAGGGTCGGCACATCGGGTATGGCGGGCGAACGGTTTATGCTGGTGACCGCCAGCCCGCGCAGTTTTCCCTGCTTCACGAACGGTTGCGGATCCAGAATATTCAGCACGGAAAAACCGACCTCGCCCGAGGCCAGCGCAACCAGCACGGGCGCCGATCCCTTGTAGGCTACCGCGAGCGTCTTGATGCCGGCGGCCGCGTTGAACATTTCCGCGGCCAGCTGCGCGACGCTGCCTGTGCCCACGGTGCCATAGGTCACTTCATTGGGGCGCCGGCGGCCAAGCGCAACCAGTTCCTTGATATTCCTGACCGGCAGCGTTGCGGCGGAGACAATGTATAAACCGCTTATGGCGCAGCGGATGATAGGCGCGAACGCGCGTCCTGCATCGTAACTCAGCTTGCGATACAGAAATCCCGCCGTGTAACTGCTGCTCGAGTGCATGATCAGCGTGTAGCCGTCCGCCGCGCTTTTCGCCACGAATGCGCCGGCTATGGTACCGGTTGCACCGGGCCGATTTTCCACAATGAAGTTCTGCCCGTGCGATTCAGCGAACTTTTGCGCGACAAGGCGGGCGAGCACGTCGGTGGACCCGCCCGCGGGAAACGGCACCACGATTCGCACCACTTTGGCAGGGTAGTCCTGCGCTATCGCGGTCAGCGCCAGCGATGTCATTAAGGCCAGTATCGCGCTGCGGCTGCATTTTAAAAATGGATTGCTAATTTTGAGCTTCATGATCGTCTCCTCGAAGGGACAGGAAATTTAAACTCCCATTTTGAGGGCGGGGATCGTCTATTTCCCCAGGTGTCTGTCAAAAAACCGCGCTATTTCCTCAAAGGTTTCTTTGGCTTCCGGCGCGGTGTAGTCACGGTACCAGCCGCCGTGCGCCTGTCCTTCATGCACATGCAGATCGGCGACAACTCCGGCCCGACGCAGATTGCGATGCACGCGCACGGTGTTGCTCAACAGCAGATCGCGTGTGCCGGTGTTGAGTATGGTCGGGGGAAACCCCGTCATGTCGCCATAAACCGGAGAGAGCAGCGGGTCCTTCAAGTCGCGGCCGTTGGCATATAGGGCCGCGCGCACGTCGCAACTCGCGCCGTAGGCGATCAGCACGTTATCGACCATCGCATTGGTTTGGAACGAATCGCCCGCGCCGGTCAGATCCGACATCGGCGTGCCGGGTGCGATGGCCGCTGGCTGCCGCAGCTTTGACGACCTGGGCTTTCCATTCCTCGGGCGTTTGGGGAATCACCTTCCAGTTGGGGTTGATGGGCGTGCCGATGATTTTTTGCATTTGCGGGCTGACGGTTGTGGGCACTGGGAGCATGCGCGCCGGCACTTCGCGAGCGGGTTGCGTGCCTTGTGCGCTGGCGATGGGTACGGCCAGCATGGCGAATGCAACCATTGCAGCCAGGCTCG
>JANMXV010000718.1:0-1015 GCA_031381325.1 Betaproteobacteria bacterium | reverse complement strand
TTAGTTCGATCCACGTTAACGGCTGGTTTGGCAGCTACGATAAACTCAGCATGACCAAAACGCTGATGCGCGAGGCGTTCGCCGTTGATCTCGATGCCACGCGTGGTGACTATGTGTTCGTTGGTGATTCACCGAACGATGCGCCGATGTTTGGATACTTTCCGCAGGCGGTGGGCGTTGCGAATATTCGTGATTTTGGAAATCGTGTTGAACACCTGCCCGCATACATCAGTCGCAGTCGCTGCGGCGCGGGCTTTGCCGAAGTCGCCGACTGTTTGTTGGCAGCGCACATCATATAATTATATGATTTTATTGAGAAATTAAAATGATCGATCTACGCAGCGATACCATCACCCGTCCCACTGAAGCCATGCTCGAGTCGATGCGCGAAGCGAGCTATGGCGACGACTCGCGCGACGGCGACGAAACCGTGATGAAGCTGGAAGCGCTCGCCGCCGAACGCACCGGCAAAGATGCCGGCGCGTTCATGCCGAGCGGCACCATGACCAACCTGGTAGCGGTGCTCGCGCATGCGCAGCGCGGCGGCGAAGTGCTGCTCGAAGCCAGCGCGCATATTCTGGTGTCGGAGCTGGGCGGCATCGCCGGGTTGGCGGGCATGTTCCACAAGGGGGTGCCGGGCACACGCGGCGCGATGGCTATAGACGCCTTGCGTGAAAAAATCCGCCCCATGACACGCAACAATCTCGGCACCGCGCTGGTGTGCATGGAAACCACGCACAATCAGGCCGGCGGCGCGGTGTTGCCGCTGGCGCACATGCAAGCGGTGCATGCCCTCGCGCGCGAGCACGGCGTGCCGGTGCATACCGACGGTGCGCGCTTGTTCAACGCAGCGGCGGCGCTGGGGGTCGCTGCGCGCGAGATCGCGCAGCACACCGACTCCGTGTGTTTTTGTATATCGAAAGGGCTTTCGGCGCCGGTAGGCTCGGTGCTGTGCGGCAGCCGAGCGTACATCGAACGCGCGCGCACGTTTCGACGCATGGTCGGCGGCAATATG
>JANMXV010000487.1:0-15664 GCA_031381325.1 Betaproteobacteria bacterium | reverse complement strand
TGCCTCTGTCAGTGCAAGCCGTTCCAGTTGCCGGTAGCGGATGCGTTTGTCGCGGGTGAGCACAACCCAACCTCGACCGCCTGCATAGGCGAGCCACGTTTCGTCGGGAGTGCCTTTGGGGAAGTGATCGGTGAGGCGCTCTACGGTCGCGCCGGCTGCACGCAACGCATCAACTACCGTCAGGCTGTCGAGCGCCTCGTCAACAAACAGGACGAGCGGCTCAGGCGGCCTGGAGGTCGAGCTCGCAGCGGATCGCGTCCCAGACCGCTTGTTCGTCTGCACCGTACTCTCTTGCGAGGTCCTTCGGCTGATCGCCTGCCTTGAACTGCTCGGCGAGTACTGCTGTTGGGATCCCGGTTCCCGCCAACACCGGGCGACCGAAAGACACCCGTGGATCGATTACGACGGTGCGCGGTTGCTCGTGCAGCGGTTGCGAACGCATGAACGGATACAGCTTGATCGGCACACCCTTGGCGTCGCGCTCAACGCGTTCGAGGTAGGCCAGAATCATCGCGGCCATTTCAACCTGTCTGTTGCGCGACAAATTGATGATTTCGCCGAGATGCTCCACTAGCAACTCCGCGCCTTTGGTCGCGAACTGTGCGTTCAGCAGCGGGCGTGGGGAGCAGAACTTGCTGGTCAGGTAAGCCAATCCCTTACGAATGCTGGGCAGACCGATACGATGTTTTCGACGGATTGCCGCCAGCACATACGCCTCCACCAGATTGGAGAATGACAGGCCGAGCGTCTTTGGATCGGCTGGCCTGATGACAGGCTGGAACCGCCTCGTCTTGCCTTGATGCGAGTAGGATTGTCCAGCAAACCAGGACCGCATGGTCGATACTGGGACACCCAAATAATGGGCAGCCTCGCCGACCGTGTAGGCGGCTACATCGCGCGGGTTCTTGATATTGAAGGCTGTCAATCCACTATCTACGGTCAAATGTGCGCTGGATTATAGGGTGATTCCACACTTTGCGGTACTACTTTCTCGCCTTCAGGGTTGCGTATTCCCAGGGCACCGGGAAGTCGTAACACATCGCCTTTATTACAAAAATAGAATCGTCGCCAGCTACGCCAGCCACGGCATCTTCGCAAAGTGCCGTTTCTCAAACGCCTCTATTGCCGGCAATTCCTGCAACACCAAGCCCACGTCGTCGAGTCCCTTAAGCAGGCGCTCTTTGTACACCGCGTCAATGTCGAAGCGATACGTCTTGCCGTCGGGGCCGGTGATGGTTTGCGATTCCAGATCGATGCTGATGTTTGAACCCGGATGCGCTTTCAATTGCGCGCGCAGCACGGCGCAGTGTTCCTCCGCGAGAATCGCCGGCAGCATGCCGTTCTGGATTTCGTTGGCGTAGTGGATGTCGCCGAATGAGGGCGCGATCACCGAGCTTATGCCCCAGTCGAGCATGGCGTAAGCGGCGCCTTCGCGCGATGAGCCGCAGCCGAAGTTCTCGGCGGCGACGATGATGCCGGTGTTGCGCCACGGCGTTTGATTGAGTACGAACTCAGGGCGTTCCTTGCCGTTTGCATCAAAACACATATCGTAAAACAGCCATGGGCCGTAGCCTGCTTCCGTCGTGCGCAGTTTGCGCAGATAGCGAGCGGGAATGATTTTGTCGGTGTCGATATTCGCCATGTCGAAGGGCGCCGCGACAGCGGTGAGCTGGGTGAACGGTTTCATGGTAATTCCCTGAATTCAATTAACCACAGATGAACACAGATACACACAGATAACTGCCAGTGCGCTTGACTTTGAAAATCTGTGTTCATCTGTGTTCATCCGTGGTTAAAACGTCTTTCACGACATTAACTTGCGCACATCGGTCACATGCCCCGTAACGGCAGCCGCCGCCGCCATCGCCGGGCTCATCAAATGTGTGCGTGCGCCTTTGCCCTGCCGGCCTTCGAAGTTGCGGTTTGAGGTTGAAGCGGCGCGCATGCCCGCCGGTACGAAGTCGCCGTTCATCGCGGCGCAGCCGGAGCAGCCCGAGGCACGCCATTCGAGACCTGCTTCTTCGAATATGCGATGCAAACCTTCAGCTTCGGCCTCACGCTTTACAGCGGTGGAGCCGGGCGACACCCAGCCTTGCACCGCTACTTTGCGGCCTTTCAACACCGCTGCCGCCGCGCGCAAATCGGTGATGCGGCCGTTGGTGCAGGTGCCGATGAACACGCGATCGATGCGGATGTCGGTGAGCGGCGTTCCGGGTTTCAAATCCATGTAGCGCAGCGCGGATTCGGCGTGTGCGCGCTTGTTCGCATCGCTGAATGATGCGGGGTCGGGAATCGCGGCACTCACCGGCAGCGCTTCTTCCGGGCTGGTGCCCCAGGTGAGTGTGGGCTCGATGGTGTTTCCATCCAAAGACACATCACGGTCGAAGGTCGCGGCCTCGTCGCTGGGCAGCGCGCCCCACATCACCAACGCCGAGTCCCACAGCGCGCCTTTGGGAACGTATTCGCGTCCCGCGAGGTATTGAAACGTCACATCGTCCGGTGCGATCATGCCCGCGCGCGCACCCGCTTCTATCGACATATTGCACACGGTGAGCCGGCCTTCCATCGCCATCGCACGAAACACGCTGCCTGCGTATTCGATGACGTGACCGGTGGCGCCTGCGGTGCCGATTTTCGCGATGATGGCGAGAATCACATCCTTGCCGGTAACGCCCGCGCCCAGTGTGCCGTCAACCGTGATACGCAGTGTTTTGGGCTTTTTCTGCCACAGGCATTGCGTGGCCAGCACCTGCTTTAATTGCGAGGCGCCGATGCCGAAGGCGTACGCGCCCAGCGCGCCGTGGGTGGAAGTGTGCGAGTCGCCGCAGGTCAGGGTGATGCCCGGTTGGGTGAAACCGGTTTCGGGACCGATTACATGCACGATGCCCTGTTGCGGATCGTTCATGCCGAAGCAGCGAATGCCGTGCTCGGCGCCGTTGGCGTCGAACAGGCGGATCATTTCGCGTGCATCGGCATCGACCACGCTGGCGAGGCCCTTGTCGCGTTCGCGCGTGGGCACGTAATGATCGGCGGTGGCGAGGTTCTGCCGCGGTTTGCGCACTTTGCGCCCTTCCTTGGCGAGCGCGGTGAACGCGTGAAACGCGCCGTCATGCAGCAGGTTGCGGTCGATGTAGAGCAGCGCTTCGTTGCCCTTGTCCACCACTACATGTTGCGACCAGATCTTCTCGAACAGCGTCTGCGGAGAAGGCATAAATATCCTTTATAAACAAGCGCTTGAATAAAGACGGCTAGCGCTCACTTTGACGGCGTGCTCTGTGTCGCACGCACCTGGAATTTATCGCACCTACGGTATGCGCGAAGAGTGGTGATCTACCAAAATCCATTTTCCGTCGCGCTTGTGAAACACCATTGAAAAGCGCGCCGGGTTTGGCGTGCGTTTGCCATCACGAACGTCCGAAAAGGTGTTGTATCCGGTGGCGACCGCGACATCGCCGTAAACGCGGATGTGCTGCTCGCCAATTAGAGCCCTCGCATCAGGACGCTTGCCGGCATCCTTGAAATACTCAGCAATAGCGGCGGGGTTTGCCCTGACCGTCTTTGAGCTCGTGCCCCAAAATACCGCATCTGTCGCGTATTGCGCGGAAATGCGAGCCGGATCGCGACTGTCGTACGCCGCGACCCACGCGGCGACTGCGGCTGCGACCTGCTCCTTCGCTGCCGGATCGGCACCGCCGCTACCGCTCGTGCTGGCGCATGACGACAGGAATGCAGCAAACAACAATGCAACGAAAAATTGACTACGCATGATGGCTTCCCCTTTTTGAAAAATCAGAATCTAATTGGTCAAATGACCCTCACTGCTTTCCTTCACTAAAACCCGTAAAGCGTTGCCGGATTATCCGCGAGCACGCGCTCACGAATTGCCGCATCGGGAATCCAATCGAGCAGCCGGTTGCACATCTCACCATCGTTGGGCATCGCCCTCTCGTGCTTGGGATGCGGCCAGTCGGTGCCCCACACCACGCAATCAGCGTTGGCTTCGATGATAGCGTGCGCCAGTGGCGTTACATCCGGATAGGGCATGTCATGCGACGAGATCCGGTAGGCGCCAGTGAATTTGCACCACCAGCGTCCGCCCTTGAGCAAACGCAGGAAAGCCTGAAAGCCCGGATGTTGGGGTCCCTTATTTTTCCACTTCGCAGCTTTCATGTAACCAAAATGATCAACAACGATGTCCGTCGGAAAGCCGTCGAACATTTTTTCCAGATCAGGGTAATCATCGACGTGCATCAGAAACTGCACATGCCAACCCAGCGGCGCGATGCGTTCGGCCATGCGCCGCACGCTCTTCATCGGCAGTACGCCTTTTTCTGTGGCGACATCGACCACGTTGAAACGAATGCCGCGCACGCCGAGCGCATGCATCGCTTCAAGTTCCTTGTCGGTGATGCTGTCTTCAACCACCGCCACCGCGCGCCAATTTCCATGCATGGCTTTCAGATTCGCCAGCGTCACCGCATTGTCGGTGCCGTACACCGAGGGCTGAACGATTACGCCGCGCGTAACCCCCAGCGTGGTTGCAAGACGTTGCCAGTCGGCAAGCAAAGCATCGGGCGGCGTGTAGATGCGATTTTCCGAAAAACCGTACTGCGCCATTGGCCCGAAAATGTGAAAGTGCGTGTCGGTCGCCCCCGGCGGCAAGGTAAACGCGGGCTTGCGAGGCTGCGGGTCAGGGCCTGCGCACAGCGGCGCAGCGGCAGTGGGCTGAAACTCCATACTATTTGTTTTTATTGAGTAATTTATTCTGAGCGTATGTTTGCATCCTTCACCACTTTCTGCATTTTTGCGTAGTCCTGCTTGATGTATTCCGCGAATTCAGTTGGCGAATTACCGAGCGTGGTAGCGCCGAGCGCGGCGAAGCGGTCGCGTATCGTCTGCTGCGCGGTGACTTTCACAATCGCGCCATGCAGACGATCGATGATGTCTTTGGGCGTCGCGGCAGGTGCGAGCAAACCGGTAATGGTGGTCGCGTCAAACCCTTTCAAACCTTGTTCGGCGAGTGTGGGCACTTCGGGCAACAGCGGCGCGCGCTTGTCGGTGGTGACGGCAAGCGCGCGTATCTTGCCGGTGCGCACGTAACCCATCGAAGCCGTGAGTTGATCGACGTGCGAATCGACTTGCCCGCCGAGTAAATCAATCAGCGCCGGGCCGCTGCCTTTGTACGGCACACCGGTCATGCGGATGCCGGCGTTCATCTGGATCAACTCGCCGACCAGATGATTCGAAGTGCCGGTGCCTGCGGTCGCCATGGTCATTTGGCCCGGCCTGGTTTTCACCAGCGCAACAAACTCTTTGAAGTTCTTCGCTGGTACCGAAGGATGTATCACCAGCACGAACGGCACGTTGCTGATGCCTGAAATCGCGGCGTAATCGCGTAGCGGGTTATACAGCGGCTTGGCGAACACATTCGGCGCGACGCTGTAAACGCTATTCGACGCCATTAGCAGCGTGTAGCCGTCGGGCGGCGCCTTGGCAACGATCTCGCCGCCGATCATGCCGCCGGCGCCGGCGCGGTTATCGACTACCACGGGTTGCCCCAGTAATTCGGTAAGGCCCGGCGCCACTGCGCGCGCGTTAATGTCTACGTTGCCGCCGGGCGCGAAGGGCACGACGATGCGGATGGTTTTGGTGGGGTAGGGCTGTGCGTGCGAACTGGCGGTGAGCGCGACCGTGACTGCCATCGCGAGTGCGACAAAAACAGACTTCATGATTTCCCCCTCACCGGTTTGGTTACGGCCATCTTAGCATCGGCGCATTCACGCCGGCAGCGTGATCGGCGTGTCGATGAATACCTGATACTTTTGATTCTTGGGTTTGTTTAAATCTTCGGCGTTGACGTAGGTGATCGAAGACTTGCCGAGCAGTCCAATAGGCAGAATCATCACCCGCGCAAAGCCCGTGGCCACCATGGGGGACGCCTTCGCATACACCGGATCAGGCCCCGCTTCGAACCACGGTTCCAGCGGCACGTAGCGATGCACCGCGCCCATGGTATGAATGTCGATGCCGCCAAACAGCAGGCAGCGCATGCCGCCGCCGCGATGCGTATGCGTGAGCGCTTCGCCGCCGGGCGGAAAATCCACACGGTCGCAGCGCAGCAGATAGCTTTGCGAAGGGTCGAGTTGCATCGCTGCGCTGAGGAGCTTGGTGCTGGTGACGCCTTCGCCCGTTGCACACGCATCCGGCTCACCCGCGCGCGTGAGCTGCCAGCGCAGCGCTGCTGTCGCGATATGCGCGGCCGCAAATTGTGTGGTATCGCTGGTGTGAAACGCACTGTTTGCGCCCAACACGCCATTGAAGTTGCCGCTGCGCACGCGTAAGCCGCCGGAGACGACATAGATTGCGCGAACGCTTTCCGCCGCAGGCAGATGGATCATTGCCTGCGGCGCCATTTCGTCCTTATACAAACTGAGTTCGTAATTCATGGGTGTCGAGTGTAACGTAACCATTTCAAAATTCGATGTTGCATGTAAATTTGTGTCGAGTTAGCTTGCAGTGCGTTTCAGCCGGCGCCATCCGATCACCGCACCCGTCAGACTGAATGCCAGCCCGCCCGTACACAGAACAATAATTAGCAACGTGCGCAATGTTTCCCGCTCTGCCAGTCCCGGAAAATCCAGTGTATGCAGTGCCTGATAAGTCCAGCGATACGCGCGGCGCGAGGCGTCGAGCTTTTCGATGATGCGGCCATCCGCGCCATCAATGTGAAACCAGGTTTCGCCGCAGGCAATTCGATACACCGGCGCGCCGATTGCGACGGACCGTGCGGCATACGCATCGCCGGCAGGTATCGTCATTGTTGGCGCACATGATGCCTCCAGTGATTTTGCCGCGTTGTTAATTTGTTCCGTGGAAAGCCAGGGGCCGCTTTGTGCGCCCGCGCGCAGGCGGCGATCTCCGGTCTGATCAATGACTCGCATAACGGTTTGTCCCGCGAACGCAAACCATTCGACTTCCCGGGATGGCGTTTTGATGTCCACCCTGTCTGGAAGGTTGGTCTGCGACAACGCCGTGCCAAGAAGGCGCGTGCGTTCGCCGGCGGTTGGTTTGCCGTTGGAGAAAATCCGTCCATGATCCATCGACAACCAGCCGCTGAAAATCCATGTGAGTACAAACACCGCGCAGCTCAGCCCGAGCACGTGGTGCCAGTACATCCATCCGCGAAAAGGGGAATGGAATCTCTTCAGACGTACCACCCCCAACGCAGCGCCCGCCAGCGCGCCGATCATTGCCACCAGCGACAGCCACCACAGCGTACTGTCCCATGCCGCCCAGTGCTTGCGCAGGATCGTCGGGTAAATCCAGTGCAGCACGCTGCCGGCCCAATTCCACGCGCGCTCATGCCTGCTGGTGTCGAGCACGACTTCACCCGTTATTGATGATACGTAAAGCGCCCTATCGGTGGCGTCGTGGAGTGCAACACGATGCAGCGGGCGGTGCGCATCCAAACCATTGGGCACGCTCCACTGGTCGTGAGATTCGGTTGCCGCGAGCGTGGCATGCGTGGCGTCGATGCCTCGTGCGCGCGCATGTGCTCGTGCGCTGGCGAGCGCAAATGTGTCATCCACGACTAGCTTCTTGCCGCTGCGCGCGTCCAGCGCTTTCGTTGTGCCGTCCTGCCGGGCGCCGATGTATACGGGGACACCAGCGAGCGCGACCAGGCGCAGCCGTTGCAAGTCATGCTCGCCCAACACCATTAGCGCATCGCGTGGGGCAATCGCGAGGCCGGTGGATTCAAGCGCGGAAAGGCCCGCGACCCGCTCCGTTTCGCTAAGCGACGGAAACGGCACAAAATGCATCACCATGCCGCTGGCGAACCACATCGCAAACAACAAACAAAACACTATACCGAGCCAGCGGTGTATCAGTACCAGCGCGCGCATAATTTGCGTTCATTCCCGCGTCTAAAACTTCATCGACGCCGTCATCTCGTAGCTGCGCGGTGCGCCGAGCAGAATCTGATCCGGGTAGAAGGGGTCGCTCCAGATCGCATATTTTTCGTTGCTCAGGTTGCGCACGCGGAACGACAATTTGGCCTTGCCGATTTCTGTTGATGCGTAAGCGTCACCCACGGTGTAGGCCAGCAGTTTGACGGTGTTGGCATCGCTGTGGAACCGCTCACCCACATGCCGCACCGAGCCGCCGACCTCCAGGGGTGTGGACGTGTTGAAGCGATACGAGGCTCCCGCATTGGCCACGATGCGCGGTACGTTGGGCGGCGTGTTGCCGGAGAACGAACCGCCCGCGAAATCGTAGTCGGCATAGCGCGCGTGTGTGTAGGCGACGTTGCCCCACAGATTCCACGCCGGCGTTGGCCGTACCGCGAGCGACACTTCCGCGCCCTTGGACAGTTGCTTGCCCGCGATATTGAGCGACTGACCGCCTTGCGCTGAATAAACATTGCGCCGCTCGATGTCGAACAGCGCGAAATTCCATTCCGCCTTGCGCTCCCAGAACAAGTGTTTGACGCCGGCCTCAACCGTGCGCGCGCGCGTGAGTTGCAGCGGTTGCGTGGCGCCGAGCAGGAACAGGTTGTTGGCGGCCACATCCGCGCCGGTCGCGTATTGCCCGTAGAGAGTGAGTCCGGGCGCCAGCTCATAGGTCAGGCCCGCACGTCCCGTGGTGGGATGAAAGCTCGTAGAAAACGGGAAACCGGCCCGGTTCGCGCCGGCGATGTTGACGGATGTCCGGTCGAGATCAATGGTCTCGTGACGTACGCCGCCGAGCAGCGTCAGTGCCGGCGTGAGTTTGAGCCGGTCTTCGATGGACAGCGCAATGTTACGAATGTCAGCGGTTTGCTTCTGCGTGGTCAACAGGCCGTATGTGCCGCGTGGTGGGTTGACCACCGGCACGTTATCAAACGGGAAATTCGCCGCGCCCGGACGCTCAAAGTTAAGCGAACTGTAATCCACTGCTGCAACCATGCGGTTGCTCTTGCCGGCGATATTGGCATCCCATTGCAATTCCAGTTTGTTGCCGATCAGCTTCTGGTCGTGCGCGACATAGAAGCGCTCGCGGTCGATCTGCCCATTACCGGTATTAAAGGCGGTTATCTCGTTGTTGAACCATTCGCGCTTGGCATTGTAGTAGTAGACCTGATCACGCAGGGCGAGTCCGCTGCCGATGGTCCAGTCGAACCCGCCGCGCAAAAAATATTCTTCTGCGGTGTTGCGATTGTCGAGCACGTTGTAATTGGTTTTCAGCGTGCGGCCATCGATGGTAATTGGCCCGAGGTTGGTGCCGTTGTAGTTCGAAATATAGGTGCCCGACACGATGCTGCTGGTAGCATTGCCTCCTGAAAATGCAAGCGGCACCAGTGGCGTGCCCCAATACGCACTGGAACGGTCTTCCTTGTATTCCACTGCACCCCACAGTTTGAAGGTGCTGGACATCTGATAGTCGAGGCCGCCAGACACATGCCAGTTGCGGCTCCAGGTGTCGTCGATGAAACCGTTGCTCGACGAACGGTTTACGTCGAAGCGGTAGTCCAATCCCTGCACCGCAGTGCTGCCGCCCGAACCAAAGCCTGCGCGCACCGTGCGGAACGATCCGAACAAAATAGTGGCTTCATTCTCGATGGGGCCACTGTGCGGCTTGCGGGTGACGAGGTTGACTGCGCCGCCGGCTGCGCCTTCGCCCGACATCAGCGACGCCGGGCCTTTGAGTATTTCGATGCGCTCGAGATTGCCGGTATCCATGATGCGCGAGGTCATGTTCTGCGGACCGATCTTGATGCCGTTGTAGAGCGTATTGATCTGGCTGCTGGAAAACCCGCGCATCGAAAACGCCGACGGTTCCGCCGGATGATCGCCCGCCGTCACGCCCACCGCGCCCTGCATGGCTTCGGACACGCTGCGCAACCCGCGTGACTCCATCGTCGCGCGGTCGATGACTTCCACCGTCGCCGGTGTCTCGCGCGGTGTCAGGCCGAGCAGGCTTGCGCTGTCCGCACGCGCATCGTTGTTGAGCGGCGAGTCGCGACGAGCTTCGACGCGCACCTCGGGTAGTTTGGTTTGCGCAATGGCGGGCAACGAAAATGCCGCAGCCAGCGCAGCAGCAATCGGGGTGAGCAAAGTAAAATTAAAGCGAGTACGCACGACGTCTCCTCCCTGCTTGCGGTCTGGTTCCCAAGCAGGCGCCTACAAGCCGGCGCGCTGGTCTTCCGGCAAACCGTATTTTTCTTCGAGCTTTTGTATTTCCGGCAAACCCGCAATTTCGGTGAACTGCTTGAACGTCGCCACCTGATCACGCATGTGCGCGATGGAGCCGGTTTTTTTGAGTTCGCGCAAAATATTCTGCATCGCCGGAATCGCCGCGAGTATCACCCAGTTTGGATAAATAGCCAGCTTGAAGCCGAGTTTGCCGAGTTCATCCGCGGGCAGATCGGGTGTCTTGCCGCTCGCCGCCATATTGTAAAGAAGCGGCACGCCCTTGAAACGCCCGGAGACGATTTCAACTTGTTCGCGGCCGACCGGCGCTTCGATGAACAGCATATCGGCGCCAGCCTCGCGGTAGCGCTCGCCGCGCTCCAGTGCGGATTCCAGTCCCTCGACGGCCATCGCGTCGGTGCGCGTGATGATCACGAAATCCTGGTCGCGTCGCGCGTCGCAGGCGGCCTTGATCTTGGCCACCATTTCCGCTGTGGGAATCACGCGCTTGCCGGCGAGATGCCCGCAGCGTTTGGGCCATGCCTGATCTTCGATGTGTACGCCCGCGACACCGGCTTTTTCATAGTCGCGGATGGTGCGCCGCGTGTTGATGGGGTTGCCGTAACCGGTGTCGGCATCGGCAATCAACGGCAATTCGGAGGCATCGACGATGCGGCTGGCGTTGTCGATCATTTCGGTAGCCGTCAGCAGACCCACATCAGGCATGCCCAGGCGCGTGAGACTGGTGCCGAAGCCGGTCATGTAGATGGCCTCGAAGCCTTCCAGCTTCACCAGCCGTGCGGCAAAGGCATCAGCAACACCGGGCGCGACCATGCAACCGGGTTGGGCTAACAATTTACGCAATTGAGCAGCAGCACTAGGGGCACGATCAGACATGATTTCCTCGGTGTGATGAGACTTGGGATGGCGCTACAATTATAGCCGCCGTGCCGTGTTCATTGTTCTCGCTCACCCGGAGTAGATCATGCGTTGTCGAATTTGCTGGATTGCCGCGTTGTGCGTGGCTGCGAATGCGCAAGCGCAGACATTTCCCGATAGACCGCTGCGCATCATTGTCGCGTTTAGCACGGGCACCGCCGCCGACATCGTTGCCCGGCAGATCGCGTTAAAGCTCACCGACAGCCTGGGTAAACAATTCATCATCGAAGTTGCCTACCGCACTACGGCGCAGGCGTTGAACGACACCATCTCCGGCGAAGTGGCGATGTATTTTCCCAATCTCGCGTCGGCGCTGCCGTCGATACGCTCGGGACGCTTGAAAGGCCTTGCGGTCACCGGTGTGCAGCGTTCGCAGGCCGCGCCCGAAATTCCTGCCCTGGCGGAAACGCTGTCGGGATACGAGGCTGCAAGTTGGTACGGTATAGTCGTTCCCGCTCGCACGCCGCACGCCGTGATTGCACGACTGCACACAGACATCGCCAAAACATTACAGCAATCTGACGTGCGCCAGCGCTTTCTGAGTTTGGGCGGCGACATCGTCTCGGGTGGGCCGGAAGATCTGGGAAAAACCATGCGCGGCGGCACGGAGAAGTGGGGCAAGCTGGTGAAGGAAATTGATGCGCGTGGTAGATGAGAAAAGTTGAACGAAAAGACTAAAAACATTAACCACAGATACACACAGATAAAATCAAGTTCAAAATCACTAGCGTCCAGAGTTCGATAACACGCAATCCATTTACAAAGTTATTTCGGTCATTGCAGACGTCTCGTTCTGCCCTTCATCTGTGTGTATCTGTGTTCATCTGTGGTTAAATGATTTTTCTTAGTGATACTCTCATAACTATTTGTTTTTAAAAGGAAAGTTTTATGGCCCTCGGACCACATAAAATCGAATACGAAGTGATCAAAGGCTGGGAGCAAATGCCCGAGGGCTATAGCTTCATCGAAGTCGCGGGTGTTGCGTGCGACTCGAAGGATCACGTGTATGTGTTCAACCGCGGCAAGTATCCGATCATCATTTTCGACAAGGAAGGCAAATTCCTCAACGCGTGGGGCGAGGGCGTGTTCAAAGGCCCGCACGGCATATTCATCGATCACGAAGACTACCTGTGGCTGGCGGACGACAAAGACCACACGGTACACAAATTCACCACCGACGGCAAAAAGCTGATGACGCTCGGCGAATCGGGCAAGGCCGCCGACACCGGCTACAAAACAGGCGTGAGTCCGGTGCGGCACGCGGCGGGGCCATTTCATCGTGTGACGAACGTTGCCGTGCTGCCCATCGGCGACATGTACATCGCCGACGGCTCCGGCAATTGCCGCGTGCATAAGTTTTCCAAAGAAGGGAAGCTGCTGTTCTCGTGGGGCGAGCCGGGCAGCGGGCCGGGCCAGTTCATCCTGCCGCATGGCATCGCGGTGGACAGCGCGGGCCTGGTATACGTGGCTGATCGCGAAAACTCACGCGTGCAGATTTTCAAGCCTGACGGCGAATACCTGCGCGAGTGGGGTTTCCTCAACCGCCCGTACGACCTGTTCATCGACAATCAGGACATGATCCACATCGCTGAGGGCGGCTTTCACAACTACATGATGAAGCGCTCCGAAGGCCCGCTGCCCGCGCACGATCAAACCATGATCTACCCGCCGTGCGGCCACTCGCCGATCGCGCGCGTCACCGTGTGCGACCCCGACGCGAAAATCTACGCGCAGGTCGGCGGTGAAAACCCGGTGCTGCCCGGCAACTTCGTCGCGCCCCACGGCATCTGGGCCGACAAGCACGGCGATTTCTATGTGGGCGAAGTCATCGTCAACGCCGGTGCGGTCAAGCGCATGGCGCCGTTGAAGCCGGCGGGGTTTCAGAAGTTTCGGAGGCGGACGGGGTAATTGTTTTGGCGCCACCTATTGCGTGATGGCAGCGCTATCCAAACGCTGTCGTTCCCACGAAGGCGGGAACCCATAACACAGTGGCGAAGAACTACTACGTTTACATGCTCGCAAGCGGTCGCTATGGCCCCCTTTACATTGGTGTCACATCCGATCTCGTTAAGCGCACGTGGCAACATCAAGAAGGTTTTACTGAAAGCTTTTCCAAGAAATACAGTGTCAAACAACTGGTCTGGTACGAAGTACACGACGACGTCCAATCAGCCATCACACGCGAAAAGCAGATCAAGAAATGGAATCGCGCCTGGAAGATCAAGTTGATTCAGGAGAAAAATCCGCGATGGCGGGATTTGTATGTGGAAGTGGTTGGGTAGCTGTGTTATGGGTTCCCGCCGCAGCCTGCCCTCGAATGCATTAGTCGGGGGCGGGAACGACAGTGTGGAAAATTTCGGATTCAGTGAACGTAAACAAGGAAGATAAGGAAGAGTCATGGGCAACAGCGTACAAGACAAGGTAGTCGTAGTAACCGGCGCAGGCGGCGGCATCGGCCGTGAAATGGCATTAGCCATGGCGGCGAATGGCGCGAAGGTGGTGGTCAACGACATCGGCGCTGCGCTCGGCGGCGAACTCAATGCCGACAGTGCAGGCGCAGCGCAAAAAGTGGTGAATGAAATCAAAGCCGCAGGCGGCGTAGCGGTTGCCAGCACGGATTCGGTTTCAACCTGGGTCTCGGCGGAGCGCATCGTCCAGTGCGCGGTGGATACTTATGGCCGCATCGACGCCGTGGTCAACAACGCCGGCATTTTGCGCGACCGCATCTTCCACAAAATGAGTGAAGACGACTGGCGCTCGGTGCTGTCGGTGCATCTCGATGGCGCGTTTTTCATGAGCCGCGCCGCCGCCAACCCCATGCGAGGACAAAATTCTGGCGCGTTTGTACACATGACCTCTACCTCCGGGCTTATCGGCAACTTCGGTCAGGCCAATTACTCCGCGGCCAAGCTTGGCATTGCCGCGCTTTCGAAAAGCATCGCGCTCGATCTCAGCCGTCACCGCGTACGCTCGAACTGCATCGCGCCGTTCGCGTGGAGCCGCATGACGAGCTCGATCCCCACCAACACCCCTGAAGAAAAAGAACGCGCCGGGCAACTGATGAAAATGGAAGCGCGTAAAGTTGCGCCGATGGCGGTGTTTCTGGTGAGTGATGCGGCGGCGGAAGTGACCGGGCAGATTTTCGGCGTACGCGCCAACGAGATCATGCTGTTCAGCCAGCCGCGGCCGATACGTTCGGTGCATTACACGCCCGAGTGGACGCCCGAAGCGATTGCGCAGGTGGCGCTGCCGGCGATGCAGAGGCAGTTTTATCCGTTGGAGCGGTCGCCAGACGTGGTTTCCTGGGATCCGATTTGAGTTGTGGTGGTATTGTTTGGCTAGCCTATGCTCTACCGCAAAATCAATTCCAGGCAAGTAAACTCCGACAGGCCATGTGAATTTCCAACCTTCCCAACCATCAGGACAAACAATGAGCAACCCCAAAGACACAACCGCAACGACAGACCCCCGCCGCTTCAAACTACTCCCGGTCGAAAACTTAACCCCCGAGCAACGCGCCGTGTATGACGCGATCCGCTCCGGGCCTCGCTCAAAGATGGGAAATTCCAGCGCGTCCACGCCGGGGCCACTGGGCGGGCCGTTCAACGTCATGTTGCGAAGCCCCGGCATCGGCAATCTGGTGCAGGCGCTCGGCGGCGAAATCCGCTTCAAGAGCTCGTTGCCGCCGAAGCTGAATGAACTGGCGATCATGGTCACGGCGCGCTACTGGACTTCGCAATACGAGTGGCACGCGCATTGCAAGCTGGCGCTTGAAGCGGGGCTTGATCCGGCCAAAGCAAAGGACGTTGCCGAGAACCGCCGCCCGGCGAACATGGATGCCGACGAAGCAATTATTTACGATTTCTCGCGTGAGCTGCATGAAACGAAGGGCGTGAGCGACGCCAACTTTAAGCGCGCAGTGGATCGCTTTGGCGAGCGCGGCGTGTTCGACCTGATTGCGGTCAACGGATACTACTCGCTGGTGTCGATGTGCCTGAACGTGGACAAAACGCCGTTGCCGGCTGGCGTGCCGCTGCCGTTGAAATAACACTACAAGGGCGGGTTATGGCGCGAACGACGCGCCTAACCCGCCCACAATAGGTGATGCTGTTATCGCCAATTGCCTAGCTTTATTTTGTTGAACTTACAATGTTCGGCTAGGGCCGCGACCTTTTTGTTAGTGGCCTAATTACGGGAGATTTCATGCAAAGCAAATTAATTGTGGCGTTCGGGCTTGCCGCCCTGTTGTGTAGCGCGGCATCGGCCGCGCAAAATTTTCCCACTAAACCGATACGCTTCATCATCCCCACCGCCGCCGGCGGCGGCTCGGATCAGATCGTGCGCGTTCTCGGCAATCGCTACACTACGGCATGGGGTCAACAGATCGTGGCCGACAACCGGCCTGGCGCGGGCATGGTAATCGGTATCGATATAGCAGCGAAGGCTACGCCGGACGGTCATACCATCGTGCTCGTCAATCCGTCGCACGCGATCAACGCGACGCTGATGGCACGGCTGCCGTACGACCCGGTTAATGACTTGATTCCGATTTCGGT
>JANMXV010000435.1:0-7092 GCA_031381325.1 Betaproteobacteria bacterium | reverse complement strand
GATGGCCGACTACGCCACCGGCTACGCCGCGGCACTGGGCATCGTCTCAGCGCTGTATTACCGAACGCAGACCGGCGAAGGCCAGTACATCGACTGCGCCATGCTCGATACCGCAATGACCATGGCGGGCGCCGATATCTGTGAAGCGGCTACCACAGGCAACTACAAGCCGCTGCGGGGCAACGGCGACGGGCGGTACATCTCGAATATTTTCCATTGCAAGGAAGGCATCCTGTCCGTGGCGGCCACGACGGAGTCGCGCCGGGCGCGCTTCTGGAAAGCGATCGGCCGCACCGATATTCCACAGGATCCGCGCTTCTGCAATCCAGGCGTGGTTGCCCAGAATTATGCGGCCTTGTGCGCGGAAATTGAAAAAACGCTCAAGCAAAAAACGGCGCTGGAGTGGGAGGAAATCGTCTCCGATGCGGGCGTGGCCGCGATGGCCGTACGCGATCTGTATCAGGCCATCGAGAATCCGCAAGTTGTGCATCGCGGGCTCATGCACCGTTTTCCCTACGATGCGGAACTGGGCTATTCGATATGCGTGCCCAAGGCGCCGTATCAGCTATCGAAAACGGGGGCCCGCATTCATTCCCCGCCGCCGCGCGTCGGACAGCATACCGACGAGATATTACGCAGGCTGGGATTTGGCGAGGCGGAAATACGGGAGCTGCATGCGACAGGCGTTGTGGAAGCGTTGCCCTCACCCCCGCAGAAAAAGTAAGCGCTTCACGGCTAATCCTTAGAATTTCAAATTCAGATGCTTTTCAGCAGCACCGTATCAACCTTGCCGCATGTGAAGAGCGGCAAGGTGCGCGGCCTTGCCATCACCAGCCTCAAGCGCGCGCAGGCGCTTCCGGAAATTCCGACTATCGCGGAGTCCTATCCGGGCTTCGAATCGAGCTCGTGGTTTGGAATGCTCGTCCCCGTAAAAACGCCCCCAGCGGTGATTGACCGTCTGTTAAAAGACACCCGCGCCGCATTGAAGTCGCCCGACGTTCATCAATCGCTGTTGAGTCAGGGCGCCGAACCGGGAGGACAGTCACCCGCAGAATTCGGCGCTTACTTTCAGGCGGAAATCAGGAAGTGGGCAAAGGTCATCAAGTCGGCGGGCATCAAGCTTGAGCAGTAGTAAATTCGAAGTTAGTCGTAGGGTGCGCACCGCGCACGCGTAAACACCGGTCAAGGGAACACTTGAAGCGAAGCAGAACGGTGCGCGGTGCGCACCCTACAATAACTATGGATGCACACAGAACGCAGATTTCCAACGCCAGGTCGAGAGCGATTGTGGCTGACGCCTGCGCGGGGCTTTACATCCCGAGAACCCGATGTGCGAAGATGTGCGGACCGATTTCGGAAATCCGCCGCGCGCCCACGTAGCCGAAGCTGCGCTCCATTTCCTCTGAAAGTATCTTGATCGTCCTCGCGGCGCCCGCCTGCCCGCCGCATGCCGTGCCGTAAAGCGTCGCCCTGCCGACCAGCACCATCTTGGCACCGAGGCCCAGCGCCTTGACGATGTCGCTGCCACGGCGGATGCCGCTGTCGAGTATGACAGTGCAACGGTCGCCGACCGCCTCGACGATCTCCGGAAGCACGTCGATGGTCGCGATGGCGCTATCGAAGGCGCGTCCGCCGTGATTCGACACGACAATGCCATCGGCGCCCGCATCGACAGCGGCCCGCGCCTGATCAGCGCTCAGAATGCTCTTCACGATGAGCTTGCGCGGCCAGAAGTCGCGGAATTTCCGGATGTGTTCCCAGGTCATCGCCTGGAATGCCTTCGGACGCGTGCGCTTCTTGCCGTCGAGGATCGTATGGCGGTAGCGGTCAGGAAAGTTGGCGTTCGTGGGCATGCCTTCATTCACGAGGTACTGGCGCATCACGCGCCACATCCAGCCGGGATGTATCATCATGTCCACCGCCGCCGTGACGTTGGGCCGGAACGGAAAGGAGTAGCCGTTGCGCTCGTTGTGCTCGCGCCCGCGACCCGGCGCGGCGTCGATCGTGACTACCAGAGCTTCCCACCCCAGGTCGCGCGCACGCGTGACCATTTCGTAGGAGCCCTCCTCATCCGCCCAGGGGTAAAGCTGAAACCACTTGCGTACATCGGGCACTGCCCTGGTGACTTCCTCCATGGAGGTCAGCGCGCCCGTGGCCAGCGTGAAAGGAATGCCCGCCGCCGCGGCCGCCCTCGCCAGCTCCACCTCGCCTTGATACCACATCAGTCCGGCGCTGCCCGTAGGAGCGATCCCGAACGGCAGATTGATGCGCTTGCCGAAGATCTCGGTGCCGAGGTCGCGCGTCGACCAATCGTTGAGAAAACGCGTGCGCAGTTTGATGCGCTGAAACGCCGCCCGGTTTTCCTCGAGCGAAATCCCGTCCTCAGTGCCCTTGTCGACGTATTCGAAGATCCCTTTGGGCAGGCTGCGCTGCGCTGCCTCGCGCAGATCAAAGATGTTGTAGCAGCGATCAAGGCTTGTCATCGGTTCGCTCCCTAAGTTGTTTGTCCGCTATTATCCCTGTTATGGTCGGCACCGCCTGCCGCCGGACCACTCGACAGTAATATCGTGAAATTGGAATTCTGAATCACGTTTATTTTCTTATATTGAGAATCTTCAGCGTGAACGGCCGCCACCGAGTAGAAGCAATCCCGAAACAGCCGCAAGCCCGCCGGCGACTGCATAGGCCGCGGCGTAGTCGCCGAGCGTTGTCACGGCGACGGAGAACGCCGACGGCATAAGCATCACCCCTGTAAACATCAGGCTGGCGCCCAGGCCCGTAGCCTCGGTCCGGCGCGTGCCGCCGAGCCGTGCCCATTCCGCGTAGGCGATGCCCGTGAAGCCGCTTGCCGTTGCGCCCGCCACCGCGCATACCGCGATCACAAGCATCCGCGGCGTGTCCAGGCCGAACTGCCCCGCGAGCACAGCAGTCACACACATGATGATGCCCTGCAAAGCCAGCAGCCAGCGGGCGGCCAGAACCTTGTCCGCCAGCCATCCCCAAATCGGCCGGCTGATCACACCGGCGATCTGATAGACCGCGAGAGCCTGTCCCGCCCCGATGAGGTCGAAGCCGGCTTTGCTCGTTAGGTGGACGGTCATGAACGTGATGAAGCAAAGCTGCAACCCGGAGTAGACGAAGCTCGCCAGCGCGAGGCGCCGTATGGCCGAGCTTTCGCGGAGAATTTGCACTGGCGCCAGTAAGCCCGCGTGGAAGATCGTGCGCGTAGGATCGCGGTCCTTATCCCAACGCCTGCGGGGGATCTGGATGACAAGTAACAGCATCAGCACCGGCACGGCTTGGCACAGCAGCGCCGCCCGCCAGCCGAATTGCACGGTCAATGGCACCATCAGCAATCCGGCCAGCACACCGCCGAGCGGCACCCCGATCTGCCGGATCGAGAGGACGAGATTCATTACGCTTGGAGGTGTGCGTGGGACCAGCAAGTGCGTGCTCGCGGGCGCGGTCGCACCATAGGCCAACCCCAGAAGTGCCGCCCCTATCGCGATCGACAGGAGGCTGCCGAGAGTGCATGAGAGCAACATTGCGAGCGTTGCCAGGAGAACAAGCTGACTGACCCGCACCGCGCCGTAACGGTGGATGAACCCAGGCGATAGCAACGCCGAGGCGATGCCAACACCGTAAACGGTTGAAATGAAAACCCCCACGAGCGTTCCTGGCACCTGGAGATCCCGCGCGATGGCCGGGGCTGCGGCCGGAAATGAATAGGCTGCCATCGTGGCGAGGGTTTGGGTCGCCAGAGTCGCGGCTAATGGCCAGGTTGGAAAACTCAAAGCCCCCTTTGTTGTTCTACTCGAACCCATACACTTTGCGTGCGGCGAGTATGTCCTGCCTGGTCGCGATGAATCGAGGCCCCCTGCTGGCCTTGGGGATTCCAAGACGCCTGAAATCCACTTGCATCTCGGCTGTCTTGATCAACGCCGCGTGCGTATCCAGAACGGGCACGCCGTCGACATGCTTTACGTCGTGTTCCTGAAGGAAAATGCTGGTCGCGGCGAAATCGGTGATAAGCATTTCCGCACCCTGGTCGATCGCCACTCGTGCGGCGGTCTTGATTTCATCGATGAAGGGCTGGGGATCTTTTTCGAATAGCGTGAGCAAGTCTGTCATGGCGTAGCCCAGGTGACCCATGTGTGCCCCTGGCAGACAAAGGTGCCCCATGCCATACCGTTCGACGATGGCCCGGGTGGTGATGACCGACCATTCATCGTAGGCAATGACGGCGAACTTCCGCGCGACGAGGCTTGCAAAGTGGTACGAAGCCTCGCCGGCAAATACGACCGGAATATCCACCGCCTCGCGCAGCTCGGAATGGCCCAGATCGCGCAGGCCCGCGAGGACGAATGCATCAAACCCATCGCGTTCTGCTTGCAACGCGTTCTCGATGACCTGCCCGATGTGCATGTATTGAACGTAATCGGAAAAGATCATTTTCGGCCCACGCATTTCCACAGTCGCAATGTGGAACTCGGTGTCCGGGCGCGCCACGCGCGGGAGGTGCCTGCGGCACTGCTCATCGAAATAGTGCCACTTCGCATCGATATTGGAATTGGGGCTGAAGGTCTGAAACCAGATTTTCATTTCATTTATCTCCCATGAATTTCAAAACGGCACAGCAGTACGAATCGGCGCATGCTGTAGGCCAAATTCATCATCGCAATTTATTCAGGCTAGAGTAACATTGCGGTTTGATGATCTACAAGCTGCGCAGTGTGGAATAACTTCGATTGAAATGTCCGAATCAAGGACTTGATATGCCTCCATTCTTCCGTAGGTGTGCTGCATTTTCCGTGGTGTCGATGTCCGCCGGCGTGGCAGCACAGGATTACCCGATACGCCCCATCCGCATCGTCGTCGCGCAGGCGCCCGCCTCCGGCCCCGACCTCACGGCACGTGCCGTGGCGCAAAAACTCACCGAGTCGTGGGGCCAGCAGGTCGTCGTTGAAAATCGCGCCGGCGCCAACGGCATTATCGGTGGCGATCTGGTGGCGAAATCCAAGCCCGATGGCTATACGATGTTGCTGGGCGTGGGCAGCGCGATCGTGATAAATCCATTCGTCTACAAGAATCTGCCCTTTGATCCGCTGCGCGATCTGGCGCCGGTAACGCAAATTTTTGCCAACACCTTCGGGCTGATCGTGACGCCCACCTTGCCGGTTGCCTCTGTCAAAGCGCTGGTAACACTAGCGAACGCGCGTCCGAATCAACTGAGCTATGGTTCCGCCGGGCTTGGCAATACCACCCATCTGGGCGCGGAGCTGTTCGCGGCAGCCAGCGGCGTCAAATTGCTGCACGTTCCCTATAAAGGCACGACGCCAGCGCAAACCGACCTGATGAGCGGGCACATATCGCTGATGTTCGTCACCACGCAAGGCGTAGCACCGCACATCGCCAGCGGCAAGATACGTATTCTGGCGACGTGTGGCACGAAGCGCTCTGCGGCATTTCCAGCAGTGCCTACGCTGGTAGAGTCCGGCTACCCAGGCGTCGCGTTCGCCGGCTGGAATGGTTTGCTGGCGCCATCAGGAACGCCTGCAGAAATCATCAACAAGGTGTCCAGAGAAGTAGGCCGCCATCTCGCCGTGCCGGAATTCCGCGAGCGTATGGCCAGCCTTGGCGCAGATCCATCACCGAATACACCAGAGGCGTTTGCATCCCTTATTAAGGCAGAAGCGCAGATGTGGTCCAAGCTGATACGCACCCTCGGATTGGAGCACACTCAGTAAGCCGAACGCGTGCGGTTGCTGTCCTGAGATGAACACCTCAGTAATTGGCTGGTCACACGCTGAGCCTATGCCGCGCGGAGTTCATCCGGCTGGCGAATCAGGCTTTCCGCTGGAATATCCAGGCCACGATGCAGCTTCCAGATCATCTTCAGGGTCAGCGGACGCTTATGGTTCAGGATTTCGTAAACCCGATTCAGGCGCCCTATCATCGGCTCCAAATCCTTAGGGGTTAAGCCCTTTTGGTCCATCTGGAATTTGATAGCCTCCACCGGATCAGGCAGTTCGAGAGGAAAGTGTTTCCTTTCGTAGGCTTCAATCAGCGTCACCAATACGTCAAGGCGCTCACCATCGGCGGTATTCGCTTTGGCGCCCATCAGAGCGTCGACGTCCTTCAAGGCGGCACGATAGTCAGCCTTGGTCTTGATCGGTTTAATATTCATATTCATCTCCTTCATACAGTCTGAGCGTCAATCTCATCGTACTGGGCATGCGTGCCGATGAATCGAACGTACACGACACGGTACGGATAATTAATCCACACCACCAGCCGGTATTTGTTGCCGGCAAGATTGAAAACTACCCGCCCGTCGCGCAGGATGCTGGCGCTACGGAACGACGCCTTCACATCTGCTGGAGATGACCAGTCTGCTTTAAGCGCTTGACGGTACCAAGCCAACCCCGGCTCCTTGGCATCCCGATAGGCACGGTTATTTTCCCAGAACGCCTTGAGGGTCGAGAGCGCAATAATTCGCATACCTATAGAATAGTCCCATAATGGGACTATTGCAAGCGCGAGTCTTTTCCAATCGGGTACCCTCCAACTTCAATTTTGAATCTACAAGATTTTTCACATGCGCGGTAGATACCGTCGCGAGCGTCTCGCCCGATCTGTTCGTTAAATTGATGTTTCCCGCGCGACTTCCAGCAATCACTTCTGCCCGCCATAAACTTGCGGCGGATACTTCTGAAATTCCAAATACTGCTGGCAATGCACCGCATGAAACTAAAAATAGTATTCGCACGTAATTCATAAGGCAAAAAACGGAAACGAAAAATATTCGGTGAATTTCTGAATTTCGTGTTCGTGAAATCATTGAATCCTCCGCGTAAATCGCCGAGTGTCGAATTAGCCACCGTGCGAGTAACACGGGGGCCTACGACTACCCTTCGATACTGGGGTGAGGATGCCGAATCGTTGGCTCATTCGGAGAAGGGCCGCGCGGTCAATGCACGCGATGCCGTGCGCTTTGCCGCTATTGGTATTGATCCATCCTGTTTATGGTGGCCGGCGCATCGGCTGCATAAGGTGTGGACACAAAAAGGTGGCCGTGCCGACTTCGGATTT
>JANMXV010000414.1:0-1105 GCA_031381325.1 Betaproteobacteria bacterium | reverse complement strand
CGGCTCCGACTCATCGCCGCGACCTACCAATTTCACCATCCGGGCGTAATTGCAATTTTAACAAGGCGTGTCCACTCCTGCGGTGATCAACCGGTGTGACACAAGGGACTACGTCCCTTTTCGTCACGGCTCCGACTCATCGCCGCGACCTACCCATTTCACCATCCGGGCGAAGTATGCGATCTTACGGCAACAGGTGCCGCAAACGACACTGGATACTGGAGGCGGGGGTCGGAATCGAACCGGCGTACACGGCTTTGCAGGCCGCTGCATGACCACTCTGCCACCCCGCCGCTACTGGAGTAAACCCTTGGACAAACGCTGGAGCAAACTAAAAGGGGCCACAGCCGCTACACTGTGTGCCCCCGGAATTCTGGAGCGGGAAAGGAGGCTCGAACTCCCGACCTCAACCTTGGCAAGGTTGCGCTCTACCAGCTGAGCTATTCCCGCATAATCGGTCGCCGATTATAAATAAGTCTTTGGTGCGGCGCAACTGACCGAATGGGACAATGCGATCAGATCACACAGCGCGATGAAATAATTTTTTGGTCGGGGCGAAAGAATTTACCCCTGAACCTCCGCGCCGCATGCCACGTAGTTTACAGTAAGTATCTATTTATCAACAACTAATTGTACGGCCCTCGCTGCGAAACGCACCTGCCCTTGCAGGGCAATGCACGCATCATTCCCACAACCGTTCCGGCAATGGCAGCCCGTCAAGATCGGCAGCGGTCAGCGGTGCATCGGGTTGGATCCCCATGCGCTCCAGCACCGCAATCAGTTGCCGGCAGTGCTGCGCGGAATGCCAGGTGACGCGTTCAAATACCTTGTGCGCCATGGTATCGCCGTAATAGGTCTTGAGTTCGCGCGATAGCGCGCGGTCTTCGAGCACACGCCACCACGCTTCGTATTGCTTCCACACGCTGGCGCCATAACGCGCGATATCCTCGCCGGTCTGCATCGCGTCGGGCGGCTCATTGTCGGCGATCTTCGCCGAGTATTCCGCGCCATTCCACGTTTCCAGAAAGGCTTCGCCGATGCGGAACACGTGATAGCACAGCGTTCTGATCTCGCGTTCCCGGTGCGGGATCACCCGCTCGCGAAA
>JANMXV010000410.1:0-1840 GCA_031381325.1 Betaproteobacteria bacterium | reverse complement strand
GCGCGGTACGCAACACTCGATCACGCCGAGACGATACATTTCCTGCGCCGGAATGCGATCCCCGGTGAATACAATGCGCCGACCGCGCGATTTGCCCACCAGATTCGTTAACATGGACGTGCCGCCGGCCAGGCCGACATCGATTTCGGGCATGCCGAATACCGCGTTGTCCGACGCCATCATAATGTCGCAGGCCGCCATCAAGCCGAACCCGGCGCCCAGCGCGGCGCCATTGACGGCAGCGATCACCGGCTTGGCGCACTCGCGGATGCAGTTGGTGTATTCCCGCGCAGCGCGGTTGTGCCGCCAGTAATCACCGGGTTCTTTGACCAGACCGATGCGTTCCTTGATATCCGCGCCTGCCGAGAACACCTTGCCGGCGCCCGTCAGGATCGCCACGCGTACATCATCGCGATCGTTAAAGGCATCAAAGACTTCCATCATCTCCAGTCGGAACTGCGAATTTTGCGCATTGACCGGCGGACGGTCCATGACCACGGTGGCGACGAAGTCGTTGACTTCAACCTTGATGTATTGGTGCGGCATAGCATATTCCCCTGATTCCATGATGAAGCGGATCCGGTCATTATGCCGGACAAAGCATCGCCGTCGCCACTGCGCGCTCTAACACTTGCAAGCAACGCCGTACCTTTTGGTCTATATTTGCCGTGGCTCAAGATCGCCCCCAAAAGGAAAAGGCACTTTGATGAACAAGAAAAGAGATGCAGTTGCGTGCTTACTGGCGTTTTTGGTTTCAGTATCGGCCTTTGCGCAAACGGCTTCGACAGGCTCAGGACAGGCCTATCCCAACCGGCCGGTAAGAATCGTGATGCCGTTCCCGGCGGGCACCAGCAGCAACGATGTGCTGGGCCGCGCGCTCGCTCTGCGCCTGTCCGAACCGCTGGGTCATCAGGTGATATTCGAGAATCGATCCGGCGCGGGCGGCACTATCGGTACTGAAATGGTGGCTAAGGCGCCGCCCGACGGCTACACCTTGCTGCTTGCAGTCACAGGCCCGCTGACCATAGCGCCCAGCGTCTATCCCAAACTCGGCTACGACACTGTGCGCGACTTCGCACCGGTTGCGATGGTTGCGTCAATACCCTACATCATCATCGTGCATCCGTCCGTGCCGGCGAAGAATATGAAAGAGCTGATTGCGCTGGCGAAGTCGCAACCCGGCGCGCTGCGATTCGCGTCAGCCGGTACCGGCGGAACGCCGCACTTGTGCGTTGAGTTACTTAAGACCATGGCCGGCATCGACATGCTGCATATCCCGTACAAGGGCGGCGCGCCCGCGATGATCGATACTATTGCCGGGCAGACCCAACTGTACTGTTCCAGTGTGACGGGCGCAGCACCCTTCATTAAGCAAGGCAAAATACGCGGGCTGGGCGTGACCACACTCAAACGTTCGCCGGTGCTGCCTGATTTGCCCACGCTCGACGAGCAGGGTCTAAAGGGATTTGATGTGGCGCAGTGGATGGGTGTCGCCGCACCGGCAAAAACACCGCAGCCCATTGTGCAGCGCCTCTATCAGGACATTGCGCGCGTGGTCAACAGCCCGGAGTACACGAAATTCGTACTCCAGCAAGGCTCCGAACCGGCTTTGAAGGGGCCGGAGGAATTTGGCACGCTGATACGCACCGAACTGGACCGGTGGTCCAAGCTGGTGAAGAGTGCTCGCGTTACAGCGGAATGAAACTGCCAGCAAAGGCATGCGATCTGGCGGAAGTCGTGACTTGTCTGACGGGCTATTCTGCCACTCGCTCAATCTCCCGCTGTGCGCGGGGCATGACTCGGACAACGAGAGCCAAGATCAGCCGAAACGGCGGAGCCG
>JANMXV010000705.1:0-4004 GCA_031381325.1 Betaproteobacteria bacterium | reverse complement strand
CCTCGATTGCGGCCTATACGCGTGCAGCGTATAGTTAACGCCATGGTCTTCGTCGAGCTCACGCCGTTTATCGCTTTTTGTTCAGCGTGGTGGGGCGACGAAGATTTGCGCCGCTTGCACAATTTTTTGCTTGCTACGCCGGACGCGGGTGATGTCATTCCAGGCGGTTCTGGTTTGCGCAAGCTGCGCTGGTCTGTACAGGGACGTGGCAAGCGGGGTGGTGCGAGAGTGATCTACTACCGGCATGTGCCGGGAGAACGCATCTACCTGATTTATGCCTACGCCAAGAGTGCGCAAGCGGATCTGACCCGCGAGCAAATCAAAACGTTGGCACAACTGATGAAGGATATCAAACATGGATAAGCGGCATTTCGACCAGCTCGTCAAAGGTGTGCGCGAAATGAAGCGTCATATGGCAGGCAAGCGTGTGCGTGGTATAAAAACGATCGAACTGCCTGAACCGGACGTGCGCACCATCCGCGAGGCGGCCAAGATCAGCCAGAGCCAGTTCGCGAAATTGATTGGCGTCAATTTGCGTACGCTGCAAAACTGGGAGCAGCAACGCACGCACCCAACTGGGCCTGCCAGGGCACTGCTCAAAATTGTTGCTTCAAACCCGAAGGCGATTGAGGCGCTGCACGCTTAAATCTGATCGCGATCCCAAGAACATGAGAGCATGAGAAATATCATTAAAAACAAATGGTTTCTGCCATTTTTCTGCGCGCGTCAACTTGGCTAGTCCTCGTAGATCACGCTGCGATGCCCGGCCTTGATGATGACGACTGTGAGGATTGCGTCCTAAAGCTTCGCTATCAACCTGAAGTCGCCGACGCGATAACGCCACAGCCCTGAAAGGTCGCCTCGTAGCGCGCGGCCGAAGCGACGCGGATCACCGGCGAGCACATTCTCGTTTAAGTAGGTCTGGATGCAGCGCTGAATCGGCCGGTCGAGCCGCTCAAACTGCCGAAGCGCCTCAGGCGTGAATTCAGCCTTCCAAGAGGCCACAGCGGCGCTGCACTTCTTTCCACGGGATAGTTTTCTCGCCAAGCGCCAGAATACGCTTCGCTTCAATCGCGTCGAACAAATCATCAATATATTGTTCGACGGCTTTGAGCGCAATTTTACGTGCAGGCTGGCCAGAGAGCTTTGCGACGTTGTTAAGCCCCTTCGTCAGGCGCGGAGTGAGTTCGATAGTCGCGGCTGATCCCACGCCTGCCCTGCGCGCTTTACCGCCGTTTGACGAACTTGATTTTCCGCTCATGTGGCTTAACCCCAAAAGGAAACGGGAAAATTGTAACACCGGCAAATCCGCAAGAGACTCAGGAAATTCTTATCACCTGACCGCGAGTTTCATGGATTACATCATGCCGCGCGCCGGATTTCAGAATTCCCCCCACCTTGAGGACTGAGGGTTAGAGCCTGCCCCGGACTTGATCCGGGGGTGAGGGTGCAGTAGTTGCGCGGGAAGGAACATCCCACCACCAGCAAAGTGAGCCCGCTCGGCATCAAAGGCATGGGCGAATCCGGCTGCACCGCGTCGATGTCTTCACTCGTTGACGCTGTGATAGACGCACTGCGCCCGCTCAGCGTGCAACAACTGGACATGCCGCTGACGCCGTCAAGGCTTTGGCATGCGATGCAGGCGGCGAAGCAGAAATAGCGATAGAAAGTGTAGCCCGCAAGGAGCGCAGCGTATTACGGGGAAATGTGAGCAGAACGCAAGAATTCGCTGCCAAGCACATTGGCGATCAGCGAGCTTGTATTTTCTCCCGTTTTGGGAGTATCATGTTTCAGTGAGAGTTATCGCCAAGCGCAGCTTGAGAGCATTTTGGGAGCGTCCAGGATGCGCCGGCGCCAGAGCGCCGTTGGAAAGCTGGCACGAGGAAGCGCTGCGCGGCAAATGGACATCACCGCATTCGGTCAAGTCGTATTTTGCCACCGCAAGTGTCGTTGGCCGACATCGTGTCGTATTCAACATCGGCGGCAATAAATACCGCCTGGTGGTTGAAATGCAGTACCGCGCAGGCATTGCGTGGGTAAAGTTTGTGGGCACCCATGCCGAGTATGATCGCATTAATGTGGAGACCGTCAATGACTATTAAGCCCATCCGGAACGAAAGAGATTTGCGCGCCGCGTTCAAGCGCCTTGAGGTGATCTTTCAGGCCGCAGCCGGCACACCGGAGGCTGAGGAAATGGAAGTGCTGGCAACGCTGATCGAGGCTTACGAGAATAGGCATTACCCGATCAGTCCGCCTGATCCGGTCGAGGCGATCAAATTCCGAATGGAACAGCAAGGGCTGTCACCGGCAGATTTGCAGCCGTACATCGGTGCGAGCGGGCGTGTTTCAGAGGTGCTGAACCGCAAACGTCCGTTGAGCTTGCGCATGGTGAAGCGTTTGCATGAGGGGTTGCGCATCCCTTACGAGAGTCTGCTGGCTGGGGTGCAGTGAGGCGGTTACGCTTTTGTGCGCATGCAGGCTATTCGCGGATACCTGCGCAATTTGAAAATAATAGGAATCTATTCTTTCAATTCAGGAGACAATGGCGCTCGGGGAGAAAGAAATAAACTCCGGTACCTTTGGTATTATTTCAATACTCGAAATTTTATTTGAGCCTGAAACCTTTAATTATGGCTGGGTCGCTGCAACGCTGTCGAAGATGCTGATTGCTTTTCACGGCATTTTAATTCTGGAGATCGTGGTCGTGAGGATTCCTGTTTTTAACGTCAGGAGGGGTTAGAGCACGGCGCGCAGGGCGTTTTACAGCTTCCACTACAAGCCCGATAACTGGCGGGCGGCCACAGTCCGAAACATTGGAGCCATCGAGGGCAACCAACCCGCGAAGGACAACGATTGGGAAACCGTGACCAAAGGCGGGGATGATGCAATCAAACGCTGGATCGCTGCCCAAATGTACGGACGCTCATGCACGGTGGTGCTAGTGGGCGGCGAAACGGCCAATCGGAAGTGGATCAACCACGAAATCGTGAAATCGTGGGACGAAAAAATGGGGGTCGTGGGCATCTGCATTCACGGCCTGAAAAATTCGGATGGCAACACCTCGACCCAGGGCAGCAATCCTTTCGACTACATCAACTACGGCAAGACCGGGAAGAAGCTTTCGTCTATCGTCAAGTGCTACAACCCAGCGGGCTCGAATAGTCAGGAACGCTACGGATGGCTCGTCAAGCACCTTGCTAATGCCGTGGAAGAAGCCGTTGTGATCCGCAACAATAACTGAAGGGCCATTGGGTCGAAGCTGCGGCGCACCGCGCGGGCAGGTGACGATTCAATGGGTACTCTGAATAATTTGGACATATCATGAATTCGCATCTTCCACTTCGAGGAGTCCGTGTGCATTTGGCCGGTTCCGTTCCGGAATCAGCCACGGCAGAACAATCGGCCGGTATCCGATCCTTTGTCCAGAAGTTCACCAGCGCCGTACTGCGGGCAGGCCATGTTCGAGGGCGGTGGCGGCGATCAGTGCGTCACCCATTCCCAAACCATGCGAGAGCGTCAGGTTTTCCATTCATGCGACGGCGCGAATTGTGATCGCCGACGTGACCCGCAATTGCTCGGTGTTACGCAGCACCAGACTCTTTTGCCCCGCCTGCAATTCGGCACGGTTGCGCATGCCGTGAAGCAATTCAAGCCAGGTAATCGCCGAGATTGTTCCCGTAATACGCTTCGCTTCTTACGGGCTACGACCGCTGCACGCCGCAGATTTCACCTCGTTAACGTCTCTCCTGCTTCCGCTTCGCCCAGTCTGCAGTCTTTTGCGCGAGCCGCCGTGCGTCGATCTCCGATTTTGCTCTCCACACGCCCCACGCATAGACGAGCGCGAGCGCGATTCGGCAGCACACGCCGAGAACGACGTATCGATTCACGAGAGTTTGCAGGGTCTAACCGTAGGCATCGACCAGTGTCATGGCATCTGTGGCCATGCCGCCGGTGGTGCCATACGGAATGGCACTGTCGTCTTTACGCGCATTCCACCACGTGGC
>JANMXV010000389.1:0-23905 GCA_031381325.1 Betaproteobacteria bacterium | reverse complement strand
CGCAGACGCCGATCTCGCCAGCGGAGATTGTGGGGTTGCTTGAACGCGCGCGAAAGGGCTGTTAGGCGCTGGACAATGCCGGTAACAGAGCTTATCTGTGTTCATCTGTGGTAAATGTTTGTTTGCATTTGCCGCAATCTTGTAGAATGTAATGCTTCCCAAAAGGCGCAATCCCCGAATGACTACCGTCACCTACGCATCGGCCCCCGTCATCGTCGGCCAACCCGGCAGCGGACACTCACCGGCGCAGTGTCCGGTGGAAGAAACTTTGTGTCCCGTCGTCGCACACGAATGGGTGAACGACGAATACAAACATCTGGTGGTCAAGGCTACACCCAAGGCGCTGGCGGCGCAGCCCGGGCAATTTTTTCAGTTGCTGTGTCCGTCGCCCGATGAAGGCGATTTGTGGTTCCGGCGGCCGCAGAGTTTGTATCGCGTTGCGCGCTCCAGCGGGCGGCTGGAGTTTCTTTACAAGATTGCGGGTCGCGGCACCCGGGGGCTGGCGACGTTGCGGCCGGGCGATATGCTGAACATGGTGGGGCCGCTCGGCGTGGGGTTTCACCTGCAGCCCGAATGGAAGCACGTTGTCGTGCTCGGTCGTGGTGTGGGGCTGGCGACGATGGCGCCGATCTCGCAGATGGCGGGCGAGCGCGGCGTGCGGGTCACGGCGCTGCTTTCGGCACGCAGCCCGGAACTCGCGCTGGCGGCCGATCTGTTCGAGAGCGTGGGCACGGTCATCAAGCTGCTCGACAGCGACGGCACGAGCGCGGTTGAAAACGTCGAGGCGATCCTCAAGGGCCTGATTGCGGACAAGAAAGCCGATGCCTTTTTTACCTGCGGCTCGAACCGGCTGATGCAACTGATGAAAAAACTCGGCCGCGAGCACAATATCTCCGGCCAGATGGCGATGGAGCAGATCATGGCGTGCGGGCTCGGCCCGTGCTACATCTGCGTGCGTACCTTTGAAGTCAACGGCAAACTTGAAATGCGCCGCGTGTGCGTCGAAGGCCCGGTGTTCGATTTGCAGGAGTGTCTCGGATGGTAGATCTGTCGGTCAATGTCAGCGGGCTGCGGCTCGCCAACCCGGTGATGCCGGCGTCCGGCACGTTTTCGGCGGAGTTTTCCAGGGTCATCGATTTGAATCGCCTCGGCGCGCTGGTTACCAAGACCGTGTCGCGGCCGTTTCGCCCCGGCAATCCGCCGCCGCGCGTGTCTGAAATCGAAGCCGGCATGATTAATTCCATCGGTCTGCCGACCAAGGGCCTGCAATATTTTCTTGAACACCAGTTGCCGGAGTACAAACAGTTCACGCCGCCGCTGGTGTGCAGCATCACCTCCGACAAGATCGACGATTTCGTGGCGATGGCGCGCGATATCAGTGTGCCCGGCGTGGATGCGATCGAGCTCAATATATCGTGCCCGACGCGCGAGCCGGGCGGCGGCAACTTTGCGCTGAACGAGGAGCACACCTACAAGGTCGTGAAACTGTGCCGCGAAGCTACGCAAAAACCGCTGTGGGCCAAGCTCTCGCCGAACGCCGGGGATATTTCCGCCGTAGCCGAAGCCGCCGAGAGAGGCGGCGCGAACGCGGTCACGGTGTCGAACACGATGTTGGGGCTGAAGATCAATCTCGATACCTTTCAATCGTCCATCGGCCAGGGCTACGGCGGCATTTCCGGCCCCGGCATCAAGGCCATCATCCTGCGCATGGTCAACCAGTGCGCGCGCTGCGTGAAAATCCCCATTATCGGCTGCGGCGGCATCATGAAGGCCGAAGACGTGGTCGAATACCTGCTCGCGGGCGCGACCGCGGTTGAAGTGGGCTACGCGAACTTCCGCAGTCCGACAGCAATGATCGCCATCATTGACGGCCTCGAAAAATGGTGCGACAAGCGCGGCATCAAGTCGGTGGCCGAACTCACCGGTGCGATGAAAGCGCACCCCCCGCGCGACGTGTACCAAGCGGGCATGATGGGCATTAGTTGATTTCAAGCCCGTTTAGCCGCAGAGCACACAGAGAAAACAGTGGACATCGACAACGCCTTTGAAGTGCCGCTGCCGCCTGCGCGGGCGTGGGCGATACTGCTCGACATCAAGCGTATCGCCGGATGCATTCCCGGCGCCGAGCTCACCGAAGTGGTGGACGAGCGCACCTACAAAGGCAGGGTCGCGGTGCGGCTGGGGCCGGTGGCGTTGACGCTCGTTGGGCAGGCGACTTTCGAGCGCATCGACAACGACACGCATACCGCGCGCGTCAAATGCAAAGGCAGTGACCCCAAGGGGCGCGGCGCAACCGATTCGGTGATCGAGTTTCGCATCGAGCCCGCCGCAACCGGCTCGAGGGTGCACATACACAGTCAGGTGACGCTATCCGGCGCGATCGCGCAGTACGGGCGCGGCGCCGGCATGATTCAAAGTCTTGCGTCGCAGATCATCAAGCAATTTGGTGAGTGTGTGAAAGCGCGTATTGAGGAGCCCGAAGTCGAGATCACCGCCAAACCGGTGGCGGGTCTTACACTGATCGCCAACGCGGCGCTGGATTCAGTCAAACAAAGGTTCAAGAACAATCTCTAATTCGGCCATCGTGCACGTGGCATAAACTTGGGCGGGGATTCCATGCGCGAAGTCATCACAGCACCGCTGCCCGGGCTCGATCTGCGCAAGCACTACGGACATTACCAGTCGCCGGCGATCCGCGCCGGCGGGCTCATTTTCTGCTCGGGCATGATCCCGGTAGACCCGCAAATCGGCGAGCGGCAACATGGAACGCTGACCAGCGAGGCGCATGTCATTTTTGGGAACCTGAAGCTCCTGCTTGAGTCGGCGGGATCGTCGCTCGAGCGGCTGGTGCAGGTGCATGCGCTGATCTATGACAGTAATGAGTGAAACCCGCCAGATACTCACAAATCTCAAGCACCTGCTGGAATCCGCCGGCTCGTCGCTGGAGCGCGTCGTGAGAGTGCATGTGGTGGCGGCGGATATCTCGCATATGGACGAGATGGACCGGGTGTATCGCGAATTCTTCCCGGTCAATCCACCGGCGCGCACGGCGTGGTCGATGCAGCTTCGGTTCGGCAACGGCTGCGAGATCGAGTGCGTGGCGCTCGTGGACTGATTGATAGCGTCTCCTCCCTATTGCAGTTCGTCCCGCTCTTTCCTGTTCAGCTCTTGTGATCGATTCGCCGTGCAGCTTTTTCGTGGATGGCACGCGCCAAACCAATCTCTAGTAACACTTCCGCGTTACAACAAATTCATCCTACGACGGACGCAAAGCGGCCACACCCAATCGGGCGAAAGGCGTATCCTATCTGCGGACGCTTAGGGCAAGGAGCCCTCCCATGGACACCAGCACCGACCCCCGCACCGCGAACCACGCATCCGATGCGCCAAAGCAGGATTTGCGAGCCTGGCTCGCGCAGATGGAGGCGGCGGGAGAAGTGACGCGCATCAGCGGCGCCGAGCGCGAACGGGAGATCGGCGGCATCGTTGACATCTACCAGCGCAAGATTGGCAACCCCGCGGTGCTGTTCGACGATATTCCGGGCTTTCCGAAGGGCCATCGCATCCTGGCCAACATTCTGACCTCGAACCGCCGCATTAACCTCACCCTGGGCAACCCGGCCGATGGCGCCGAGATCGAGTTGGTGCGTCATTGGCGCAAGTACATGAAAGAAGCGATGTCGATTCCGCCGGTAACGGTGACGAGTGGCGCGCTGCTGGAGAACGTCAGGACCGGCGACGCTATCGACCTGTTCACGATCCCCGTGCCGCGATGGCATGAACACGACGGTGGCTACTATATCGGCACCGGCGATATGGTGGTCATGCGCGATCCCGACACCGGCTGGATCAATTACGGCGCTTATCGCGTGCAGGCGCACGAGAGGAAGCTGGCCACCGTAATGTGCTCCAAGGGCAAGCATGGCGACATGATCCAGAAGAAGTATCACGAGCGCGGCGAGCCCTGTCCGGTGGCTGTGGTGTGCGGCATGCATCCAGCGCTGTTCATGATCGCGGGCCTCGAAATTCCGCACGGCAAAAACGAATACGACGCGGCTGGCGGTCTGATTGGCGAACCTGTGCAGGTGATCATGGGGCCAAAGACCGGCCTGCCGATTCCCGCGCATGCAGAGATTGCCTTCGAGGGCTTCATCCATCCGGACGATCGCATCGACGAAGGCCCTCTTGGCGAGTGGACCGGCTACTACGCCGGCGGATTGAAGAAAGAGCCGGCGATTCGCATTGAAACGATGATGTATCGCAACAATCCGATATTGCTCGGCGCGATTCCCGGCATCCCGCCGGACGACGATTCGTTCTATCGTGGCTCGTATCGGTCGGGCGCGGTGTGGAACCAGCTCGAGGCCGCGGGCGTTCCCGAGGTGAAGGGGGTTTGGTCGCATGCCGCCGGTGGCAGCCGGCTTTGGCTTACGGTTGCAATCAAGCAGATGTACGCCGGTCACGCCAAACAGGCGGGGTTGATCGCCTCGCAATGCCACGCTGGCGCCTACGTCAATCGTTTCGTGGTGGTGGTGGACGACGACATTAATCCCGCCGACATTGACAAGGTGATCTGGGCGATGTGCACGCGCTTTGATCCGCGCGAAGGCATGGAGATTCTGCGCGGCTGCTGGAGTTCGGCGCTCGATCCGATGGCTTACTCGCCGCAGGATCCGCGCAACGCCCGCGTGGTCATCGACGCCTGCAAGCCGTTTGGCCGTCGCGACACATTCCCGATGGTGGTGCGTGCCAGCGCAGAGGTTGAAAACCTCGTGCGTTCGAAGTTCGGCGCATTTTTGCCGAAAGGATCGTGAAGGTTTGTTCTGATTACTCCCTGCGTATACCTGCAGCCTTGACCACTTTTGCCCATTTGTCGGCTTCGTTTTTGACGAAGGCGGTGAAGGCTTCCGGGGAATTGCTGGACGCGATAGCACCCAGGGCGAACGATTTTTCCTTCATTTCGGCCGTGCTCAGTATCTTCACCAGTTCGGCGTTGATTTTGTAGACGATTGCGCGCGGCGTGCCGGCTGGCATCGTCAAGCCCTGCCAGGAGCCGCCGTCGAAGCCTTTGAGTCCGGATTCGTCGACAGTGGCTACATCAGGCATAGGCGCAAAACGTTCCTGAGTCGATATTGCAATCGCCCGCAGCTTGCCGGCTTTCACGTAAGGCTGTGCGGCAATCACGGTGCTGAATGCAACCTCGATCGCCCCTGCGATCTGCTCAACCAGCGCCGGCCCTGTTCCCTTGTACGGGATGTGGGCGATGTTTACGCTGCCGTACTGTTTGAACATTTCCATCAGCAATTGCGAGCTGGTGCCGATGCCGCCCGAGGCGTAGTTGAGTTCGCCCGGGCGTATCCTGGCAAGCGCCACCAGTTCCCGCACATTCTTTACCGGCAGCGATGGATGCACAACCAGCAGGCTTGGCAGCGTCGCCAGCAGCGTCACGTGCGCGAAGTCCTTGCGCGGATCGACAGGAGGTTTCGTGTATAGCGAAAGCGAGATGGTCTGCGCAATCGAGATAATGCACATGGTATAGCCATCCGGCGCCGACTTCGCGCATAACTCGGAACCGAGGTTGCCGCCCGCGCCAGCACGATTGTCCGCGATGATTTGTATCTTCCACGCCCGCGCCAGTGCTTCGGCAGTCGTGCGCCCGACGATGTCGGTCGGCCCCCCCGGCGGGAACGGCACAATCAGCCGAATCGGCCTGGCCGGATAGTCCTGTGCGGCGGTCAGCTTCGCAGTAACGACGCTGCCCGCCACCATGAAAAATGCAAGCGTAGCTTTGAGGTTCATCAGACTATTCTATGAGCATTGAAACATCCACGTTTTCTCCATCCTGAGAAATCGCGTAGCCAATCACCTGCTTGATCACGGGCGCAAGCCACGTGGGAACGCCCAGCGGTCGGCTTCTTCGAGGAACAGCGAGATGTCCTTGAAGCTGATGCGCATTTTTGCGCCATAGTCGAAGGTGCGCGGCAGGATGTTTTTTGGAAACTTGTGCGTGGTGGCGGAATTGCGTCCGGTGCCGGTGTTGATGACAGCGACCATCGCGTCCGGGTCCAGACCAGCCTTTACGCCCAGCGCAAAGGCCTCGCATGAGGCGACGAAGGCCGCGAACGACAGCATGTTGTTCAAGAGCTTCATCATCTGCGCCTGACACGGTAATCGACAAGGTGCCATTGCGCGCACCTTCCGCACCGCCGGTAATCGGGCAATCAAGGAGCGTGATGCGTTTGGGATCGAATTCCCCGGCGATTATTGATGCATGTGCGTATGGCTGTGCCGTGGCGCAGTCCGCTATCGCTCAGCGTGACTTCACGTATCGCGTCCAGCGTAGGCAGGCATAGGAGCACGGTCTGTGTGCTCGATGCGACTTCGCGCGCGGATGATGCAGCCTGTGCGCCACTGGCCAGCAAGGGTTGCAGGGCGACCGGATCAACATCATGGATCACCATCGGCTAACCACGCGCCAGCAGATTCGCCGCAATGGGGCCGCCCGTGGCGCCTGTGCCGACCATGCCGATCAAGGGTTGCATCTCAGTCTACCGTTGCGCCAGATGCTTTTACCACCTTCTGCCATTTCGTCAGATCCGTTTTGATCAACTGTGCAAATTCATCCGGTGTGGAGCTCGTGGCGTCATAACCCAGGTTGGCGAAGCGGTCTCGAACCTCCTGCAAACGCAGTATGCGCACGAGTTCGGAATTCAACTTGGTGACGATGGGCCTGGGCGTGCCCGCCGCAGCAAGCACGCCATACCAGGCCGATGCTTCCACCGCGGGGTACCCTGCTTCGGCAAAGGTCGGCACCTCCTCCAGCCCTTGAACACGCTTGGCGCTTGCCGTGGCAAGCCCTCTCAACTTGCCGCCTTTGATATGTTGCAGCACGGTCGCGGGCGCGCTGAACATGAGTTGCACGTTGCCGGCCAGCGTGTCGGTGATGGCTGCGCCATTGCCTTTGTACGGGATGTGCGTGATGCCTGTGTTGGTTGCGGTCTTGAACAACTCCGCGACCATGTGCCCCACGGTGCCATTGCCTGCCGAGGCATAGTTGAATTTTCCGGGGCTGGATCGCAGCAGCGTCACCAGTTCCTTTACGTTGGCGGCGGCCACCGAAGGATGTGCGACGAGCACATTGGGCGCCGTGGCCGCCAGTGTGATGGGCGCGAAGTCCTTCACCGAATCATACGGCAGGCTCTTGAACAGGAAAGGGTTGATTGCAAGATTACCCACGTAACCCATCAGCAGCGAATAACCGTCGGGCAGGGACTTTGCCACCATATCCGTGCCGATGTTGCCCCCGCCGCCAGCCCGATTGTCGACCACCACGCTGTAGCCCCATGCTTCGCCGAGTTTTAGCGCGATGGTGCGGCCCAGCAGGTCGGTGCCGCCACTGGGCGCGAAGGGGACGATGAGGCGGATGGGCTTGGCGGGGTACGTTTGAGCGGGGGCGGCGCCAGCCCAGATGCAGGCACTCGCAATAGCCATTGTTCCTAACCAGCGAAGCTGCATGGTGTTTTCTCTTGTTACGGGGTTGAAGATGATTGTTGCATTGCAAAGAATGCTCGGCGCCCTTGAAGGGGGCAGGATCAATCGATTTGCAATCCTATGGTCTTGACAACCTTGCTCCACTTCGCCAAATCAGTCTCAATTAACCTGGTCAATTCTTCCGGCGTGCTGCTCACCGCATCGTAGCCCTGGCGATAAAGCTGCTCCTTGACTTCCGCCCATTGCATGATGCGCGCGACCTGCTGGTTGAGCTTGCTAATGACGGATTTGGGTGTGCCTGCCGGTGCGAGCATGGCATACCAGTTGGAGGCTTCAACCGATGGATAGCCCGCTTCTGCCATGGTCGGTACATCTTTCATTTCAGGCAAACGCTGCCGGTAGCACACCGCCAGCGCCTTGATCCGGCCCGAGCGCACATGCTGTATGACTGCACCGGGCGCGCCAAACATGATTTGCACCTGTCCACCCAAAAGATCGCGTATCGCATCACCCGTGCCCTTGTATGGAATGTGTGCGATGTTTGTTGAGGTCGCGATTTTAAAAAGCTCCGCCGTTACGTGACCGATGGTGCCGGCGCCGGCGGACGCGTAGTTCAGCGTGCCGGGCCTGGCTTGTGCCAGCGCAATGAGTTCCTTGATATTGTTTGCGGCGGTGGAACCGTGTGCAACCACCACCTCGTGCGAGTTCGCCATCAATATGACCGCGGAAAAATCCTTGATCGGGTGATACGCGGGCTTGCGAAAAAAATTGGGCGAGATGGCATGGGTACTGCTCGTCACCATGATCAGCGTGTAGCCATCGGGTGGGGCCTGTGCAACCAGCACCGAGCCCACGGCGCCGGTGCCGCCCGCGCGATTATCGACGACCACGGGCTGCCCCCACGCTTCATTAAGCCGTGTCGCCACCGAGCGCGCGATCAAATCGGTGCCGCCGCCGGCTGCAAAGGGGACCACCAGGCGCAGCGGCCGCGCGGGGTAGCTCTGGGCCACGGCAATGCCGGTTGCGTCGAGAAACGTCAAGGCATGCAGTAGTGGTAATAAAAGTTTATTCATGGCGACTCATGCCTTTGTAGCATGCGTGAAAGCATAAGCCAATAGCGGTGTGCCCTGCGCACTGTTTAAACGCGCATTCCAGTATTTAGAACTGGCGCGAGTTTTGCCGGAGGACTCTGCCGCGCGCCTTGCTACTGCCGGCCTCGCAGCAGACTAAGCAAAGGCTCCATGCTGTCGAACTCATCGAGTTTATCCACCATCTCAATCACTTGTTACACGGCTGCAGTTGCCAGCACCACTTTCGCCAGACCTCTGAATTTGCGTTCAATGTCCTGCTGCGTGAGTGGAAGGTGCGCGCTGCCGCGGCGCTGTTCCACGTTTTCGATGAGGGTGCTGCCGTTCTCGAATTCGGCTTCGACGCGCACCTTGTGACGTGAACCCGCTCCGCCGGTATCGAACTCGGGTTCGTGATTGATGCGGATGCGGTCTATCATGCTAATCACGCGGAGCGCTGAAGAAGCCGCCGAACGGCTGCCCCAGCGCGGTCTGGCTGCCAGTGACGCCGCGGCTTGCCAGCACTGCGGCCAGTATGCCGCTTTGCGCCGCACGTCCCGCGTGAAATCGTTTGCTCATCGCACCCATGCGCGCGCCATGCAGGCCAGCGGCTTGCGTGGCCGCGATGCCGAGTGCATCGCCGGTTTGGCTAGGCGTGAGGCGCAATAGATTAGAACCTACTGCGGCCGCAGCCAGCGTACCCACCGTGCCGGTGGTGTGATGGTCGCGCAAGCCGTGGCCGAGGCCCACGGCCATCCCGATGCGCAGGCCTACTTCGTAACCGGCGATTATTGCGGTGAGAAACTCGCGGGGCTTCTTCTGATACGCCTCAGCCCGTGCAAGTGCCGCCGGGATAGTGACCGCGCCAGGATGCAGCGTGGCTTTGAGGTGCAGGTCATCGAGTTCAAAGCCGTGCATCGCAGTGCCGTTGGCCATGGCTGCCGCATCGACACCGCATTTTTTGCCGTGACCCACCAGGGATGCGACTTCGCCGGGGCTGAGTGCCAGCGCCGTTTCAGCGGCGATGCGTCCCCAGGGTTGTTGCGAACCGAAGAGCGCGCAGCCAAGGCCGTCAAGCAGGTAGCGTTTCGCGTGCGCCCATGCGGAGGCGGGGATGTCTTCACGTTTCAGTGAGGATATCCACTGCGAGACTTGTACGGTTACAGGTGGTGTGGTAATGGGGGTTACAGTGGCAAGTTGCATAGATAGTTGACCTTAAAAACTTCTTTAAAAACAAATACTTATAATGCTATTCCGATTTGATGTTGGCGGCCTTGATCACCTTTGTCCATTTCGCGGTTTCCGCTTTCATGTGATCCACAAATCGCGCGGGCGTGCTGCCCACGGGCTGCGCACCTTCGGAGATTAGGCGCGGTTTCATTTCAGCGCTGTGTACGATGCGTACGATTTCCTTATTCAGTCTGCCTATGATGTCGGGCGGAGTGCCGCCGGGTGCGAGCCAGCCAAACCACGAATCGACTACAAAACCCGGCACGCCGCTTTCGCTGAGGGTGGGCAATTCCGGCAGGAGGTTTGAACGTGCCGCTGACGTAATGCCCAACGCGCGCAGACGCCGCGAACGCAGATGCGGCATTTGTGTGGGTACGTTGCCGAACAAAAGGTCGCAGTCACCGGTGAGCACGCCGATATGGGCCGCGCCGGCGCCGTTGTAGCCCACACTCAGAATGTTCACCTGGCCCATGAGCTTGAACAATTCAGCAACCAGATGCGTGGGCGTCGCGTAACCGCCCGCCGCGAAGTTGAGTTTGCCGGGCCTCGCCTTCGCCAGCGCAAGTTGAGGTAGCACAAGGCGATGCTATGATGTTCGCACCTATTGGGAGGACACTATGAACGATATTTCCGCAAGCGCCGTGCAGACACAAACATCCCGTTCCAGCCGCATGGTCGAGTTTTTGATGTCGTTGAAGCTCGCCGCGTTGCCGCCAAAGGTCATTAGTGAGGCGCGCATCCGCTTGCTGGATGGCATCGGCTGCGGTCTGTATGGTGCAGCGATGCCGTGGGGCAGGATCAGTGCCGAGACAATATATGAGGAAGGCTCGCAAGGTGCGGCCACGGTCTATGGCAACAAAAAGCCGGTGGCGCCTGCGCGCGCGGCGCTGGTGAATGGCACCGCCACGCATGGCATAGAGCTCGATGATATTTCGCCGGGCGCGCATGTGCATCCCGGTGCCGTGGTGATACCAGCGGCGCTGGCAACCGCGGAACAATGCGGCGCTTCGGGCGAACGTTTGCTGCTGGGCTTGATCGCGGGGTACGAGGCGATGACGCGCACGGGGCGCGGCATCGGCGAAGCGGCGTGGGGTTTCCATATCACCGGCGTGGCTGGGCCCGTGGGTGCGGCAGTGGCGAGTGGCATCACACAAGGGCTTAACTACGATCAGATCATGCGCGCGATCGGCATCGCCTGCTCCAGCGCGGCGGGCATCAAGAGTTTCACGCAGGGCAGCGGCGGCATGGTGAAACGCATGCACGCCGGGCGTGCGTCGGAATCGGGCGTGCTCGCCTGCGCTCTGGCACGGCGCGGCTTCACGGCGCCATTGGGCGCGCTGGATGGGAAGTTCGGCTTGCTCGATGTGTTCGGCGGTGATAAATCGCGCCCGCACGCGCTCGATGAAAACCTCGGCAACGAATACGCAGTGGCGAGCGTGTGGACCAAGGTCTACCCGTGCTGTGGCGTGCTGCATACGACGGCGCAGGCGCTGCACGCGCTGAAAGTGGAACACAAAGTGGAGGAAAGCGCCATTGCAGGCGTGCGCATCGGTACCAACAAGCGCGCGGTGGCGTTGAATGGCGACCGCGAGCCGGCAGAGACCATGGCCGCGCAGTACAGCATGCCGTTTACCGCGGCGGTGGCGCTGCTGCGTGACCCCAAGAATCCGCGATTTTACGAGAGCGATGCCTTGAACGACCCGGCGGTGCGCAACCTGGCTCGCCGTGTGGAAATTTATGCCGACGCCGAGATGGATGCGATGTACCCGCGATACGGCACACGCGTCGAGGTGCGCTTGAAGGACGGGCGTACGCTCGATACCCAACTGCTCGATGCACACGGCACGCCCGCCGATCCGTGCAGCGAAGAGGAAGGCAGGGAAAAATTCCGCTGCCTGGCGGAAGTCACCAACAGCAAGGCATCCATTGATGAAGTGGTGCGGGTGGTGGAGCGGCTGGAGACTTTGGTTAGCGTGAAACCGCTGTCGGAGGCGTTACAGTCGGGCGTTGCCCTTCTGTGCGACGGACAACTATTATTAGAAGGAGGAGAGCAATGAAACGCGCGAATTCACTTATCAAGTCGCTTGCGCTGATCGTAATTATGTCCCTTGCAAGCGAAGCCATGGCGCAAAAGTCGGGCGGCGTGCTGCGGCGGGCAAACGATGAAAACCCGCCCAGCGCATCGCTTCACGAAGAGGGCTCGAACATCGTAACCACACCGTTTGTTCCGGTGTTCAACAATCTGGTCACCTTTGATCCCACCAAGAGCATAAGCAAGCCGGAGTCGATCGTGCCAGACCTTGCGACGAGCTGGTTCTGGAGCGCGGACAACAAGACGCTGACGTTCAAGCTGCGCCGCGGTGTGGCATGGCACGACGGCAAGCCTTTCACGGCCGCGGATGTCAAATGCACCTGGGATACCGTTACCGGGAAGCGGGAAGCGGGCTGGCGCAAGAGCCCGCGCAAGGCGTGGTATACAAACCTGCAGGAGATCGTCGTGGAGGGCGACGACCAGGTGAGCTTCCGGCTGGGCCGGCCTCAACCCTCCTTTCTCGCTTTCTTCGCGGCCGCCTGGTCGGTGGTCTATCCCTGCCATGTTGACGGGCGGCAGATGCGACAGAAGCCCATCGGTACCGGCCCGTTCATGGTGAGGTCCTACGAGCCGGGGAAGATGATTCGCCTGGTGAAAAATCCCAACTACTTCAAACCCGGCCGGCCTTACCTCGACGGCATCGATATGCCTATCATTTCGTCTCCGAGTACGCGAAATCTAGCATTCGTCGCGGGTGATACCGACATTTACACGCCGAGTGCGACCCTGCTCGCGGAGGTCAAGGCGAAGCTGCCCGACGCGATATGCGAGGTGGGACTGAGCTATGCGTATACGCAGTTGATCATCAACCGCGCGGTGGCGCCATTCAACGACGTGCGCGTTCGCAGAGCCTTGGCGCTTGCGATAGATCGTGATGCCGTGATTAAGGTAAAGGGTGCCGGCCTCGACCGCTTGGGTGGCGAATTGATGCCGCCACCGGAAGGCGCATGGGGTCTTGATAAAGCGGAACTGGCGTCGATTCCCGGCTACGGGCCGGACCTCGAAAAGCGGCGGGAAGAGGCGCGCAAGCTCATGCGGGAGGCGGGATACGGTCCGGACAAGCCGCTGAACCTGGTGTTAAGCACACGAGATGTGGCGAGGTACCGAGACACGTCGGTGTTGATCCTGGATCATCTCGCGAAGATCTACGTCAAGGGCGAGATGAAAACCATCGATACAGCGATTTGGACCAACGTCGTCGCCAAGCGGGGCTATACCGTGGGCGTGCGCTCCCGCGGGCAGGCCATAGACGACCCGGACGTTTCGTTTTACGAAAGTTTTTCCTGCAACTCGCTCAATAATGTGGATGGCTATTGCAACCAGGAGATGGAGGCCTTGTTCGAGAAGCAGTCGGCCATGGTCGACCAGGCTGAGCGCAAGAAGCTCGTCAAGGAAATTGACAGAAAAATGCAACTGGACATTGTGCGGCCGACGATTACTTTTGCTGCTCTGCCCTACTGCCGGCGACCCTATGTCAAGGGTTACGTGCCGAGCTTGAACAACCAGTACAGCAACCTCCGAATGGAAGACGTGTGGCTAGACAAATGAACTGCGTATTGCGATTCCTGCTGGGTGGATCGATGCTGGCGGGAATCGGCTGGCATGCGGCTGTACACGCGCAGGATAAGCCTGCTGGCTATCCCGTGCGTCCGATTCGCATCATCGTGCCGGTTTTGCCCGGCGGCGGTCTTGACACGATTTGCCGGGCGGTGGCGCAGATGCTCACCGAGCGGTGGGGCCAAACCGTTGTAGTCGACAATAGGCCGGGCGGCGGAACCGTGATCGCCACCGAACTCGGCGCCAAGGCGCCGCCCGATGGTTATACCCTTCTTGCCGCGACGGACACCCTTAATATCCTCGGCGCTATGAAGCGCGTGCCCTTCGACGTTCGCAAGGCATTCGAGCCCGTTGTGGCAATGACGGCACAGCCTTACGTGCTGATCGTCAACTCGGCACTGCCCGCCAAGTCTGTAAAGGACCTCGTCGCCTATTCGATGACTCAACCACTGAGCTATGGCAGCTCGGGTGTTGGCACCGCGGGCCATCTGGGTATGGAGCGGCTGGCAACCCTCTCAGGTGCGAAGTTCGTGCATGTGCCTTATAAAGGCGGTGCAGCGTCGCTAGTCGGCGTCGTGGGCGGTGAGATTCATATGCTGCCTGGCGTCGTGATCTCTGCAACCCAGGCGATTAAATCGGGCAAGGTGCGCGCACTCGCTGCAATGGGCCTGAAACGTATCCCGGCGCTGCCCGACCTGCCGACCGTGGCCGAGCAGGGATGGCCTGGATTTAAGATCGTGAATAGCTATAACCTGGTCGCGCCGGCGGGCACGCCGCGACCGATCGTCGCCGCAATCCATCGCGTCGTCAGTGACTTTATGCATTTTCCAGCAATGACACAACGGCTCATCGCCGATGGCAGTCAGCCGGGCGAACGCATGGCGCCGGACGAGTTCAAAGCGTTCCTTGCGCGCGAGTACGAAGAAGTTGAGCGTCAAGTCAAGCATCTTAACGTGAAGCTTTTCTAGGCTGCCGTGCTGGCAACCAACCCCGTGCTTACCGGATCGGTTGAGGGAATACCAAGAAGGGGTGACGCTTGCACCGACTTCACCCGCAGCCTGCGCGAGAAATGGCTGCGGGCGGTCGAGTGTTGGCCTGCTATGCTAAAGCGAGCGCTTTTTCGCGGGCGCCAGTTTGAGCTTTGCCAGCCGGCGCTTTTTTGGTTTCAGTGGTCACTGCATCCATCAGCTCGGCTACGTCTTTCAATTTTTCGAGGCGCTGCACGAGTGAGATTGCCAGTGCCACGCGCTCACGGCCGAGCGTAGCCTCTGCATTGAGGCGAAACTTGTCGAGCACCGCATCGCCGGTGAGATGATGGGCCGTCCCAAGCACGAGGTCGTGTACGACGCCATTGCGCATTGTTACCCGTAGCCGGGCTTCCGGATTGCCGTCGGCGATGTGAGGACGGCGCAACACCACGTCATTGTTGCGGACGATTCGCACCCGCGCCATGAACGCTTGCAGGTCGCCCTTCGCGGCCCGCTTGTCGGTGAACGTCGCGTAATCAACCTTGCCGTCGATGATGGCTGCGGAAATGTTGTACGCAAGGGTGAACTTGCCTTCCAGGCCCTGGCGCACCTCGGTGCGCAACAACGCGCCCGTGCATGGAATGTTGGGGCCGATATGTTCGACCAGCTCGACCCCCTCGGCCCTGAGCTTCTTCTCTTTGCACAGCGCGAGCAAGCCGGTCAGGGTCTGGTGATTGCCGCCGCAGCAGGGCCACGGCTTGATGCGCGTACCTTCCTCCTCCAGGAAGTAGACCTTGCCGAGAAACTTGGTCATGGCCGGAATGTTGCACTTATCGCCGCCGAAATTATCGGCGTAACCTTGCCGGCCCTCGATGATGTCCGGGTCTGCCGTAAATCCCTTGGACGCGAGCTTGGCGGCGATGACGCCGTTGCGCGCCACTTGCCCAGGATGGAAGGGCTTGGTCATGGTGCCGAAGTTGCGCCGCAAGCCTCCGGCCTCGGAACCTGCGATGCCCAGGGCCATGCGGGTGCTCTGCACGTCCAACTTCAGCAGTTTGCTGGCTGCAGCCGCAGCGGCCATCGTGCCGTAGATGGCGGTGGGGTGCCAATCGCGGTCTGTGTGAACGTTGGCGCTCAACCGGGTGCCGATCTCATAGCCGACGACCCATGCCGTGAGCACATCGCGGCCGGACAGGTGCAACTCGTCTGCGAGCGCAAGCACTGTAGGCGTAAGGACCGTCGCGGGATGCCCGCCGACACCCCCCAGGTCATCGAAGTCTTCAGCGTGGCCCGCCGCTCCATTGGCGAACGCAGCGGCGGTGCTCGCGGTGCGGATATTGGTCGCGATGACGCGCGCCTGCGGGTTGCCGCCCTGCTCACGGGTGAACTCGAGAATGATTTTACCGAGCGGCGTAGTCGTGCCGTAAGCAGCGGTGCCAATATAATCAAGTATCGACTTCTTGGCTTGCTCGATTGCTGCAGCAGGAATCTCATCATACTTTGTGGCGACAATCCAGCGCGCCAAGGTTTCGGTAGTTCCCATTGTGGTCCTCCTGAGGGTTGGTTAGCGTGGCGACCGAGACCTCGGCCCCGAAGCTGGTTGCATCATGCCACACGATTTTTGCGTCCGTCAATCGCGATCTCGATGCTCTGAGGTTGCGCGCGATTGATGCCATCGACACTGTGGCAGTTCTCCATATTCAGGACTAAGGGAACGGTCGCGTGGCCCCGGATTTGAATCCAATAATGGAATGAATCAACGCATTCGAAGCGACCATCGGTCGACGTCAAATCCGTAAATTTTGTAGGTCAGTATGGTGGTCTTGATCAGAATTCTGGACACAAAGCTCCATGGCAATATGGCCTGCCAGTCCCTGCGAAATCACGCGCGATGCAAAATCGAGACTGCCGCCGGCCTCAGTAGTCACTATCCGCAGCGGCTTCGATGGATACGTTTGGCTCTGTGCCCTATCCGGTGCTGGCGCGCCAGCCACAAGCAGCATTGCAAGCTTCGACAATAGCTTCACGGCACGCACCTACATGTAGCCGCCGCCCGAGCAAAGGTGCTTTGATCAAGCCGTTGTATCAACCACGATTTCGAAATTGCAACAAAGGATGGTTAACTCACGAAACCGGGGGACCGTGATTGACGGGAACACCCATTATTACGTAAAGTCGCGCCGACACACAACGACGCTGATTTCCCGGCGCGTTTCCACAATCTGATCACCGCCATGAACACCCTGGAATACGAAGTCGTCGTCGTTGGCGGCGGAAACGCCGCTTTGTCATCTGCGCTGTCCGCAGCCGAGCATGGCGCGCGCGTTGCCGTGCTGGAACGCGCGCCAGAATCCGAGCGCGGCGGCAACAGCGCATTTACCGCGGGCACCATGCGCGCCGTGTATTCAGGACTGGAGGACATCCAGAAACTGGTACCCGATTTAAGCGACGCTGAAATCGCCGAGACGGATTTTTCGAGCTACAGTGCGGATCAATTCTACGACGACATGGCGCGCGTCACGCGCTATCGAACCAACCCGGATCTGTGCGAAGTGCTGGTGACCCACAGCAACGCGGCCTTGCACTGGTTGCGTGAAAAAGGCGTGCGCTTCATTCCCGTGTATGGTGCGCAGTCATTCAAGGTGGGCGGCAAGCGCAAATTCTGGGGCGGTGTTACGGTCGGCGCAGTCGGTGCCGGAATCGGCCTCGTTGACTTTTTGTATGCCGCGGCACAACGCGCCGGTATCGACGTCTACTACGAAGCCGAAGCGCGGCGCCTGATACAAACGGGACGCAAGGTGGTGGGTGTCGAGGCGATTATCGGCGACAAGACTACGCAACTGCGTGCAGGTGCGGTGGTAATGGCGTGTGGTGGTTTTCAGGCCAACGCACAGTGGCGCACGCGTTATCTCGGCCCGGGCTGGGACCTTGCCAAGGTGCGCGGCACGCGCTACAACACGGGCGGGGGCATCGCCATGGCCATTGAGGCGGGTGCGCAACCCTACGGAAACTGGTCAGGTTGCCACGCCACCGAGTGGGACATGAACGCGCCCGACTACGGCGACCGCAATGTCGGCGACCGTTTTCAGAAGCACAGCTACCAGTTCAGCGTGATGGTTAACAACGAGGGCGTGCGTTTTGTCGACGAGGGCGCGGACTTCAGAAACTACACCTACGCCAAGTATGGACGTGTGATCCTCAATCAGCCTGGGCAAGCGGCATGGCAGATATTCGATTCCAAGGTCTTTCATCTGCAACGTGACGAGTACCACTTGAAGGGTGCCACCAAGCTTCGCGCCGATAGCTTGGAAGCGCTGGTAGAGCGCATGGAAGGTGTTGATGCAAAACAGTTTTTACAGACCATCCGTGAGTACAATGCGGCGGTTAAGAAAGACGTTGCGTTTAACCCCAACGTGCTCGACGGACGCGGCACCACGGGGCTTGCGATACCCAAATCAAACTGGGCCAACACCCTGGAAGACGGGCCGTTCGAAGCGTACGGCGTGACTTGCGGCATCACCTTTACCTTTGGCGGCGTCAAGATTAGCCCGCAAGCGCAAGTGCTCGACATAGCTGACCGTGCGATCCTTGGCCTGTATGCCGCGGGAGAAATGGCGGCCGGTGTGTTTTACTTTAACTATCCTGGCAGCAGCGGCCTCACCAATGGCACGGTGTTTGGGCGCATTGCCGGGCGTAATGCGGCCAACCTTGCAAAAGGCCGCTAACGACTTACAGCCGATTTTCAAGGAGAAGCAAATCATGGCAAGTGCAGCAGCAAGCAAAGACGGCCACCAGACCGAACAGGCCGACAATTGTTACACCAAAAAAATCGCGCAGTTCGTATCCGGACTGAACTACGACAAAATTCCCGCTGAGGTGCGCCAGCGCATCAAACTGCTGATCCTTGACTCTCTCGGCTGCGGTGTCTACGGAGCATTGAAAGAACACAGCCAGATCGCGACCAAGGCTATTACACTGGTCGACAACAGCAACAACTGCGGCCTATGGGGCACCCCTATACGTGCATCGGCGCCCAACGCAGCGCTGTTGAACGGCACGTTTGTGCAGGGCTTTGAGCTTGACGACATTCACCGCAAGGGCGCCATGCATGTGGGCTCGACCACCCTGCCGGCCATCGTCGCACTGTCCGAAGTGAAATCGGGCATGTCGGGCAAGAAATTCCTGACGGCCGCTGTCGCCGGCTACGAAATCGGCCCGCGCGTGGGCATGACCATGGGACCCAATCACCTCGGTCAAGGCTGGCATTCGGGCGCTACGGTTGGTGCGTTTGCGGGTGCGGCAGCCTGCGCCTCTGCGCTAGGCCTTTCCGAGGAAGCCACCATCGACGCGCTGGGTATAGCAGGCACCATGGCGTCGGGCATTATGGCCGTGCAGTATGGCTCGATGGTCAAGCGCATGAACCACGGCCGTTCCGCACAAAACGGGCTCTATGCGGGGATGCTGGCGAGCGTGGGTTACACCGGCATTAAAAACGTATTCGAGAGCGAATACGGCGGTTTTTGCACCACCTTCTCGCGCGAACGCGACTGGATCAAGTGGGAAGAACTCACCAAGGGCCTCGGCGAGAACTGGGAAACCATGATGGACTCGTTGAAATTCTATTCCGCGGCGGCGAGCAACCACACCACGCTCGACGCCATCCGCATCATGCGCGAGAAAAAGCCCTTCACCGCCGACGACGTGGAACGCATCGTCGTGCATGGCTCGCAGGTGACGAGGGACCACGTGTTCTGGAAATACGAACCGTCGGGCATGACCAATATGCAGTTCTGCATGCCGTACATCGTGGCGACACTACTGCTCGAAGGCGATTTCTTCGTCGATCAATGCGTCGAGGAGAAAATGGCTGACCCGCTGCGTATCGCACATTCTCGCAAGGTCGAATTCATCGCCGAGCCGGAAATCACCAAGATGGGCCTTCGTTACTACGTTCGCGTGGAGATATTCCTCAAGGACGGCACCCGCATGGAAGAAACCGTCGAAGCGCAACGCGGCAGTGAAACCAAATTCGCCAGTGAAGCGCAGGTTGTCGACAAGTTCGAGAAGCTGGTGAAGCACGTGTTCCCGATGTCGCAAGTCGCGGCAATACGGGATGCCGTGCTCGGGCTGGAGAAGCTGGACGACGCAGCCACGCTGGCGAAGTTGTTGGTTAAGGCCTGATTGGCTCGCCGTATTGCGGAACATGCGTGCTGGTTTCGCCCTGGCTCGCTTCTTCAAGGAGCGGTATATTATTGGTTCCCTCCCCTTCAAGTCTGCCCTAGCCCCTGTACGGGAAGGAAACTCAGCAGTGCGTAATACCGGACGCGTTATACCACATCAAAGCATAGCCGCACTTCTTGCCGTCATTTCATTAGTAGGCGTTGTCAGGGTAACGGACACGAACGCCCAATCCTACCCCACCAAACCCATACGCCTTCTGATAGGGTTCGCCCCCGGCGGCAGCACCGACACCATCTCACGGATAGTCATGCCGCGCTTGACCGAAAGGCTGGGCCAGCAGGTCATCGTTGAAAATCGCCCAGGTGCCGCGGGCAACATCGCGGCTGAACTCACCGCCAAGGCCGCCCCGGATGGCTACACCGTAATCATGGCCTCCGCCAGCCTTACCATCAACGCCAGTCTTTATTCCAAGTTGCCGTTTGACGCGGTCAAGGATTTCGCGGCGATTACGCTGGTATGCTCTTCGCCGTTCATATTGGTGGTGCATCCGTCCGTGCCCGCCAAGACCACACGCGACCTTATCAACCTCGCAAGCGCAAAGCCAGGCACGCTGAGTTTCGCCAGCGGTGGCGCCACCTCACAACTCGCGGGCGAGTTATTCAACAGCATGGCCAAGGTCAAGCTCGTGCATATCCCGTATAAGAGCAGCGGCCCTGCCTCCACCGATCTACTGGGCGGGCAAGTTGCCATCATGTTCAGCGCGCCACCCGCAGTGTTGCCGCATGTCGCTTCCGACCGGCTGCGCGCGCTGGGCACGACAGGCTTGAAGCGCATGGCGAGCAACCCTGAGGTCCCGACTGTCGCCGAATCCGGCCTCGCAGGTTACGAAGTGAATTCGTGGTCGGGACTTCTCGGCCCCGCAGCCATGCCGCGAGAAGCCATCACGCGGCTCAACAGCGAGTTCGTATATGTGATGGCACTGCCCGATATCAAGAACCGTTTGCCGAGTCTCGGCATCGAGGCTTCGACGACCACGCCTGAGGAATTCGCAGCTTATCTGCGTGCGGATGTAGCGAAGTGGGCGAAGGTGGTGCGTGAGGCCAATGTGCAGGCGCACTAGCCACAATTCATATTCCCAGTTAGAAAATTAAGTAGCTACAAGGGCGGGAACGACAGTTATCCGGCCCTCAATGCTCAGTTACCAATTGACCGTTGTTCAGCTTACGATAGTAACTCTATGCTTTCACTTGAAATTCTTGGCAGAGTAAATTCATCCTGCCAACGGCCTTGCTTCGATTGACGAGGGAAGCGCTTCTCAGTCTACAATGTCACACAAACGATGGCGTGCAAGGTACGCGCCGGTCAATTGATAGAGGAAACCGCATGCTGCAAATTCTTTCCGCCACGCCGTTACTCATTGCAGCCATCGTAGCGGTATCTGCGCTGCCCGCGCGCGCGCAAACTCCAGCGCCAGCGCCAGGCGCAGGCCAGCCCTGGCCCACCAAACCCGTGCGCGTTATTGTGCCTTTTGCGCCTGGCGGCACGTCGGACGTGCTGGCGCGGCTGATCGGCAAGAAAATGCACGAGAGCACCGGCCAACCTTTCGTCACGGAAAACCGCGCGGGCGCGGCCGGCATGATTGGCGCCGAGGCGGCGGTGCGCGCGCCCGCCGACGGCTACACGGCTTTACTGATGTCGGCGGCGTTGTCGGTGAATACGACGTTGTATGCCGCGCGCGCAAAATTCGATCCCTTGAAGGATCTTGCGACGGTGACATGGATTTGCTCGGTGCCGATGTTGTTGCTGGTGCATCCCAGCGTGCCGGTGAAATCGGTAGCGGAATTGCTGGCGCTGGCCAAGCGCACGCCCGCCGGTTTGAACGGCGGACACAACGGTGCGGGCACCACCAGCCATATCGCGCTCGAAATGTTAAAGCAACTGGCCGGCGTCAACGCCACCGCCATCGCCTACAAAGGCGGCGGGCCGACACTGACCGCGATCCTCGCGGGTGAAGTCGATCTCACATTCGCCACGCTCACCACCGCGAAGCAGCAAATCGAAGCCGGCAAGTTGCGCCCGCTCGCCGTTACTATTGCCAAGCCCATCAAAGAATATCCGCAACTGCCGACGCTGAAATCGATGTATCCCGATTTTGAATCCGACAACTGGTTCGGCATTTTCGTGCCTTCGAAAATGCCGCGCGAACTGCTCACGCGCATGCACGCGAGCCTGGTGGATGCCATCAAGTCACCCGAGGTGCGCGGTTATATCGCCAAAGAAGGCGGCGAGCCGGTCGCCAGCACCCCCGAAGAATTCGAGCGGCATTTTCGCAGCGAAGTCGCGCGCTACGCAAAAGTTATCAAAGCGGGCAACATCAAGGTTGACTGAACCGCCGGTCACAGCACAATACAAAAGGGGAACACAGCATGGTCAAACTCGAATTTTTCGATCCGTCCGGCGCGCTTGAAGCCGCCAAGCCGCACGCGCCGCGCCTCACGTCGCTCGCGGGCAAGCGCATCGGTTTTGTCTCCAATGAACAATGGCAGGCCTATCGCATGCTGCCGTTGATCAAGGGCATGCTTGAAGACGATTTCCCCGGCATCGAGGTGCTGCCCATCGATCAGTACCCTCAGGGCAATACGCTGATCGGCGATGCGGAAACCGCGAGACTCGTCAAGCAAAGCGGCGTCGATGCGGTGATCATCGGCAACGCCGCCTGAGGGGCGTGCTCAACAGCGTGCGGCCGTGCAGCCGCCAGAATTGAAGCACTGGGCATCCCCACCGTCACTCTGACGCGCAAGGATTTTGTCGGTGTGGTGAAAAACGCAGTATCGGGGCTGGGCGTCGCGCCAGACGTTGCGATGGTGACTTTTCCGATTGAAAATTTTTTGCCGGATGCGGACCTCGCGCCGCTCAAAATCCGCAAGCAGGAGTTTTACGACGGCCTCACACGTGCGGTAGCCAAGCCCGTCCCAGCAGCGAGCAGCGCCATGCTGAGTGTGGAGGGCACGAGTTACGAAGACGCCCTCGGCAAAGCCAACAACCTGTTCATCGCCAGACTATGGGGTGACGGGCTGCCGCTATGGCCGGCAACCCGCGAGCGCGTGGACTGGATGCTGCGCGGTACGCCTTTGCCGCGCACCCACGTCATCGGCAAGTTTCCGCCGCGCGGCGGCATCGCTACCGTCGAGGCCTGCGCGGTGGCGTTGGCAATGACGGGCGGGCGGCCCGAATATCTGCCGGTGCTGATCGCGGCTGTCGACGCGTTTCTCGATCCGTCGTTGCGCAGCGAGTTGCAGCAGGCGACTTCGGGGGCACCGTTTCCGGTGGTGGTCGTCAATGGGCCGATCGGCAAACAGATACGGCTCAATTCAAGTTTCGGCTGCCTCGGCCCCGATCCGCAATATCCGGCAGGCGCCAGTATCGGCCGCGCGCTGCGCCAGATGCAGCAGAACCTCGGTGGGGCGATTCCCGGCATCGGCACCATGGCGCCGTGGGGCAGCAATCGCTACACCAACGCGGTATTCGCCGAAGACGAAGAAGGCTTGCCGGCGGGATGGCTGCCGCACGCGACAGAACGCCACGGTTTTGCCGAAGGCAGCAATTCGGTGTCGCTTTTTTTTGCAACGGGCGCGAACAACATCAAACGCCGCGGCGCGAAAAAAGAAACCAAGGAAGAAGACGCTGTGCAGGGCCTGCATCGCATGGCGGGTTTTCTCGCCGTGCCGCACTACCACTACCTCGCGGGCTACGAGCAAGGCACGCCGGGCGCAATGCTGCTGACGCGCGTGGTGGCGGACTCGCTCGCCTCGCTGGGCTGGACGAAACAAAAAATCCGCGAATTCCTGGTTGAGAATTCGCGCATACCGCAAGAGCAGATTCGGCGCACCGGCGGGCGCGCGTGGATGGAAATCGCACCCGATCAGCCCGGACGCGACAGCATCAACCTCGATCCGTGGCCGATCACGGCCAAGCCGGAAAATCTGATTCTCATCGTCGCCGGCGGCGGACACCCGACGCATTCGTTCTGGATGCAGGGCAGCAGTCCGAGCGTGGTTGGCCGCTTGATGCGCGTGCCGGAGACGTTTGACGGGTTGCTGGCGGAGGCGGAGAGGGATTTGGCGGGGTGATGATACGGCGTACCTTTCACCCTTTTGCCATGTGGTATCCATATGAGATGAGTGGGGTCGAGAAGGGCTCTCGCCCTCCCCGCCCTCCGAACCGTGCGTGCGATTTTCCCGCACACGGCTCTCCAGTCGAGAGTTTCCACTTCGGGATTGACCGTCCAACACAGTATGACGCAAGTGAGGCGCACACTG
>JANMXV010000352.1:0-4177 GCA_031381325.1 Betaproteobacteria bacterium | reverse complement strand
GACCTCGATGTTGAGCTTGGCGATGATGTCGCGCGGCGTGCCCACGGGCGCGACGAGTCCGCCCCACGCCGTGGTTACATAGCCGGGCACACCGGCTTCGGCGATCGTCGGCAAATCCGGGAACACCGGCGAGCGGCGCGGGCCGCTTACGCCGAGGCCGCGCAACTTGCCCGATTTCACCTGCGGCGAAATCGAAGTCAGGTTGTCGAACATCAAATGCACCTGCCCCGCGATTAAATCCTGTATGCCCTGCGGACTGCCTTTGTACGGCACATGCACAATCTGCGTGCCGGTCATGATCTTGAACAGTTCGCCGCCGAGATGACCGGTGGTGCCGTTACCCGCTGAAGCGTTAAACAATTTGCCGGGATTTTTTTTCGCATGATCGATCAGCTCGCGCACGCTCTTAACCGGCAGCGACAGGTTCACCGCGAGCAGATTGTGCGTGGACAGAAATTGCCCGATCAGTGCGAGATCCTTGTCCGGATCGTACGGTTGTTTCGGCAGCAACGTTTTGTTGATCGCAAGCGTCACCACGTTGGCATAGCCCAGGGTGTAACCATCAGGCGTGGCGCGCACCACCATTTCCGTGCCTATGGTCTGCGCGCCGCCGGGCCGGTTATCGATCACGATCTGCTGGCCCATTTGCTTCACCAGTTCGATGGCGAGTATGCGCGTCACCACATCGGGTGATCCGCCCGCTGCAGACGAGATAATCAGGCGTAGCGGACGGTCAGGATAGTTCGCAACTGAGTTCGTCACTGAGTTCGTTACTGAGGCCGCCTCGGCCGCGTGACTCGCCAACAAGGCGATAACACAGTAAGCATTTGTTTTTATTGACATTTTTATCTCTCACATACTCTTGACATTAATCCGCGCATAAACGCCTCGCTGTGCGCAATCTGTTCCAGCGACACGAATTCATTCGGCTTGTGCGCCTGCTCTATCGAGCCCGGCCCGCAAATCACAGTGGGTATGCCCGCACGCTGAAACTGCGAACCCTCGGTGCCATACGACACCTTGCCGGTTTCAGTGTTGCCCGAAAGACTCTGCGCCAGCGCCACCACTTCGGTTTCCGCGCTGTTGTCCAGTGCCGGAATCTGCGACATCAATTGAATATCGAAGCCGGCATCCTTGAACACTGCGCGCATTTCAGGCTCCAATGTCTTGGCGACGTACAATTTGAATTCTTCAAACAATTTTTCAGGATCATCGCCCGGCAGATGGCGAAACTCGAAATCAAAGGTGCAGTCATGCGGCACGATATTAAGCGCGGTGCCGCCGCGCAACACGCCGGTGTGTACTGTGGTGTGCGCCACGTCGAAGCCGCGATCATACGGCCCGCTGTCACGATGCCGCCGCGCCATGCGTTTCAGGTAAGCCACGGCCTCCGCCGCCGCTTCCACTGCATTCACACCCGTGGGTGCGTACGCCGAATGCGCCGCCAGTCCGCGTACGGTCGCGCGATAACTTTTTTTGCCCTTGTGCGCAATCACCGGTTTCATCAGGGTCGGCTCGCCGACGATACACGACTGCGGCTTGATGCCCGCAGCCGCAAGATCATTAATCATGCGCCCCACGCCAAGGCAACCGACTTCTTCATCATACGAAAACGCCAGATGCAGCGGCGACTTGAGTCCGCGCTGCACGAACTCCGGCAGCAACGCCAGCACCACCGCGATAAAACTTTTCATGTCGGAGGTGCCGCGGCCATAGAGATTACCATCGCGCTCGACGAGTGTGAATGGATCAGTGTCCCACGCCTGTCCCTGCACCGGCACCACGTCGGTATGCCCCGACAGCACAATACCGCCGTCGCCATTGTTACGATGGGGGCCCAGTGTGGCGAACAGGTTGGCCTTGCGTTTGTCGTCATCAAACGTCAGGCGCACGTCGGCGTCGTACGGCTTGAGATACTCGCGCACGAAGTCGATCAGTTCGAGATTGGATTCACGGCTTACCGTGGGAAAGCCGACCAGCTTGCGAATCATCTCTACGCTGGCTGTTGATACGTTCATGCGGCTACTCCAAGCGTTAAAGAAGCAGGATAGAAGCCGCCCGGCACACTGTCAATCGGGCAAATTTACGGTATCCTGCAAACACTCGATCCGTGGAGCGTTCTCATGAAAAATTTACCGACTGTCGTTGTGGCGTTGTTTGCGGCTTTGTGTGTGGCGCCGGTGAACGCCGCCGACATCAGCATCGCGCTGGGCGCTGACGTCTCTTCCATCGATCCACACTACCATAACCTCACGCCCAACAGTAACATCGCTGAGCATATCTTCGAGACACTGGTCACCAAGGATGCGCGCTCTCGCTTAAAGCCCGCGCTGGCGGAATCGTGGCGCGCGGTGGACGATCTCACCTGGGAATTCAAACTGCGGCGCGGCGTGAAATTTCATGACGGCGGCGACTTTACCGCGCAGGATGTGGTGTTCTCACTCGAGCGCGTGCCCAATGTGCCCAACAGCCCATCCTCGTTTTCCACCTACACCAAACAGATCACCGAAAAAATCGTCGTTGATCCCTATACGATACGTTTCAAGACTGCCGCGCCCTACCCGCTCATGCCCAACGACATGAGCACGATTTTCATTTTATCGAGTCGCGCGGCTAAAGGTACGACAGGTACGACAACTACGGGCGCCGCCACCGAGGATTTCAACTCCGGCAAGGCTGCCATCGGCACCGGGCCCTTCAGATTCGTGCGCTTTGCCAAGGGCGACCGTATCGAGCTCACGCGCAATGACGCCTATTGGGGCGCGAAGTCAGCATGGGACAAAGTGACGTTTCGCATCATCACCGCCGACCCCACGCGCGTCGCCGCACTGCTGGCGGGCGACGTGCGCGCCATAGAGAATGTGCCCACCGCGGACATCGCGCGCATCGCCAAAAGCAACGAGCTCACACTCTATCGCACGGTGTCGCACCGGCTGATGTACTTGCATCTCGACAGCAATCGCGACCGTTCGCCGTTTGTCACCGACAAAGCCGGCAAGCCGCTCGAGAAAAATCCGCTGAAAGACCTGCGCGTACGGCGCGCCATCTCCAAAGCCATCAACCGTCAAGCGCTGGTCGAGCGCGTAATGGAGGGTGCTGCGGTGACCAGCGGACAACTGATGCCGGAAGGCCTGTTTGGCTACACCAGCGCGCTCAAGCCCGAGGCCTATGATATCGATGGCGCGCGCAAACTACTCGCCGAGGCCGGCTACCCCGACGGATTCGCCCTGACGCTGCACGCACCTAATGACCGTTACGTCAACGATGAACAGATCGCACAGGCCATCGCGCAGTTGCTGGCACGCGCGGGTATAGCAACCAAGGTTGAGGCCATGCCTTCGAGCGTCTATTTCACGCGCGCGAGCAAGCTGGAATACAGCTTCATGCTGGTGGGATGGGCGGCAGATACCGCCGAAGCCTCGTCGCCGCTCAAAGCGTTGCTGGCGACCTACAACACGGAAAAAGGCATGGGCACCGCCAATCGCGGTCGCTATTCCAATGCCAAAATGGATGAAACACTGATGCAAGCGCTGGCGACGGTTGACGATGCCAAACGCGAACGCATCCTGCAACAGGCGACGGAAATTGCGGTGGGCGATCTGGGCATTATTCCGCTCTATCATCAACACAATCTGTGGGCCACGCGCAAAGGCGTGACCTATACGCCGCGCACGGATGAGCGCACGCTGGCGCACGAGTTTAAGTAGGGCAGGATTGAGTTGTTAGGATTGAGGATTGAGCTATGAGGGGTGGGAAATGAGGATTGCGCTGCAAAAGATACTGTTGCGGGTGCGGCAATCCGCGAGGGATTTTCTCAATCCTAGATCCTCAATCCTCAATCCTGGGTTGCTCAATCCTCAATCCTCGATCCTCAATCCTATAGCCGCCATGCTGGCAGCAAGCATCACGCTATGCACCGCCGCCCCGGCGGCCGATCTGCGCATAGGCCTCTCTGCCGACGTGACCACCATGGATCCGCACTTTCTCGCGTCGCAACCGAATCTGACCGTGGGCTATCACATCTTCGATGCACTGTCGCATGTGGACGAAAAAGCGCGGCTGATTCCCGGCCTCGCCACATCCTGGCGCGCCGTGGATGCGACAACGTGGGAATTCAAACTGCGCCCCGGCGTGAAATTTCATGACGACTCGGACCTCACCGCCGAAGACGTCATCT
>JANMXV010000341.1:0-3944 GCA_031381325.1 Betaproteobacteria bacterium | reverse complement strand
GACAGTGAGTTCGACTTCGCGCTTGGCGTCGTCGAGCTCGCGCTGCTTGCGTATCAGATCGGCCTGCGCCATTTGCGCGACGGCGAGTTTCTCGTCGCGCTGCTTGAGGACTTCATTTAACTCTTTGATTTCATTGGTCTTTTGTTCTACGTCATTGGCTGCCATCAATCTGGCTTTTTTTGCTTCCTCAGCGACGATCTTTGCGCGCTCCTGCTTGAGCTTCTCGGCAACCTGATCGTCAACAGCCTCTTGGGCTTTGGTTAACGCGGCCTCACGCTCACGCAATGTCGATTCACGCGTAGCAATGTCGGCATCTTTTTGCGCAAGACGCTTGTCGAAATCCTGCTTGGTCGCCGCCAGCAAGGGCGCGGCGAGAGATTCCGTGAGTTCAAACCCTGTCTTGCAGTTGGGGCAGATGATGGTTAGCTCGGTCATGAATAGCCTCACTTAGCAGGCGAAGCGGGAGAGCTGGTAGTCATCGACTTCGCGCTGGCTGCCGGAGCCAAGATCAACCATTTTGCCGGCGCCGGCAAAATGGTTCGCAGGGCTGTTCCCCGATGTTTCGCAGGAAGTCATGGCACGTTCGATTGCCTGTTCGAAACGGCGCCATTGCGTATAACCCAGCAGGGGTTGCAAGTCGCGGGCGCTCCAGTATTCGGCTCCATGCTCGTTGCTGAGCTTGAGTTCTTCAAAGGTCTTTTTCCCGTGTACAGGCAATTGATTGTTTGTCATGACATCTCCGCTGCAAGGCGCCGCCGTGGACTTGACGGCTAGGATACCATCCGCACTCAAGGTGCGAGCGTCAAAGAGCCGAAGCCCCGGTCGATGACGCTTTGCCCTAGAATGAATCCATTCCTATCCGCAACGGAGTTCAGTTCATGGCTACGCAAACTGTAGCGCGCAACGCCGTCGAAGTCATCCCTTTCAAGGCGCAAATAGGTGCGGAGATCCACTGCGGTGATGTGAGAGCGCTGAATGATGCGACGTTCAAGGACGTGCATCGCGCATTTCTCGACAATCTTGTTTTGCTGATTCGCGGCCAGCATCTGAACGACGACGAGCTGGTCGCTTTTGGTCATCGCTTTGGCGAACCCACGGCCGCCGCGCCGGTGCATGTCGGACAAAAACCGCGCGAACGGCCGGAGATCGCGATCATTTCCAACGTCATCGAAAACGGCATGGCCATCGGCGGACTCGGCGACGGCGAAGCGGTTTGGCATTCCGACAGCTCGTTCAATGCGGTGCCGCCGAGCCTGAGCATTCTGCATGCCATCGAGCTTCCGCCGAGCGGCGGCGACACCGGGTTTGCCAGTATGTATCGCGCGCTGGAAACGATGCCCGCAACACTGCGCGCACGCATCGCCGGCAAGACCATCAAGAACGATTTGCGTTATACCTCAGGCGGTCAGTTGCGTCCCGGCTATACCGGCAGCGAAGATATCCGCACCGCACCCGGCCCCAGCCACCCGATCATCCGCAAGCACGAAGAAAGCGGACACCACGCGCTGTATCTTGGACGGCGGCCCTATTCGTATATCAATGGGCTATCGCTGGAAGAATCCGAGTCGTTGCTCGATGAGGTTTGGGCTCATGCGACTAAGCCCGAATTCACCTGGCATCATCAATGGCAACTGGGCGATGTGCTGGTCTGGGATAACCGTTGCGCCATGCACCGGCGCGATCCCTTTGACCCGAACGCGCGGCGCATCATGCATCGCACGCAGTGCAAGGGGATGCCGATTGTAGCCTCCACCGCCGAAGAACTTGCGCACCTCGCGCCGCATGCCCGTGCGGCCTGATTGGCTCGAATGAAATCTACTTAAACCCATCCCGAAACCGCATCACCGCCTCTTCAATACGCTCCACCGCCATCACCTCCAACCCCGCAATGGCCTGCTTGGGTTTGTTAGCCGCGGGAATCAGTGCGTGCGTGAATCCCAGCTTGGCTGCTTCACGCAGCCGCTCCTGACCACGCTGCACCGGACGCACTTCACCGGCGAGACCGACTTCGCCGAACACCACCAGCTTCGCCGGCAGCGGCTTATTCTTGAGTGAAGACACCACCGCCATGATCACTGCCAGATCAGCCGCCGGCTCGGCGATACGCACGCCGCCGACCGCGTTGATGTACACATCCTGATCGTAGCAAGCGATGCCGGCATGCCGATGCAACACCGCCAGCAGCAACGCCAGCCGGTTTTGTTCCAGGCCCACCGAAAGCCGGCGTGGATTCGGCGCATGCGCGTCATCCACCAGCGCCTGTATCTCCACCAGCATCGGACGTGAACCCTCTTGTGTGACGACCACGCACGAGCCGGCGATTTCGCCGCTGTGTTGCGACAGAAATAACGCGGATGGATTCGACACGCCCTTCAGGCCTTTTTCGGTCATCGCGAATACGCCCAGTTCGTTCACCGCGCCGTAGCGATTCTTGAACGCTCGTATCAGTCTGAAACTCGAATGCGTGTCGCCCTCGAAATAGAGTACGGTATCGACCATATGTTCGAGCACGCGCGGGCCGGCCAGCGCGCCTTCTTTGGTCACGTGGCCTACGAGAATGATAGTGGTCGCACCCGATTTGGCGACGCGCGTAAGCTGCGCCGCGCACTCGCGTACCTGCGCCACCGATCCCGGCGCGGAGGTGAGCGCCGCCGAATACAGCGTTTGAATCGAATCAATCACCGCCACATCGGGCTTTTCGCTTTGCAGCACCGCTTGAATTTTTTCGAGATTGATTTCGGCCAGCACATGTACGTGCTTGGGATCAACGCCAAGACGCCCTGCGCGCAGCGCGATCTGCCGCGGCGACTCTTCGCCGCTCACGTACAGCACTTTGCGTGTGGCGCCCAGCGTGGCCAGCGACTGCAACAACAATGTCGATTTGCCGATGCCCGGATCGCCGCCGATCAGCACCACGCCGCCCGGCACCAGTCCGCCGCCGAGCACGCGATCAAATTCCGGCACGCCCGATGATATGCGCGCGTCTTCGCTTGCCTCAACCTCCGACAAGCGTTGCAGCTTGCCCGCCTCGGCGATCAATCCAAAACGATTGCCACCCGCGGATGCAATTTCGTTGACGCTCTCAACCAACGTGTTCCACGCATGGCAGGCCGGACACTGGCCTTGCCACTTCGGCGACTGCCCGCCGCACTCGGTGCATACGTAAATTGTCTTTGCCTTCGCCATCATTCTGTCTTCAGATACTGTTCAGCAACTGCGGCCACACAATACGCATGACCTCGCCAAGCGTGCGTGCCCTCACATCATGCTTGACGCCCCTGATACGCAAGTAATTCTTGCGCGGACAGCTCATCGGGACGCACCAACCGGTAATGCTTTTCATCGATCACTTTGACCGATCCGTCGATACGCTCAAATGCAAACAGGGCGATCAGGTCGTGTGCCATGAATTGCGCCGCTATCGGCCGGCAAATCAGCGCTGGAAACTTCGCCACGCAAACCGCAAAATCCTGCTCAATCTGTACCACGCCGATCTTGTCGCGCCCGCCCTTACCCTGCACCGGCAACACAAAATGCACGCCGCGCTTGTCCATGCCTATGTAAATTTCGTCAGTTTCCACTTGCCCCATGCCAGGCGCCGTGGTGCGCAGGTGGTTCTGCAACGAGTAGCAAGTCAAGCCCGTAAAGATATCGATGAGGCGGTTGTAGCGCAGTTTCGCCAGCAGCGCTTGCTCGTCGCTCAACGCGTAGGCCGCGATGACTCCCGGCGTTGAGTCCAGCACCTTTGTTTCCGCGAGCACCGCAGACGGCTTGATATTGGCCGCACCCTTGGGTGTAAGCACGAAGCGGTAGAGCGCACGGCCGGCCGGGCGAATGATCCATTCATGCCCTGCCGTTGCGTGCTGAGTAATGCTTGACGGCAACTCGGCCCGGTAACGAAACGAATACAGTACGTCACCGAGATTTTTCGGCAACACAACTTT
>JANMXV010000267.1:0-1322 GCA_031381325.1 Betaproteobacteria bacterium | reverse complement strand
GGCGGTATTCGATTTGGCACGATGCTTCACATCCACAAGGAGCTTTGATGACTCTAACATTATACAGTCGCGATTAATTACCAATCCTCCTTTGTGATGTCGTGAACTACTGTTTTTCCGCTTGACGATGTTGGACTCATACGCGGTACTGCGGGTATCATTTCCCATACACACTTCAACCGGGAAGACCTCTACGAACGTGCCGGTCTTCGTTGACATCTGTTCGCGCCATCACGGCACTACAACCACCTTACCAAACACCTCGCGATTCTCAATCAGCCGCAAGCCTTCGGCAGCACGCTCCAGCGGCAGCACTTCATCGATCACCGGCTTCATGGTGCCTTGCTGAATCATATCCATCAGCGCTTTGAGGTTTTCATCGTAGAAGCTGTTGGAACCGATGATCTGTAGCTCGAAGCTCCACACATAGCGCAAATCTTCTTTCGGGTCGTAGCCTGCTGTCGCGCCGCACACTAATATCTTGCCGCCGCGCTTCACGCATTTGAGCGTCGGCACCCAGGTGTCGCCGCCGGTAAAGTTGATCACCACGTCCACGCCGCCCTCGTTATTACGCCGCTGCGGCTTGCCAAACTTTGATATGACCCATTGTGAGAAGTCGGTATCTTTGTAGTTGATCACGTGATCGGCGCCGAGGTCTTGCAGGCGCTGGATTTTATCCGCGCTCGATGCGCAGGCAATCACTTCCGCGCCCAGCATTTTCGCCAGCAGCACGCAGCCGGTGCCCACGCCGCCGCTCGCGCCCAGCACCAGCACCTTGTCACCCTTCTTGATGGTGTTGTGGGTGATGATCATGCGGTGCGCCGTGCCGTAGGCTACCGGCAGCGAAGCGGCTTGTTCAAATGTCACTTGGTCGGGCATGGCGATCAACTGATCCGCGGCGACCAGGCATTTCTCTGCCAGACCGCCGTGCATCATCTCGCCCATCAGTCCCTTTTTCTTGTTGAGCGGATTGACCAGTACCCGGTCGCCTTTTTTCCAGCCACTGACACCCGCGCCGACCTCGAGGATTTCGCCGGCGATATCAAGGCCAATAATCATCGGCATCGGCACCTTGATACCCGGCATGCCGCGCACGGTGAACACATCGTGATAGTTGAATGAAGTCGCGCCGACGCGGATGACGACGTGGCCTTCAATGACCACCGGATCAGGGAAATCCGTCACGTACTGTAAATTGTCGAGACCGCCGTGTTCGTGCAGTACTACAGCTTTCATTTTTTCGCTCCGGGGTGTGTTTTTATAGCAGGCACGCAACTACAAACTTCCTTCCCTCACCCTCGGTCCCTCTCCCGAAGGGCGAG
>JANMXV010000230.1:0-3066 GCA_031381325.1 Betaproteobacteria bacterium | reverse complement strand
TGGCTGAAACCGGCATAGAATCGCAACCGCCCGGCATCCGCGTCGCCGTGCGCTGCGCCGATGAAGCACACGCGCGGCTTTTTCTTTTTCGTGAGCGATAAAAAATACTTTATTAACAATAAATTATCGAGTTCCGGCGGTAGCGCGGCGCCGCCGATGGCAAAGATTTGGCGTTTCATTTTTTTGCTTACCGGCGGGCTAACCCTCAATCTTCACACCCGCCTGCTTGATGACCTTGCCCCACTTCGCAACTTCATCCTTGAGGAACTGATCGAACTGAGCGGGCGAGTTGCCCACCGGATCAATGCCCATCTGTATCAGGCGCTCGCGGATGTCCTGGCGCTTGAAAATGGTCTGCACTTCGCTGCTGAGTTTATCGACCGCCGCCGCGGGCGTACCTGCGGGGGCGAGCCAACCCACCCAGGTACCGCCGACGACGGGCACGCCGGATTCCGTAAGCGTCGGTATGTCCGGCGCGGCCTGGATGCGTTTTTCCGAGGCCATGCCCAGCGCCTTGATTTTGCCGCCGCGCACGTGCGGCATCATCGATGAGGGCGTGTCCATCATCACCTGTATCTGTCCGCCGATGAGATCCTGCAGTGCGGGCGCGGTACCCTTGTACGGCACATGAATCATTTTTATACCGGTGGTAAGCATCAACAGTTCGGTGGTGAGATGCGCAGCGGCGCCGATGCCGCTGGAGGCAAACGCAAGCGCGCCCGGTTTGGCTTTTGCCAGCGCCACCAGTTCCTTCGCATCTTTTGCCGCGAGACTATTGGTAGCGGTGACGATCAACGGCGCCGTAACCAGCAGCGACACTGGTGAAAAACTTTTAATCGAATCGTACGGCAACTTGGGATACAGCGTCTGATTCGCGGCATGCGCGGCGATTACCGATACTAGCGTGTAGCCATCGGGCGTGGCCTTCGACACAATATCAACGCCGAGTATGCTGTTGGCGCCGGGACGGTTATCGACCAGTACGGTTTGATTCACGGCCTTTGACACTTCCAGTGCGACGATGCGCGTCACTACATCGGTGATGCCGCCGGGAGTGTAGGGCACCACCACGCGGATGGGACGTGCGGGGTAGTTCTGTTGAGCGAGGGCGTGCTCTGCGGGCGCCAGCATGCATACGGCGAATAGTGCGTAACTATTTATTTTTAAATACATTTTTTCCTCCAGTGATTACGTGCTTGAATTACTCTACGCGCGCGCCAGTGGCTTTAACCACTTTGCCCCACTTCGCCACTTCGTTGCGAATGTGCTCGGTAAATTGTTCCGGCGTGCCGCCGATCGGTGTAACGCCGCCATTGGTAAAGCGCTGGCGCACGTCAGACATGCCGATAATTTTAGGCGGAGGCCATGTGCGCGATACGCATTACCTCGGTGATGCCGCCGGTTTTGGAAACGTCCGGCTGGAAAATCGTGATTACATTGTCTTCGATCAGACGGCTGAACTCAAAGCGCGTGTAGTGATTTTCGCCCGCGGCCAGCGGCACCTTGCCGAAGGTTTTGGCCAGCGCATACGAGCGGTAGTCCTGCGCGGGGAACGGCTCTTCCAGCCAGCCCACACCATTGGCTTCCAGCCCCGGCATCGCCGCGCGCGCAGCGGCCACGTCATAGCCGGTGTTGGCGTCGGTGAGGATCACCAGTTCGTCGCCGAAAGCCTTGCGCACTGCCGCTACACGCTCGATATCACGCTGGGGCGTGTCACCGATCCTGAGCTTTACCGCCTTGTAACCCATCGCCAGCAGCGGCCGCGCTTCGTCGATCAACTGCGACGGCGGCTGATAGCCCAGCGACACGCCACCCGCGTACGCGGGAATCGGACGCGACACGCCGCCGAGCAGACGATACAGCGGCCAGCCCACCGCCTTGCCCCGTATATCCCACAGCGCCTGATCAAGACCGCTCATCGCAAGACAGGTGCCCGCGCCCATGCCGTGGCTGGCGAGCTGCTTGTCGTAGATTTTTTTCCACACCCCCACCACGTTGGCGGCGTTCATGCCGAGCGTGAGCTGACGCAATGTCGTGTTCACCAGCGCCGCCACCGCGCCGGGCGCCCGCCCGTGATGCGATTCGCCCCAGCCAACCAAGCCGCCGGCGGTGGTGACCTTGACGATGATCGCATCGCGCTTCACCGCGCGCCCCACGCCGAGGCTCACGCTGTCTTCGGGCCTGACTGGAAAAGACGTGGGATACGCTTTGATTTCGATTATTTTCAGATCGGAGTCGTGCGTGGCGGCCATAGGATGCTTTCCATGTAATTCGATCGCGTGCGCGTTACGCACCTTGCTGACCATCGAGGCCTTTCTTCAGCAGCTCCGCCACCAACTCGTTCAGCCCGGCCTTACGCTCCTGTGCAAGAGTCTGAATCCGTTTTACGAGATCGCCGTCGAGCTTGACCGCAAAGGGCACCAGACCCTGCGCCTGCTCGAGATTGCGCCGCTCTCGCCGGCTCAGAACGACGGTCGCGGCATCTTTACCGAAGTGCCCCGGGGTGGCGCGTTGGCTCATCTCGGCGTCGACCTTTCGGCCCTTGATCTTGTCCCGGCCAGCTATTTTCATGATGAGTATCCTTGCAATAGGGAAATTTGGGTATTCTAAACGTTGCGAGTAGTTACGCGTGGCCCCATACTCGCACGCCTTTACGCGTTAGTGCGTGTTTCAGATACAGACCTGCCCAAAAGTCTTAACCATAGAAAGCCGAATACGCCCGCCGCCAGAGAAGCCAATAGAATCGCCATCTTGGATGCGTTGATTGTTTCCGGATTTCCTGAGAAGGCGAGGTTGGTAATAAATATCGACATGGTAAATCCGATTCCGCCAAGCATCCCGGCGCCGATCATATGCGACCAATTCAAGTCGGACGGCAAACGGCACACGCCGCTCGCAACAGCCACCAAACATAGCAGGGTGACGCCCAACGGCTTGCCCGCGATCAACCCTGCAGCAATGCCTATGCTGTTCGCGCTGGTCAAGTGTTCAAACCAATCCGCTTGCACTGCAATGCCGGTATTTGCCAACGCGAAAATCGGCAAAATAATGAACGCAACCGGTTTG
>JANMXV010000683.1:0-7683 GCA_031381325.1 Betaproteobacteria bacterium | reverse complement strand
GCGGTAGCCCTGATTCCGGCCCTGCGCAAGAACGTTGCCTGGGACCCCGTGCGCCAGATCCAGCCCGTCGCCGAACTGGGAACGATCCCGTACGTCATTGCCGTCAATCCCAATGTCCCCGCGCACAGCCTCAGCGCGTTGATCAAGCTTGCCACGGCGCATCCCGGCAAACTGAATGGTTCCGCGGGCGGCAATTCATCCGAAATGGCCATCGCTTTGTTCCGCATCAAAACGGGAACACGCATGGAAATCATTCCGTACAAGGGCACTGGTCATGCGGCGCTCGCGGTGGCAACCGGCGAAGCGGATTTTGCGATCATGGATGCGTCCGCGTGGCTGCCATTTATCCCGGCCAAAAGAGTGCGCGCGCTCGCCGTGATGGGGACAAAGCGTGTTGCCATCCTGCCGGACGTGCCAACGACACAGGAAGCGGGCCTGCCCGACTTTACCAGTGGCGCGCAGTTTGGTGTCTACACCACCGGCGGGACGCCAGCAGCCGTCGTGCGCAGACTGAACGCCGAAATCAACCGCATCGTCGCCACGCCCGACATGACAAAAAGTTTTCTCGCAATCGGACTGGAACCGGCAAACAAGACGGTAGAAGACTACACGCGCTTGTATCTGGCGGACCTCGCGATGTGGAAGGATGTCGTAACGCGCGCAAAAATACCGATGACAGATTGAAGATGGCAGCATGTAGCAGCATGTAGCCCGGAAGGAGCGCAGCGTATTCCGGGTTTAGTTGCATCACTCGCAAAATTTTCGAAGATAGACCGCAACGAAAAACGTCCCGCCGGCAACTTGGTTGCAACGATATTCCGTCATGCTTGGAGGCTATCCCGGAATACGCTGCGCTCCTTCCGGGCTACACTTGCTTAGTTTTAATTATTGACTTCAAATAATCGACGCTTCATTCTCCAACGGTTGTGCCCGCAAATAGTTCGCCAAATTCCGCAGAAAAATCTCCACACCGCGTGCATAAGTGCCGGTAGATGCGCCTGCATTGTGCGGAGAAATCAGCACGTTGGGCAAATCCCAGAACGGGGATTCCGGCGGCAGCGGTTCGGTGTTGAACACATCCAGATAAGCGCAGTGCAAACGACCGGCGGCGAGTGCTGCCGCGAGAGCGGCTTCGTCGATGATTTCGCCGCGCGCGATGTTGGCGATGCCGGCGCTGGGGCGCATTAACGCGAGCCGGCGCGCGTCGATGAGGTTGCGCGTTTCAGGCGTCAGAGGACAAGCGATCACCAGCCAGTCGCACGCGGGCAGCAGGGTGTCGAGCGCGGACGGCGGCAGCACTTGGCCGAAATGCTCGGCTGGAGCAACGTTGCGCCGGATGCCGATGGTTTTCATGCCCGCCGCGTGCAGCACGCGCGCGATCACCGTGCCGATGTAGCCCATGCCGACGATGACTGCGGTCTGGCCGGGAATGTCGGGTGGCACGTCCTTGCCGCGCAGTGGCGACCACTCGCGCCGCTGCTGCGCGGACAGCCAGTGCGGCACGCCGCGCGCCAGCGCGAGCACGCCCGTCACCGCTGCGAGGCCCACCGCATCGGCCTGCGCGCCGGCGCCGGTGGTAAGCCGCATGCCGCGCTGCATCGCGTCCTGATAGCGCTGTTGATCGGTGCCCGCCGAATAAACGGCGACCCATTTCATATTGTACGTGCGGTCGAGGATGTCCCAAAACGCTTTCGCAGAAGGACTCAGCGCGCTTTTTTCCGTGCCTTCCCACACGTCACGCGAGTAGTAGGCGGCCTCGATATTGTCGATGGCGGCGGGAGAGAGTTGCACATGGGGCGTGAACGGCAGCAGTTCCAGTGGTTTGGGTGCGCTGGCAAGAATTTCGTTCAGGCGCGGGCCGAATTCGGCGATGACTTTGCTGGATATGAGTAGTGTGGGCTTCATGGCTGTGGCGTTACGTTGAAAAACATGAGCTTACACGCGGAACGTATGCCGTGGATTGCACGACCCTACGTTCACCGTACTACGGTGTAGGTCGAAGGCAACTGTTTCCGGGTTGAATTGCGGCTTTAGCCCGCACTGCGCTCAGGTATCATGATTTCTTTTCGAACGGGAGGGGAAATCATGCGTATAAGCAGCATGGCATTGCTGGTGTTTTTCGGCGCGGCACTCACGCTTGGCGCACCGCAGGTGCAAGCACAGAATTTCCCAGTCAAGCCGATTCGAATCGTCGTGCCGTTCCCCGCAGGCGGTACCACGGACGTGGTAGCGCGGCTGGTGGCGCAGCGCATGAGCGAGGCTATGGGCCAGCCGGTGGTGGTAGACAATCGCGGCGGCGCGGGCGGTGCGCTCGGTGCCGACATCGTGGCCAAATCGAATCCCGACGGCTACACATTGCTGATGCACAACATTACGTTTCCGTTGTCGTCGGTGGCGCAAACGCTGGCGAAGCGTTCGCCGTTTAACGCCGAGACGGATTTCGCGGGCGTCTCGATTGCGGTCTATGTGCCGTTCGTGTTGACCGCAAATCCCAGCGTACCGGCGAAAGATTTGCGCGAGCTGGGCGCGCTGCTGCGCGGTAACACCACCCTCAAATACAACTACGGTTCCACCGGCCCCGGCTCGGTCATGCACGTGCTGGGCGAAGCGCTGAAGCGCGACGCGAAATTCGATATGGCGCATGTCGCTTACAAAGGCGCGGCGCCGCTTAAACTGGAGTTGCTAAGCGGGCGCATCCATATCGGCGGCGACCAGTTGTCCACGTCATTGCAGGAAATCCGCTCCGGCCAGTTGAAGGCGCTGGCGACCAACGGTTCCAAGCGCATTCCGGTGCTGCCCGATGTGCCTACCGTGCGTGAGCAGGGGTTTCCCGCGCTGGAGTTTGAAGGCTGGAACGGATTATTTGCTCCGGCGAAAACACCCAAAGCCGTCCTCGACAAACTACAACGCGAAACGGCTACCGCCGTGCGCCATCCCGAATTGGTGAAGCGATTTGCCGACCTCGGTGCCGAATCGGTAGGGTCAACGGGCGAGGAGCAAAAAGCCATGCTGGTGCGCCTGATGAATCAGTTCCGACCGGTGATAAAGGAAATGAAGTTGGATTGACGTCCCACGCTTTTCTCGCTCAGAAGGGTGCGGGTGGCGGTTTGGGTGCTACTTGCCGCGCAGTTTAGGCACTATCTGCCGTTGCTTTTATGGCATGAATATATTTCATAATTGCTTGTTTATAAACAAAATTTCATTTATATTACTTGTTCACGTAACGTGAACAATGAATTAACATGAAAAAATAAGGGAATTGCTCCGAATAATCACAATGCCATGCGAAACGAACAAGCGCTGCTAGATGCACTAAGCCCCGCCCTTGCCGTACTCGCGCGCGCCACGGGCGTGGAAGGGCGCATTGTTGCTTTCGAAACCAGAACCGCCGACACGCAACGACCTGATGCTGTGGTTGAGTTCATTGTCGATGGGAAAAAGCATCGTTACGCCGTTGAAGCTAAAACACGCGTCGACCGGCTAGCAGCACTTGGACACATCAAGAACCACCTCCAACACCATGATAAACGCGGCTTGCTGTTCGCGCCTCACATCACCAACGCCATTGCCAAACAATGCCGCGCACTCGACCTGGCTTTTCTTGATGCCGCCGGAAACGCTTATCTCAAACTCCCTGGCCTGCACATCAGCATCACCGGTGAAAAGCCTGAAGGCTTGGTGACAACAGCATTGGGAAAAACAGACGGTGGCACTGCAACAGCGCTGCGCATCGTGTTCGCACTGCTATGCAAGCCGGAACTACTCAACGCGCCGTACCGCGAGACGGTCGAAGCAGCGCGCGTCGCTATCGGCGCCATCGGTCGTGTACTTTACGATCTCGGTCGCCGCGGCTACGTTGTTGGCGGGGAAAATAAACGTAACCGCCGCTTCGTGGAGCCCGCACGCCTGTTTGAAGAATGGGTTACCAATTACCCGATCAGGCTGCGTCCCAAGCTCAACTTGCGTCGCTTCCGTGCGGAAAATCCCGACTGGTGGAAATACACCAATCTTCACAACCTGGGCGCTTACTGGGGTGGAGAAGTCGCGGCCGACCGGCTAACGCAATATCTCAAACCAAACTACTGCACGATCTACATTAAGCCGGAACAAACTCAACAAGCCTTGCCAAAGCTCGTCGCCGAACATCGCATGCGTGCTGATCCAAACGGCAACATCGAAGTTCGAGATGCATTCTGGAACCTGCCCGACAATCCGGCGCATCCCGATGTGACACCGCCGATACTTGTTTATGCGGACTTGGTTTCAACACATGATCCTCGCAACGTCGAAGCTGCCAAGCTCATCCGCGAGCAATACATTGATGATGCTTTCCGTCAGACCTGACCGTCCGGTTGAAGCGATTACTGTCGCGGTATCACGGGAAATAGCGCAGCTCGCACAAGAACTAAAACTGCCGTATTTCCTCGCCGGTGCGATGGCCCGAGATATTGTGCTCACCAACGTGTTCGGCATAGATACAGGGCTGGCTACACGCGACGTGGATTTCGGTGTCGCGGTCAAAGATTGGGATCAGTTCAATTTGATCAAAGGCTTGTTGATCAAAACTGGACGATTCAACCCTGCCGCAAACATTGAGCAGCGCGTCTACTACCGACCCAATAGTGGCGACTCCGGCTACCCGGTGGATATCATTCCCTTCGGCGGCACCGACGCCCCACCGCTCTTCATCGCATGGCCGCCCGGGCAAAACGAAATCATGAGCGTCATCGGTTACGATGAAGCATTAGCGACTGCACTGCCAGTGCAGATTGACGATGGCCTCACGGTTCCGGTAGCTTCACTGCCAGGCCTCACACTACTTAAGCTATTTGCCTGGAAAGACAGGCATCCCGAGACACGCAAAGATGCGCAAGATCTCGTAATTCTGTTTCGCAACTACATCACCGCAGGCAATCGGGACCGCATCTATGATACGGAATTGCTCTTGCTGCAAGCGGTTGACTATGATGTTGATTTGGCAGGCCCTCGGCTTTTGGGCAAAGATGTTCGCCTCATTGCTGCCCACGCCACGTGGGTGCAAGTCACTGCACTGCTGAACAACGCGCCACTGATGGAGCGCCTTGTCACACATATGTCGGTAGTATTCCAAACTGCCGACGATAGCATTGATGCAGCCCGTCGCTTGCTGGATCAATTCAAGTCAGGATTCACAGACGCATAAGCCATCGTAATTCCACACTCGCTCACTCTTAGCAAAGCCTCTCACATTCGGCTATGATGCGCCCTCGTAATTTGCGATAACCATCATTCAAGAAACATTCCATGGCCCAATACGTCTACAGCATGCGCAAGGTGAACAAGATTGTTCCGCCCAAGCGCGTCATCCTCAAGGATATTTCACTGTCGTTTTTCCCCGGCGCCAAGATCGGCGTGCTGGGCGTCAACGGTTCCGGCAAGTCGAGCCTGCTTAAGATCATGGCGGGCGTGGATACCGATTTCGATGGCGACGCCGAGCCGATGCCTAACTTGCGCGTGGGGTTTCTGCCGCAGGAGCCGCAGCTCGATCCCGATAAAACCGTGCGCGAGACCGTGGAGGAAGGCTTGGGCGAAACGGCCGAAGCGAAGAAGAGGCTCGACGAAATCTATGCGGCGTACGCCGAACCCGATGCGGATTTCGACAAGCTGGCGACGGAACAGGCCAAGTACGAAGCCATCGTTGCGGCATCGGGTGGTGACTCGGAACATGAGCTGGATATCGCCGGCGATGCGCTGCGCCTGCCGCCGTGGGACGCAAAGATCGGCCCGCTGTCCGGTGGTGAAAAGCGCCGCGTCGCGCTATGCCGGCTGTTGCTGTCCAAACCCGACATGCTGCTGCTCGATGAGCCAACCAACCATCTGGATGCGGAGAGTGTGGATTGGCTGGAGCAGTTTCTGACGCGCTTTCCGGGCACGGTGGTGGCGGTGACGCATGATCGATACTTTCTGGACAATGCTGCCGAGTGGATACTCGAACTCGACCGTGGTCACGGCATCCCGTGGAAGGGCAACTACAGTTCATGGCTGGAGCAAAAAGGAGAGCGGCTCAAAATTGAAGAGTCTTCCGAATCGGCGCGGCAGAAGGCGCTCAAGAAAGAACTGGAATGGGTGCGCCAGAATCCGAAAGCGCGGCAGGCCAAATCGAAGTCGCGGCTGGCGCGCTTCGAGGAATTGTCGTCGCACGAGTATCAGAAACGCAACGAGACGCAGGAGATTTTTATCCCGGTGGCGGATCGCCTCGGCGACAGCGTCATCGAACTGAAGAACGTCAGCAAAGCGTATGGCGATAAGTTATTGATTGATAAAGTAAATTTGTCGGTTCCGCCAGGCGCCATCGTGGGCATCATCGGGCCGAACGGCGCCGGCAAAACGACATTGTTCCGCATGATCACCGGCAAGGACAAGCCCGACAGCGGCGAGATCGTCATCGGCGCAACGGTAAAGCTCGCGGTGGTGGATCAAACGCGCGACGCGCTGCCCAACGACAAAACCGCATGGGAAGCGATATCCGGCGGGCTCGATATCATCAACGTCGGCAAGTTCGAAATGCAGTCGCGCGCTTATCTGGGGCGTTTCAATTTCAAAGGTTCCGATCAGCAGAAGATGGTGGGCAATCTCTCCGGGGGCGAACGCGGGCGGCTGCATCTGGCCAAAACCCTGCTCACCGGCGCCAACGTACTGCTGCTCGACGAACCGTCGAACGATCTCGATGTGGAAACCCTGCGCGCGCTGGAAGACGCGCTGCTCGAATTCGCCGGCTGCGTGCTGGTGATCTCGCACGACCGCTGGTTTCTCGATCGCATCGCGACGCACATACTTTCGTTCGAGGGCGACTCGCAGATCGCGTTTTTCAACGGCAACTATCAGGAGTATGAGGCCGACAAGATAAAACGCCTGGGTGAGGAAGGTGCGCGGCCCAAGCGTGTGCGGTATAAGGCGTTGAAGGCGTAGGAAGCGGTTACGAGCAAATTATTTACGGCGGAATGACACGCGTTCGTTGGAAGTGATTCACTTTTTCTTTGCCCTTTCATGGCGGTAACCTGGGTTCGAATCCCCATTGGGACGCCAGTAAAATCAATGACTTTTATAGCATTGATATGGAACGGGTTGTGAAAGCACCCAAAACAACACCCAACACCGGAATTGCCATGCTCAGGTCGCACTACGTCTGAACAACACCATCAATGAGCATGGTCAGGGGCGCTCAGGCGCTTACTGGTGAGCATGGCGGGTTCAGGTGGTGTGCTGGTGTCCGGAGCCGGGCAGGGTCGCCACGGCGTGCTGGCAGGTGCCGTCGATTCAGTAGGTACCCATGTAAATCAGTCGGGACCTCCAGGCAATTGTATTCGCCGTGACCTGAATGCGGATCAGGGATTCATTGCCACCCAGCGAGCCGGCGTAGCCCTTCAAGCAAAGTTTGAAGCGTACGGGTGTCGCGGCGGGAATTGCAACGGGATCGGGCAACTGAATGAACTGAGCGTGGCCGGGCTCGACGCGTTGCACAGGCAAACAATAGGTATCCACGGCGCGCACCTTGTAAGCGACTGGCAACCCCTTGAGATCTGACCAGACGGCAATCGGCTCGAAGCCAATGGCGGAAACAATAGTGATAGCGTCCGCGTCATTGGCCAGCGTAAAGTCAATCGTTGGGTCCACCGAGTGGGTCTCTGGTGACACGCCGCGCTC
>JANMXV010000183.1:0-10902 GCA_031381325.1 Betaproteobacteria bacterium | reverse complement strand
GGAGGGACGCTTCCTGATTTATTCCGGTTCGCCGCAGCTCGATACCTTAAGCGGCCTCACCGCGCCCAACACGAGCAACGGCACCAAATTCGGCGACGTAGTTCCGTTTACGGGTTCCGGGTTCCTGTACCGTACTGGAGGAGGATCCGCAGAGAGTCTGCAGCCGGCACAGGTGCTGCAGGCCGTGGATCAGACTTCTGGTCAGACACAGGAAAGCGGTGTGCTTGCGCCCGCTACAGTGACGAACTTCCGGGTGAATACCGATCTTTCTGGTGCCGCTGGTCCCGTGTTTGTGAGTGACACACTTCGTGTTGATTCGGTCGTTAACGGTATGGTCTTGGGCGAATTGTTGATCAAGCTTGACGAAGAAGAAATCGTGCGACGCAACGCGCGTAAAGCGCGCTACAAGAGTGCAATAGAAGTTATCCGGACAAACCCGACGGTCGCGGATATTCCGCTGTGCGGGCCGAATGCGTCCGACGTGTGCATGCCGGCAAAGCCGGGCATCGTGGAGGATGCTGCGCTGGGGTCTCCTCAGCTCAATATTCCGGCAACGGACGTGCGCAAAAAAGTCGCTTTTTTGTTCGGCAATAACGATTACAAGGGCGACATTCCGCGACTGGAGACGCCCATTGCGGACGTGTCAGCCATCGGAAAAGTGCTGCAGGAGCGCTTGGGATATGAAGTAACCATCGTCCAGAACGCAACCAAGGCCACCATGGTGCGGACATTGAAGTCTATTTCGGAGCAATCCACGCAGGACGAGAGTGTTTTAATCTTCTACGCCGGGCATGGGTATCAGATGGACGAGTCAAAAGCGGGCTTCTGGCTTCCGGCGGATGCCAGTGCTACGGATGCGAAAACATGGCTGTCGAACAACGATATTCAGCGCTTCCTTAACCGCATAGATGCAAAGCAGATCATCGTGGTATCCGATAGCTGCTTTTCCGGCACGCTAACCAAGGAACAAGCCCTCGACGCCCCCCAGACTGCCCCCCGCGAACAACTCCTGACCCGGCGAGCGGTAGTGTCGTTGAGTTCAGGCGGCGAAGAGCCGGTTACGGATGAGGGCGTCGGTAAGCACTCCATCTTCGCCTATCATTTCTTGGACGAAATGCAGCGTATCCAGAAAATGAGTCCGGTGTCAGTCGCGTACGAAAGACTGCGGGAAAATGTTGCCAAGTCATTTCCGCAAACACCTCAACTGGGCGCGGTGCTGTCGGCGGGCCACATGACGGGCGCAAACTATCTGTTTGAAGTGAAGTGACAAGGATAGCGGCCTGAAACCAATGGCACTATTTTAAGCGAAGCATGGGCGCGCCCATTGCCATGGGCCACCAAAAACACGGCACGTAGGATGCCGGTGAGCACTGCGAACCGCATCAATGGGGTCACGGTCGCGCAGGGTGCGCCACTCGACCGATGCGGTTCCTTCGTCACCGGCATCCTACGGGGGTCGCTTAATTGTACTGTGTTATAAGATCGTAATCACCATGGCGCTCAATCAAACGGCATTAAATGAATTGCGTGCGCTCGATGCCGACGGCTCGTGCCGGTTGCTGGCGCAGATTATCAACGCCTATCTGAATGACACGCCCGCGCTGATCGGGCAGATGCAGGCTACTCTTGCGGCGAACGATGTTGAAAGCTTTACGCGTCATGCGCACTCGCTGAAATCGACCAGCCTGAGTCTGGGTGCAAGTCGTGTGGGACAAATTGCGCGCGACCTCGAGATGGCCGGTAAAAACAATACGATAGCCGGTTGCCCTGCGCTGATCGAAACGCTTACCGCGGCATATGCAGCGGCCGCCGCTTTATTACAGGCAGAACTTGCGACCCCGGCGGGCGGGGCGTCATAGTGTTGCGGCACAAGTAGAACTTTAACGATTGGAGATTGCATGAAGCTGGGTTTTATCGGACTGGGCGTGATGGGCCGCCCGATGGCGCTGCACTTGATGAAGCACGGGCACGGCATGGGCGTGTATGCGCGGCGCGCTGAAGCGGCTGCGCCCCTGGTGGCCGCAGGCGCTGCGCGATACGACACGCCGGCTGCACTAGCCGCGCAGTGCGACGTCATTTTTACCATGGTGACCGACTCGCAGGATGTCGAGCAAGTCGTGTTGGGTGCGGATGGCATTGCACAAGGCGCGCATGCGGGCAGCGTGCTGGTGGACATGGAAACCATTTCGCCCACGGTGGCGCGTCATGTAGCAACGGCGCTTGCAAAGCAAGGCATGGAGATGCTGGACGCACCGGTATCCGGCGGTCCCACCGGCGCCGAGCAGGCGACGCTCGCGATCATGGTGGGCGGCAAGCCCGACGTCTTTGAGCGTATCAAACCGTTGTTTGCGTGCATGGGCAAAACCATCATCCGCGTCGGCGACAGCGGCGCGGGGCAGATCACCAAGGCGTGCAATCAACTGCTGTTGCTGGTGACCGCGCAAGGCGCAGCCGAAGCGCTGGCGCTGGCCAAGCGCTGCGGCGTCGATCCGGCGACGGTGCGCGAAGTTCTGATGGGCGGCATCGCGGCTAGCCGCGTGCTGGAGGTGTTTGGCAAGCGCATGGTCGAACGCAATTTCGCCAACGGCATCGACACGCGGCTGTATCACAAGGACTTGAATATTGCGCTTGGTCTGGTGCATGAGCACGGCGCGGCAGCACCGGCAGCGTCGGTGACCATGCAGCACATCAACGCCGCGATCGGGCGCGGTGAGGGAGCAAGCGATCTTTCGGTGTTGATTGAGGTGCTGGAAGGCATGAGTCGGGGTAGGACTGGATCATGACTTGAAGAGCCTCGTCTATCGTAACCAATTGTTTTTATTAAATAATTATATACTCTAAAGGTAAGCTCGCTTAACGTTCGCTGGCATGTCATTGCGGCTCTATAAGCAATGCGTGCTGGCATTACCTAGGCGCGTGTGTATGACCAAACCAAATCCATGTTGACGCGATTGGTCATCGCGCGTTAAAAATGCAATATTGGCGGCCTAGTTCAGGAGACATGACTATGACAACGATTCAGATTGAGTTGCCGGATGCAACAGCGCAAGCGGCGCGTGATGCCGGCTTATTGACGCCGCAGGCATTGGAGCGCCTTCTCAATCACGCGCTACAGCGCAAACAGGCGGCTGATTCGTTGTTGTCGATTGCCGGGCGCGTGGCTGATGCCGGCATTGCGCCTATGTCGATGGAAGAAATCAACGCGGAAGTGAAAGCCGCGCGCGCGGAGCGAAAGCAGCGTGCGAGCGGTCATTGATACCAATGTATTGATATCTGGCTTGTTGTGGCATGGCGCGCCACACGCACTAATGGTGCATGTGCGCCAAGGTGATCTCGACTTCTTCATCAGCCCAGCGTTACTGGCCGAGTTATCAAACGCCATCGGACGTGCAAAATTCGACGCAATTCTCACTCGCACAAACACTACACATGAACGCATTCTGGCCGAAATGCGGCAACTGGCTGAAGTGATTGAACCGCCGCCGTTGCCACAGCCCGTGTGTCGTGATCCTGATGACGACGAGGTGCTGGCGCTCGCCGTAGCCGCGAAAGCGGACTGGATTGTTTCAGGAGATAACGATTTGCTCAGCTTGGGGCGCTACGCGGGCATTGCGATCATTTCAGCGGTCGAGGCGCTCGCGCTTATCGCTGGAGTTTGAGTCGCCCGGACTCCCCTTAACTCTCAACGCCTAAAAAAAATCATGAGTTTCACCCAACCCGAAGGCGCCACCACACGTTTGCATCGCTCCGAACTCGCCGTACCCGGCTCGACACCAAATCTGTTTGAAAAGGCTGCACGCTCTGCGGCCGATGTGGTGTTTCTCGATCTCGAAGATGCGGTGGCATCCAGTGACAAGGAGAAAGCGCGCGCCAATGTGATCCAGGGCCTCAACCAAGTCGATTGGGGCAGCAAGGGCATGAGCGTGCGCATCAACGGCGCGGATACGCATTACCTGTATCGCGATGTGATCGACATCGTTGAAAATTGCCCGCGCCTGGACATGATCATGATGCCTAAGGTCGGTGTCGCGGCGGATATCTACGCGCTCGACATGCTGGTGACACAGATTGAACAAGCGAAAGGTAGAACCAAGCACATCGGCTTCGTGGCGTTGATTGAAACGGCACTGGGGTTGACGAATGTCGAAGCGATTGCACAGTCGTCCAAACGCCTGGAGGCGATGTATTTTGGCGCAGGCGATCTGGCCGCGTCGTTGCGCATGCGTACCACGTCCATCGGCGGACTGCATCCCGATCATGGTGTGCTGAGCGATGCGGATGCATCAGGCCAGCGTAGCTACACGCAGACTGATCCTTGGCATGCAGCGCAGAATCGCGTGGTGGTGGCTTGCCGCGCCTATGGGCTGCGTCCGCTCGATGGTGCGTTTGGCGACATCAAGGATGTCGCCGGTTTCTCTGCGGCGACCAAGCGCGCCGCCGCAATGGGTTTTGCCGGGCGCATGGCGATTCACCCGTCGCAAATCGCGCCGTCGAATCAGGCGTTCAGTCCCAGCGAGCGCGAAGTGGCTGATGCGCGGCGCGTACTGGCGGCGATGGAAGAAGCTGCGCGTGAGCGGCGCGGCGCAGTGCAGGTCGACGGCAAGTTGATCGACATGGCTAATCTGCGCATGGCGCAAAACATCGTTTGGATGGCGGATGCCATAGCGAGCGCTTAAGGAATTCTTTGTGGCTGAACAACGTTTTTGAGATGTTGCCGTTATTTCTTTCTATAGGTGCTGTCGTGGTCTGCCGCAATGGACAGCAGGCGGATAAACTCTTCGTCCCGATATGCGGTTGCTCGCCGTGACTGAGTGATGCGCAGAGAATACAAAGCATCAATACCGATTGGCGGTTTTATGCTGATAATTTTCTCCCACTTCAAGCCTTGATCCCGGTACACCTGATTCCAAGTCAACTGACGCAACTTGTTGAGCGTATCCAGCGCAGCATGGCGCTCTTGTTTTTGCAGCGTGAGTAAATTCAGTTGAAAGACCGGATTATTCAAATCCAGCCTCACCAGCGCCTCTCGATTGGCCTTAAGCATTTTTCAGACGTTTGAGTGTCGCCTTCAGCTTGCCGTCCGTGGGTTTATTGGCCTGAGCCCATTGGATTGCATTTTGCAAATCTGCGGCTGCTTTCGGCTGATGTAACCAGCTTTCATTGTCCGGCACGACCGTGGCCGTTCTCACCAGCCAGACGCCGGGTTCACGTTCTTCAACCAGAACTTGCCGGCCAGCGAACTGCTTGCCCAATGAAATTTGACCATTCGTTCCAACAATTTTTACAGTTGGGGGTGAGGCGAGAGTGACCATAAAAACCTTATATTTAGGATCGCACGATTGCACTATATCACTAAATTGGTTTTTCTTCTTCTTTCGCAAACCGGTAGCCCGCCTGTTTCAGGCCCTTACGCAAACACAATCCGCCCTAGCCCAGTATCACGCAATAACTCAACACGCTTATCGTGAAATGCGGCCAGCGTTTGCCGGTGCCCGATACTGATCACCGTAGTCTGAGGCAACTGCGCGCACAACAACGCGTAGAGTCCGGCTTCCGAGGCTTCGTCCATTGAAGCGGTCGCCTCGTCCATGAACAGCCAGTCGGGCTTTTGCAACAACGCACGTGCGAACGCTATGCGCTGCTGTTCGCCGCCGGACAACTGCTGCGCCTGCGCGCGCTTTTCCGAAAACCAGTACGGCTTGGTCAGCCGTTACAGGTGTTTAAGGAAGGTATTTAGCTTGGCCATCGAAGCCTCCTTCGCATGCGGCGGAGTAGGGCGTGATTTTGGATGTTACCTGCAAAACCAACGCACGCTTTATTGGCGCTGAAAACGGGACTACACTGTTTCAACGGCGCGATCGTGCTGCCGTACTATCGTACTATCGTGCTATCGTGAGTTGTCGTAGTTTCGTAGCAGGCCAAAAAAATGGAGGCGGCGATGAAAACAGTAAAGCTGGTGCTGGAATCGAAGGGCGCAGGTATACACGGAATTTCTCCCGATGCGAGTGTGCTGGACGCGATAAAGATGATGGCAGAAAAAGGTATCGGTGCGTTAGTGGTGATGAATCAAGGCCGGCTCGCGGGTATCGTTTCCGAACGGGACTATGCGCGCAAGGTTATTTTGCACGGCCGCTCGTCGCATGACACCAAGGTGAGCGAAATCATGTCCGCCAAGGTTTTTACCGTGTCGCTGGCGCAGACGGTGGAAGATTGCATGGCGTTGATGACCGAGCAGCGTATCCGTCATCTGCCGGTCGTCGAAGGCGGCGCGCTGGTGGGCGTGCTGTCGATTGGTGATCTGGTCAAGGCGCTGATCGCCGATCGCGAAGAAACGATCAAGCAGCTTGAGTCGTACATACACCAGTAATTTACGTTGCGAAATGAGGATGCGAAATGAAGTTTGGCGCCATCATCATCGGCGACGAGATTCTGTCGGGCAAGCGTCAGGACAAGCACATGTCGAAGCTGATCGAGGCGCTGTCCTCACGCGGGCTGGAACTGGCATGGGCGCAGTATCTTGGCGACGACACGCCGCTGATCACCTCGACGCTGCGGCGCGTAATGGCCCTGCCCGACGTGGTGTTCAGCTTTGGCGGCATTGGCGCCACGCCGGACGATCATACGCGGCAGTGCGCGGCAGATGCGGCTGGCGTGGGCCTGAGGCTGCACGCTGATGCAGAAGCCGAAATTCGCGCGCGTTTTGTGGACGATCCCAAGGGCGTCACGCCGCAGCGGCTGGCGATGGGCGAGTTTCCGCTGGGCTCCAGCATAATTCCCAACCCCTATAACCGGATACCGGGTTTCAATTTCAAGAACATTTACTTCGTGCCGGGGTTTCCGCAAATGGCATGGCCGATGATTGAGTGGGTGCTGGATACAAACTACAAGCACTTGTTCGACGCCGGACGCATCGGCGAGGCCGCTATTATCGTGCGCGAGGCGGGCGAGAGTCTGCTGATTGATTTGATGAAGGCGGTGCAGGGCAAATACGCGGCGCTGAAAGTTTTTAGTTTGCCGCGCGTGCAGCCGGAGCGATTTATCGAGTTGGGCGCACGGGGTGATCCTCAACAGGTGGCAGCGGCACTTGAAGAACTCAAGCAGGGTGTGACGGCGATGAATTTTCCGTGGACGGATGCGCCGAAGTTTGGGGTGAAATAAAAAACGCCCCGAGGCTCGCGCCGCGGGGCATTTTTACTTGCTGTGCTGAAGTCTTACTTTTTCGCGGTTTTTTTCGCAACCGGTGCAGCGCGCTTGGCAGCGGCTTCGAGGTTGGTTTTGGCGGTGTCGCCAAACTGCTTGGCGGCTTTCGAGAGGTTCTCGTAAGCGGAGTTGCCGGTCACCAGGGCCGACTTCAACGCATTGATACCGACTTCCGAGCCCGCCGGTGCGCTTTCCGCGAACTTGTCGAGTGCGACCACGACTTGCTTGTTGAAATCCGCGACTTGCTGTTCGATCAGCTTGCCGAATTGAGCTTGCGTTTCGGCGGCAATGTCGTAAATGCTTTTCACGTAATCGGCGGCTTTTTCAAGCGCGGGTTGCGCGACGGTGTCTTTGACATCGGCGAATTGTTGCAGGTCTTTGATCGAGGCCAATGTCTTGGCATTGTCCACGCCGTCGGCCAGGGCCGCTTTCGTGGCTTTCAACTGGATTTCAAACAGGCGTTCCGCGCCGCCCAGAGCGACATTGGCGAAGCGGGTAGCAGCATCAAAATTGGCTTTGTTCATTGCAGCGAATTGTTCCGGGGCTTGGTACATGGTAAATCTCCTTAATTAACAATCGGTTAAAATAGATGAGTAAATTTTTGTCGCAGTTTTTCTGAACTAATTGCTGCGATGCACAATTAATATTATAAGGGCTTAAAATAGGATGTCAAGGGGTTGAATGAAATTATTTGTGCGGTGCCGCAAAAAATCCCATAAAAGCGCATTTTTGACTTCCGGCTTGTGTACTATTAGCATCAAAAAAACTTTAACAATCAGGGGTCTAGACTATCAGGCCTTGGAATCCTCAACGCTGCATGTCTTCCGCCGCAACAAGCGCCACTCCTGCCTGGCTTGCGCCCGGCCTACGGATTAGCCGCGAGCGTGATGGCGCCCCGAAGGTTGAAGTTGCCGGGGCCTGGAATCTGCGCTCGCTGGCGCCGATGATTGGTGAATTGACAGCACGCCTAGCCGAGCCGTCACGGCAGGCGCAGTGGGATTTGAGCGGCATCACGCGCCTGGATCACGCTGGGGCGATGATGCTGTGGCGGGCCTGGGGTTACCAGCGTGCCGAGCGGCTGACGCTACGGCCCGAACACGAAATCATTTTTTCGCATCTGGAACTGGTGTCCGCCACGCCGCACCAGACGCCGCCGCGTGACCGCCTGCGCTTCGTGACCACGGTGGGTGAGCAGGTGCTGTCGCTGTGGGAGCATGGCGTTGGCGTGGTGCGTCTATTGGGCGCCGTGACTCTGAATTTCTTCGAAATTGTGCGCCATCCGTCGCGTACGCCGTGGAAAGAAATCTCCGCGAATGTGTATCGCACAGGAACGCAGGCGCTGGGCATCACCGCGCTGGTGGGGTTTCTGGTGGGCGTGGTGTTGTCGTATCTGACGGGCCAGCAACTCAAAACTTTCGGCGCAGATATTTTTATCGTTAATCTGCTGGGCGTGTCGATTATTCGCGAGCTGGGGCCGGTGCTGGCGGCGATACTCATCGCCGGGCGCTCCGGTTCGGCGATGACCGCACAACTGGGCGTGATGCGTGTGACCGAAGAAATCGACGCCATGGCGGTGATGGGCATACCGCATACCCTGCGCTTGGTGCTGCCGAAAATGATTGCACTGGCGATTGCGATGCCGTTGATTGTGCTATGGACGGACGCCATTGCGCTGCTCGGCGGCATGGTAGCCGCGCAAGCGGAACTGGGCCTGGGCATGCGCTACTTTTTATCCGCCTTGCCCGAAGCCGTGCCGGTGGCGAATCTGTGGCTGGGGCTCGCCAAGGGCGTGGTATTCGGCATTTTGATCGCGCTGCTGGCGTGCCACTATGGTCTGCGCATCGAACCCAATACCGAGAGCTTGGGCGCGGGCACCACGCGCTCGGTGGTGGCGGCGATCACCATTGTGATCATCGTAGACGCCATCTTCGCCGTGATGTTCTCGAACGTGGGGATTTACTGATGGCCGATTGCGTCATCGAGCTGCGCAAGCTGTGGACGATATTCGGCACGCAGGTGGTGCATCGCGATATCAGCTTATGTGTGGAGCGCGGTGAGATTCTGTCGCTGGTGGGCGGATCGGGCAGCGGCAAAAGCACCATGCTGCGGCAGATGCTCGCGCTGGAACGGCCCACGCGCGGCGACGTGCTGGTATTCGGACATTCGTTGATCAATGGCGACCCGTTGGAACTGCGCCGCTTGCGTAACCGCTGGGGTGTGCTTTTTCAGCAAGGCGCGTTGTATTCCGCGCTGTCGGTGTTTGAAAATGTGGCTACACCGCTGCGTGAATTGAAGGCACTGGATGAAGGTTTAATCCATGATCTGGTAATCCTCAAGCTGGAGATGGTCGGCATCGAAGCCAAACACGCCGGCAAAATGCCCTCGGCGCTTTCCGGCGGCATGATCAAGCGCATCGGGCTTGCGCGCGCGCTGGCGCTGGAGCCGGAACTGCTGTTTCTGGATGAGCCGACCGCAGGGCTCGACCCCGACCGCAGCGAGAGCTTTGTGACACTCATCGCCGAAATCCGCCGTGAACTGGGGCTGACCGTGGTGATGGTGACGCATGATCTTGATACACTCGTCTCGTTGTCGGATCGCGTGGCGGTGCTGGCCGATCAGCAGATTGTAGCGATCGGTTCGGTACAGGAGATTGCGCAGGCGACGCATCAGTTCATCGCCAATTTCTTTCAGGGCGAGCGCGGCAAGCGTGCGCTCGAAGCGATCAAGGGTATGGGGTTGGGTACGGAAACAGCGTCCGCAGCGGCGGCACAACAGGGGACTTAGCACATGGAAAACCGCGCACACGCGCTGGCAGCCGGCTTGTTCACATTGTTGTTGGGCATCGGCGTGCTGGTGGCCGCACAATGGTTCAGCCGCGACAACTACGAAAAAGTCCAGTACACGCTGGAATCGAAGTATTCGGTATCGGGCTTGAACGTGCAGGCCGCGGTGCGGCTGCGCGGCGTTGAGGTCGGCAAAGTCGAGGGCATCGATTTCGATGAACAAGATCCCAGCAAAATTCTCATCAAAATCACCATCAAGGGCGGTACACGCATCACGCGCGGCACTACTGCACAGCTCGGCACACAGGGCATTACGGGGCTGGCGTACATTGTGCTGGATGACGACGGCAGCAACAAAACGTTTCTGCCGCCGTCCGACGACAAAGACAAACGCATCGCCGTGCAAAAATCGTTCATCGACGAACTCACCGGCTCGGGTAAGGATTTAATCAGCCAGTTTGGTGAAGTCGCCCAGCGTGTCAACAAATTGCTCGAAGACAAAAACCAGGTGCAACTCATCAAAACCTTAACTGCGCTGGAAACCGCCTCGCAGCGCGCGGGACAGCTTGCACAAGCGCTGGAACTGGGCGTCAAAAACGTTCCTGCGCTGACAGCCGATGCGCGCAGGATGATTGCGAACGCCGATGTGGCGCTGCGCGACGTGGCGCCTATGCTGCAAGAAGCGAAGACCACGCTCGCCAGCATCGACAAACTCGCGCGCGAATACACGCAGCGTGCCGACGCGCTCGAGCGCGTGGCCAAAAGCGCCGAGCAGATAGGCGCTGCGTCGCAAGGCGCGGCATCCACCGTCGCCAGCGACGTGGCGCCACGCATGAACACACTGCTCGAAGAACTGGCACGCAATTCACGCAATCTCGACCGGCTGCTTTCGGAGTTGAACGAACAGCCAGCGGGTTTG
>JANMXV010000133.1:0-2848 GCA_031381325.1 Betaproteobacteria bacterium | reverse complement strand
CGAAATCGCGCCGAGTTCCATGCCGGTGCCGCGCAACGCTGTGAACAACCAGCCGAATAACGCGTCGCTGCCACGAAATACCACGTTGTCGATGACATTCTTGGCTTTGTATTTTTCTTCGCGATCGACCACGGTGAACAGCACTTCGCGCGCGGGGTTGGAGATGGCGAAGTTGGCCGCGCGCTGCGCTGCCTGAAACGCGATGACCACCCACAGCATCGGTGTCGCCCATAACGCGATGAAGCCGATAGCGAACACCAGTGGCAGGAACGCGGTCGCGGGTCCCGCGCCGAAGCGTTTGATGAGTTTGCCTGTGGCGAGAAACTGTACGATGAGGGTGAGCAGGCTCACCGCGAAATCGATGCGCGCAAAGATGGCGGTGCGCTTGTTGGGATCGTCGGTCAGCGCGGATACGATGTTCGCCTGCTGAAAATAAAGAAACGTGCCGGCCAGTGACAGCATTGCCACCCACAACGCGATGCCCGCAAGATACTTTGATCGCAGGATCATTACGATGCCTGCGATCCAACTGCCGCCCAGTGCGGCGTCAGGTGGCTTGGCTGGGGCGTCCGACGCTGCCGCACCGGAAGTCCGATCGGCCTTGAATGCGGCGGCTGCTGATTCCAGCCGCAGTGCGCAGAACACCGCGCATTCCAGCAACAGCGCGGCAATGATCAACAGATTAGCACGGCCGATAGTCTCGGCGAGGGTGGCGGCAATGGTCGGCCCGAGTAACGCACCCGCCGAGCCGCCGGCGGCGATGAAGCCGAACAGGCGTTTGCCCTGTTCGGAACCGTAGAGGTCGGCCATGAACGACCAGAATACCGACACGGCGAACAGGTTGAACACGCTGATCCACACGAAGAACACCTGCGCGGTGGTGGTGAGGGCGATGTGCTGCGTCAACATCAGCCAGAAGATGATGATGTTGGCAACGAAGAAGTGATACACCAGCGGGATGAAGCGTTGCCGCGGTAGCCGTGCCACCAGCGCGCCGTAAATCGGCACCACGGCGAGCATGACCACGAATGTTGCGGTAAACAGCCATGGCAGATTCTTGACGCCGCTGGCCAGCCCCATTTCGTCGCGCACGGGGCGCAGCACGTAGTAGCCCGCAAGCAGGCAGAAGAAATAAGCGAACGACCACAGTAGTGCGCGCGTTTCGCCGGGGCGCACGGCGACCACGCGAGAGAGCAACGGATGTGAGTGATCGGTGGCGGGTTCGTTCACGTGAAACAGCATACCGCAAAAGTTGTGGCGGCGTGTGCATGCCGACAGTCAGGAATAAAGGTAAACCACAACGGCAGTTTCTTGTCTTTGCGGTGAAACGTTTTTGCGTTCAACTCAGTGAAAATCCCGCGACGCCGTCGCCAGCATGCCGAGCAAGCGCGTGTGATCCGTGAGTCTGTGCGCCACGAGATGTATGACGCCGCCTTCGCGTTGTAATTTTCCTTCGACACCCATCAGACGTGCGCCGAGCAATTCGCGCCGCTGCCTTTCGACGAGTTTGCTCCACACGACGACGTTGACGTAGCCAGTTTCGTCTTCGAGGGTGACAAACACTACGCCGCTGGCGGTGCCGGGCCGCTGGCGGCAGGTGACGATGCCGGCGGCGCGTGTGATTTGACCATGGGGCAGCAGCGCCAACTCGGCGGCGGTGACGAGTTTCATGCGTTTGAGGCGTGGACGCAGCAGCGCGAGCGGATGGCGCCCCAAAGTAAGGCCGCTGCTGGTGTAGTCGGCAACGATGTCCTGGCCTTCGCTGGGAGCGGGTAATTGCGGCGGTGCTTCGATGATCGGGGCATGTAGCGGTAACTGCGGCCGTAGCCGCAGGGAAAGCTGCGGCAAAGTTTGCGCACCGGCGGCGAGCCAGTGTGCGTTGCGCCGATGGCCGGCGAGTGCGGCGAGCGCGCCGGCGGCGGCGAGACGTTGCAGGTCGCTTTGGTTCAATGCCGCGCGCGTTGTAAAGTCATCAATATTTTCAAGTGCTTGTACGTCCTGTTGCGCGCGCCGGCTGTCGACGATGCGTTGTGCGCTGGCCTGCGGTAACCCGCGGATCATGCACAGACCCAGGCGCACGGCGGGCGCGCCATCCTGGCGTTTTTCAAGCTGGCATTCCCAAGCACTCACCGTGACATCCACCGCGCGCACTTCAACGCCGTGACGTTGCGCGTCCTGCGTGAGTTGTGACGGCGAATAAAAACCCATCGGCTGACTGTTCAGCAGGGCAGCAAGAAACGCGGCCGGTTCGTAATATTTGAGCCACGACGACACATATGCGAGCAAAGCAAAACTAGCCGAGTGTGATTCCGGGAAACCATATTCGCCAAAGCCGCAAATCTGCTGATAAATTTGTTCGGCGAATTGTTGCGTGTAGCCGCGATCCATCATGCCTTGAATCAGGCGTGGGCGAAAGTGTTCGAGTCCGCCTTTGCGTTTCCACGCAGCCATTGAGCGGCGCAGTTCGTCGGCTTCGCCCGGCGTGAATCCAGCGGCGACGATGGCGAGCTGCATCACCTGTTCCTGAAAAATCGGCACGCCGAGGGTGCGTTCGAGCACCGCTCTTACCGCTGCGGAGGGATAAGTGACAGGCTCTTTGCCCTGCCGCCGCCGCAAATACGGATGCACCATGCCGCCTTGTATCGGGCCGGGGCGCACGATGGCGACTTCGATTACCAGGTCGTAAAACTTTGCCGGCCGCAATCGCGGCAGCATGGTCATTTGCGCGCGCGATTCGATCTGGAATACACCAATGGTGTCGGCGTGCTGGATCATTTCGTATACTTTCGGGTCGTCGCCGCGATCCAGAATATTTTGCATGGTGAGCGCCGCGCCGCGCCACGTGCTT
>JANMXV010000121.1:0-1222 GCA_031381325.1 Betaproteobacteria bacterium | reverse complement strand
CGAACGCACGCCGCGCACCGTGGTATCGCCATCGGCGCTTATCGACCGCGCCGGTGGCAAAGGCGTCTACGTGGTGCGCGACGGCAAAGCCGTGGCAACGGCGATTCAAACCGGCGCCGTGCTCGGCGAGTGGCTGGAAGTGAAGCAGGGGTTGACACCCGGAGACAAGGTGGTGATCAAGCCGTCCGAGCGCTTGCGCGATGGCGCGCCGGTTTCCATGGCGCCGAAGTAGATCGCGAGATCACGACATGGTGGCAGTGGAAGCTGTGCAGCCGGTAGTCGAAATACGCAAGCTCGCGAAAGGCTATCGCCGAGGCGGGCAGAGCGTGCCGGTGCTGACCGATATCACGCTCGATATCCAGCGCGGCGAATTTACCGCACTGATGGGGCCCTCCGGCTCCGGCAAGAGCACGCTGCTTAATCTGATCGCCGGTATCGATAAGCCCGATCACGGCACGCTACGGGTTGGCGGACTCGACATTACCGCAATGACCGAAGGTGAATTGGCCGACTGGCGCGCGCGCAATGTGGGATTTGTGTTTCAGTTCTATAACCTGATGCCGGTGTTGAGCGCCTACGAAAATGTCGAGCTGCCGTTGACGCTGACTCATCTGTCGCGTGCCGAGCGCCGTGAGCGCGTGGAATTGACGTTATCGATGGTCGGGCTTTCTGACCGCATGGATCATTATCCTTCGGAGCTTTCCGGCGGACAGCAGCAGCGGGTGGCGATAGCGCGTGCGATCATTTCCGATCCGGTGTTGATAGTGGCGGACGAACCGACGGGCGATCTGGATCGCCAATCAGCGGCCGATGTTCTTGCCCTGTTGCAACGCCTTAACGCAGAGTTGGGCACCACCGTCATCATGGTGACCCACGATGCAAACGCCGCAAAAACGGCGCGGCGACTGGTGTATCTCGACAAGGGCGAGTTGATTTTTGAACCGCCCAGCGCTTAGTGAGAAATTACAAATTATTCGTGTCTATTTAACGTGAACTAAAAGTCAAAAGCTTCCCTCACCCGGCGCTACGCGCCACCCTCTGCTGCGCTTCAAGTGTCCCCTTGTCCCGGAGGGCGAGGGTTTGTTCCCCTCGCCCTCCGGGAGAGCAACTGTGTCGAAAGTCAAGCGCTTTTAGGGCTTTTGAAGTTAGGATTCCACGGGACATTGGATTTGAAAATAGCATTCATAATGGAAAGCAATTTGTGCATACAAGCGACCAGAAC
>JANMXV010000120.1:0-2008 GCA_031381325.1 Betaproteobacteria bacterium | reverse complement strand
GAGCACTATTTTGTCCTACTTGAAACTTTCTTTATTCGCGATTCGCGAATACAATACAGACATGATCCTAAAACCGCAGGATATTGTTGTACTCCTCAAGCTTGTCGCCATTGGTCCAGAGCCGTGGAATTTCCAGCGCCTAGCGGTAGAACTGTCAATCAGTCAGTCGGAGGTTCACGCCGGAGTGCGCCGGGCCGTGGCCGCGCGCCTGATGAGCGAAGCGAGCACTGCCGCCGGCAAGCCAGTGCGCAGTGCACTGCTCGAGTTCTTGCTCCACGGCGTCAAGTACGCTTTTCCGCCCGAGCACGGCGCGCTTACCCGCGGAGTGCCAACCGGGTATGCCGCACCTCCATTGAACAAGGTGATCGCCAGTTCGAGCGATCCACCTCCCGTCTGGCCTTATGCCGAGGGCAGTGTGCGCGGGTATGCGTTTTCACCGCTCTACCCCACGGTGCCGGCCGCCGCCTTGCAGGATTCACGCCTCTACGAGTTGCTGGCGCTGGTCGACGCGATTCGCGATGGACGCGCGCGTGAACGCAACCTAGCTGCGAAAGAGCTCGAATCGCGACTCGATGCGGTGACTGCCTGATGGCAGATCCGAACATCGAGTTGCTCATCCAGATCGCCGCGGCACTGGGCGATCTGCGGGAGCGTCTGGTTTTTGTCGGCGGTTGCGCGACTGCGTTGCTGATCACTGATCCGGCCGCGGCGCCCGTGCGCGCAACGGAGGACGTTGACACGATTGTCGCTATTGCTTCCACGCCCGAGTATCACCAACTTGGCGAGGCTCTGCACGCCAGGGGCTTTTCGCAACCGCTGGAGCAAAGCGATCCACCATTTCGCTGGACGTTCGCGGGCATGAAGCTCGACGTGATGCCGATCGATCAAGCTGTGCTCGGCTTCAGCAATCGGTGGTACGAGTCCGCCATGCAAACCGCCGTCACCGCAACGCTCCGGGAAGGGCTGTCGATCCGCCTTGTCACGGCGACCTGCTTTGTCGCCACAAAACTGGTGGCGTTCCTGGACCGTGGTAAAGGCGATTATCTGGAGAGTCATGATCTTGAAGACGTGCTTTCTGTTGTGGACGGGCGACCCGCGCTGGTCGATGAATTCGAGCGCGCGGCGATCGAGCTTCGGGAGTACGTGGCCGGCGTCTTCGCGCGGCTGCTTGCAGACGAGGATTTTATCAACGCTCTGCCGGGCATGGTAATCGAAGGCAGTCCGGCGGATCGCTCACCGGTGGTACTCCAAAGGCTGCGCGCCATCGCGCGAATTCTCCCGCCCTGAGGACGAACTTCAACGACACGGCCGCGTTGCCGGCCTATGCCGATCGAGACCTCGCGCGGGGGTCGCGCAGTCCGTAATGCTGAGATCCGCTGCGCGAAGGTTCGCTACAGACGGCGTGCTTGCGGGAGCGCAGCCATCTTGCGGTCGAGCGTCAGGGTGATCAGTTCGGCACGGCGGTAGTCGTCCGTGATGAGGCGGTCAAGAAGGCCGCAGCCACTGGTGGCCTCCAGCGCGGCGAACACGCCGGGCCCGTTAAGCGGTGCGACGAGACCGCTACGCAACACGCTGGCTAGGGCGGTGCGGGCGTCGGGTTTGGATACACCGTAGTGATGCTGAAGGGCGATGTAGGCCTCGCCGATGACCTGGTTCGAGGCGAACACCTCGGCATCGTCGTGCTCGATGAGTGCGGTCAGCTTGCGCACGCAGTTTTCGAAGCTGTCCTCGGGATCGCCGGTCGCAAGGCGGACGAGGATCGAGGTATCAATCCCGAAGCGCGCGGGCATAGGGTTTGCTGCGAAAGGCTTCGAGGTCGAATGTGCCCCTGCCCCGGCGCAGTTTGCCTCGCAGCGGGGCGAGGCGCATCCGCTCGACGGCGCACGCGCGCAAGACAAAACCGTCGGGGCCTTTTTCGAGTTCGAGCCGGTCACCCGGCTTTACGCCGAGCGCATCCAAAACGCGAGCGGGAAACGTGACCTGACGTTTGGCGGTGATTTTGACGAAC
>JANMXV010000672.1:0-7323 GCA_031381325.1 Betaproteobacteria bacterium | reverse complement strand
CACCGGTCATCATCGGGAAAAATGGCGTGCGCTACGGCTTCCTGCAGCGTACTTCGGTGTACTGGCCGACCAATCACGAAGCTACCGCGCACAGCGCGGGTGTAGCCACCATCAAAGGCCACACCGCGTATCAGTTGCCGTTGCACAAATCCCGCCCGGACATTCCCCCGGCTAATCGACCCGGTATTCCGCCGGAAATTCTGACCTGGCCCGATGCCAAGCATCTGCAATTGTTCAGAGAGGACGTCGCCGCGCTGCGCAAGCAAGTGGATATTCTGGTTGCTTCATGCCACTGGGGCCTGCATAAGGACGTGCTCGATTACATGCAGCAGATTGCGCACGCCGCCATCGAGGCCGGCGCCGACATCGTCATGGGCCACGGCCCGCATTACTCGCTGCCCACCGAAATTTATCAAGGGAAAACCATTTTTTACGGTCTCGGCAGCTTCTCGTTCCACACCGGCCACGGCGGACGCGCACACGGCGACTGGATGGGCATGATGGCGCGCGCCACCATTGACAACAAAGCCATCTCCAAAGTAGCGATCAAATTCGTGCGTCACAATGACGTCAATGAAACCTATTTTTGCGATCCGGCGAATGAAGGTGCTGAACTCGGCGAACTCAATACGCGCGGCGCGAAACTCGGAACGAAACTGCTGGCCAAGGGCATGGAACTGGAAATTGCGCCGCTTTGAACAGGACGGCTATTTTAGGATTAAATTCCACCCGGCTCGTCTTTCGGATAGCGCAAATTGCGCGCGGGATAAACCTTGCCCGGATGCTGTTTCAACGCTTCTTCATCGACATCGACACCTAAGCCCGGCGCTGTTGGCAAATCAATGTAACCGTTTTTCGGCTTCAATTGATTCGGTGAAATCTTGTCCACGAAATCCACGAACGGCAAAAAGTATTCGGTAATGATGAAGTTCGGCATCGTCGCCGACGCATGCACGGTGGACGCCAGCGCCACCAACGTCGAGTTGTAATTGTGCGGCGACATGGCGACTAGATACGCCTCCGCCATCGCGGCAATTTCTTTCAATTCGAGTATGCCGCCGCAGCACGCGACATCCGCGTTCAAAATATCGGCAGAGTGCTTTTCCAGCAAGGGACGAAACCCGGTCTTGGTGTAGGTGGCTTCGCCGATCACCATCGGCACGCCAATCTCACGGCGAATCTGCGCCAGCTCATCGGGATACTCTGCCTGACAGGATTCCTCCATCCAATAGAGATCAAACTGGGCGAGTTGCTTGTCGAGGCGGATCGCATGCATGGGCGCCAACCGCCGGTGCTGCTCGATCAGGATATCCACATCCGGTCCCACAGCGTCACGCACCGCTTTTACCACGCGCACCGCGCGACGCTCGTGCTCCTTGGGAATATAAGTACGCCATGGCGCGGGCAGCGGATCGAATTTCATCGCGGTGAAACCCATCTTCACCACTTTTTCCGCGGCGCGCGCGTAGTCGTCGGGCTCCTTCATGCCATAGCTCCAGCCGTTGGCATACACGCGAATTTTCTCGCGCACTTTGCCGCCGAGCAGATTGTAGACCGGCTGCTTGCAGGCCTTGCCGACGATGTCCCACATCGCTTGTTCGATGCCGCTGATCGCGCAGAACAATTCCACCGAGCCACGCCGCGCCGCATAATCGTCAAACGCAAATTGGGTGAAGTGCTTGATGTCGAACGGGCTGCGCCCCACCATGTACGGGCCCAACGCTTGCAGTTGGGCGGTCACAGCAGTGTCGCGATCGTACTGTGAATACGCTTCGCCCCAGCCGTGAATACCGGCATCGGTTTCGACCTTTACAAAGATCAGATTTTTGCGCCAGCCGGGATGAACGGTATAGCTTTTGACTGCAGTGATTTTCATGGGGATAGCCTTGAGGGCAGGATCGGAGGAGCTTTGAATCTATGTGTGTGACTTCGCAGTGTCAAGTAAGCCCGCTATACTTCGCCTTCCCAACGAACCCGATCCAGAATCTGAACTACCAAATGAGAGAGAATTATGACCGACACCGTTTTCACCGGCACACTGCCGCAAACCCCCACGCTGGGCGAAGTCGTCAAACAGTTATTGCCGCAAGGCTGGGCGAAATTGGTGCAGCCTATAGCCGCATCGACCATCACCACCGACACGCAAGGCCTGGTGGCCGGCGAAGTGCAACTCAACACCATGACTGGCGTGGTCCCCGCCTATCGCGCACACCCGGACAAAACCGGCAAGTTCCCCGTGGTGCTGGTGGTGCAGGAAATCTTCGGCGTACACGAGCACATCAAGGATGTGTGCCGGCGCCTTGCCAAGCAGGGTTATTTCGCCATTGCGGTTGACCACTATCACCGACAGGGTGACGTCACCCAAATCACCGACAACCAGGAAATTTTTGCCAAGGTGGTGAACCACGTGCCCGACAGTCAGGTGATGTCCGATCTCGACACGGCGGTGGTATTCGCTGGAGCAAGTGGCCGCGCCGACACCTCGAAGCTCGCGGTTACCGGTTTTTGCTGGGGTGGACGCATTACCTGGTCGTATTGCCTGCACAATCCGAAAGTGAATGCCGGCGTGGCGTGGTATGGCCGGCTGGTTGCGCCGGGCAAAGCGCCGCTGCAACCCGTCTATCCGGTTGAATTTGCCGCACTGCTCAAAGTGCCCGTGCTCGGACTCTACGGCGCGGAAGACGCCGGCATTTCGGTAGCCCACGTCGAACAAATGCGCGAAGCGTTAAAGGCTGCGGGCAACACCGTCAGCAATATCGTGCTCTACGACGGCGCGCCGCATGCCTTCTACGCCGACTACCGCCCCAGCTATCGCAAAGAAGCAGCGGAAGACGGCTTTAAGCGCATGCTGGCCTGGTTCAAGCAATACGGCGTAGCTTAAGTCACATAGCGCATCAGCGCCTCAAATCTCCCCTCTGCTCCGCTTCAAGTGTTCCCTTGTCCCGCCGGGATCGGGTCCCGGTGTCATCGCAGTGCTCGGCAATCAGGTCACCATGATGTTTGTCGGACCACTGTCCGTCGAACAACACATCGCGGCAGGCAGGCTGCGCGCCCTCGCTACGACCGACAGAAAACGCGCCGCCATTCTGCCGGAAGTGCCGACGGTGGCTGAAGCGGGTTTTCCCGGCATGGAATGCGGCACGTGGTATGGATTTGCCGCGCCGGCCGGGACCCCTCGCCCGGTGCTCGAAACTTTTCACGCCGCGGTGCTGACGGCCATGGCGATGCCGAAAACGAAAAGCCGGCTCCAGGCGCAAGGAGTGGAAATCGTCGGAGACGGGCCGCGCGAGTTCGACCAAACCATGCGGGAAGAGATCGCCAAATGGACAAAGCTGGTCAAGGTAGCGGGCATTAGCGCTGAATGAAGGCTGAATACTGTGAGCTCAATCCAATTGCCGGGGTCGCTTCTCATCCAGAGTAAACGGTTGTCCAGACACTGCCTGATGCTTTGCTTTGTTGTGTGGCTTGCGCCACACACCGTCGCGCACGCGCAGGCGTATCCGGTCAAACCGATACGCATCATCGTCGGCTTCGCACCGGGCGGTGGAACGGACGTCACCGCGCGCGCTATCGCGCAGCAACTGTCAGACCGGCTCGGGCAGCGCGTGGTTGTCGACAACCGGCCCGGTGCGGATGGCGTGGTGGGAACGGACATCGTGGCCAAATCGCCGGCCGACGGATACACCCTCCTGATGGTAAATTCGGGACACGCCGTCAATCCCGGCATGTATAAAAAATTGCCGTACGACACCCTTAGAGATTTCGCGCCTGTGACGCTGGTGGCCATGATCGCCAATCTGCTGGTGGTCCATCCGTCGCTGCCAGTAGCATCGGTTGCAGAATTTGTGCGCCTTGCCAAAGCGCGTCCCGGCGCCATCAACTATGCGTCAGGTGGTTACGGCTCCAGCGCGCACCTGGCCGTTGAATTGTTCAAGAAGGTTACACGCACGGATCTGGTTCACGTGCCTTACAAGAGTGGCGGGCTGGTCGCCACTGCGTTGCTTGCCGGCGAAGTGGAAATTTCCTTTAACACCATTCCCTCGCTGATCTCGTACGTGAAAGCGGGGCGGCTGCGTGCGCTCGGCGTGTCAACGCTGCAGCGATCACTCAGTGTGCCTGCCGTGCCGACTATTGCGGAGATGGGCTATCCGGGTTTTTCCGCCAGCGGACTCGCGGGAATCGTTGCGCCTGCGGGCACAAGGTTGGAAGTTGTCGACAGAATCCACATGGAAGTCGCCAGCCTCCTGAAGCAAGCCGCTGTGGTCGAGCGTTTTGTTGCCCTGGGCCTCGAACCCGTTGGAAACACACCCGCCGAGTTTGACCAGTTCATTCGGAACGATACCGAAAAGTGGAAACAGCTCATCCGGGAGCTGAAAATCAACCTGCAGTAATGCGGCTACTTGGAGTTATGCCAATGGAAAAACTGGAAGTGGTCAGTCCCGCCGGTCTTGCAGCGGTGAAAGTGACCGGCATCGCACGGCGCCTGCCCGATCTGAATGGCAAGACCGTGGGTGAAGTGTGGAACGGCGTATTCAAGGGCGACGTCACGTTCCCGATTATCCGCAGACTCCTCAAGGAGAGATACCCAGGCGTGAAGGTGATTCCGTACACCGAGTTTTATCATCTGCCCGGCAGCGACGTGCCGGAGCACCAGCGCGAAGTCGCGCGACAGATCGTGGCAGCGGCGCGGGAGAAAGGGTGCGATGCGCTGATCTCGGGTAACGGCGCCTGAGGAAACTGTGCCCCGGCCGCGGCGCGGCCGGCAGCGGAAGCCGAGAAGGCCGGTATTGCGAGCGTGGTGGTAACGACTACCGGTTTTTCCACGCAGGCCCGTTTTACGGGCAAGGCGTGGGGTGTTGATAATCTGCGCATCGCGGAGTATCCAGGGCCGGTCGGCATCCATGATCTAAGCCAGATCGCAAGCAACGTTGAATCTGTGCTCTTCGAAGGTATAGTCAAAGGACTGACGAGTGAGGAGGAGACACGTGAAGTGAAATCCACGGCGCGCCTGCGCAATCAGCGCGACATTGTGTGCGCCGGTACCGCGGTAGAAATAGATCGATTCTTCGCGGCGAACGAATGGAGCGACGGGTTGCCGATCGTGCCGCCGACGCTGGCACGGGTCGAAGCATTCCTCAAATTTACGGCGCGTTCGCACGACGAAACCATCGCGGTGTTGCCGTCGGCAAACCTGCGCGCAACACCCTGGAATGTCGCGGTCAATGCCGTTATGGCCGGCTGCCGTCCCGAGCATATGCCTATTATTCTCGCCGCGGTGGAGGCATTGGGCGACGAACGTTGTTGCCTCGGTAGTCTGGGCAGCACATCGGGGATATTTCCCTACATCCTCATCAACGGCCCTATCGTAAGGCAGTTAGGCATCGAGTACGGCGCACAGCTCATATCACGCGGACCGAATCCTGCGATTGGTCGTGCCATCGGCCTGATGGTGAGAAACATCGCCGGATTTCGCCCCGGTACGAGCTACATGGGAACGTTCGGCTATCCGCTGGCATTCACCCTGGCCGAGTCTGAAGAGGATACGCCGTGGGAACCGTTTCATGTGCAGCAGGGGTTCGATCGCAACCTAAGCACGGTGACAATAGGGGTCACCAACAACTGGGGTGCCTCCCCCGCGGCCTACGACACGCCGGATCAAAGCGGCGCCGAAACTGCTCTGCAATTGCTGGCCCGCGAGATCACGCACAAGACGCGGCTCTTCAACTTTCCGGGAAGCGGCCCCGATGCCGAAACGGTGATGCTCACGCTGCTGATGTCGCCATCGGTGGCAAAGTCGCTCGCTGCTGCCGGTTACTCCAAACAGGATGTAATTCAAAAAGTCTATGAAAAAACCTGCATGCCGCTGCGCGAATTCGACTGGGTGCTGAAATACACCGCCATCATGCGCACCACCGCGCGCGAGCAGGCCGAGGCGGGCATATTTCCCAAGGAGTTCATGGGCGCGCCCGACGCTATCGTGCGCGTGCTGTCGAGTCCCGACCTGTTAAGCGTTGTGGTCTGCGGCGACCCGCACCGCAATCGCGTCATGGTGCTGGAAGGCGGCCATACCCGGCCCACGACCAAAGCAATTGCACTGCCGTCGAATTGGGACGCACTACTGCTGGATTCCTCCAGGTAGCTCTGGATTAGTGAAAAATGGTATTTAATATTTCAATTACTTTACCCGCGAGGCCGGCCCATGCGCTCCCTCTCCGTCTTTGGCATCCTCCTGTTTGTCTCCGCCTGCGCACAAGTGCCACGCCAGCCTTTTAACGTAGTCGAGGCCACCATTCCCGGCATGCGGGCAGCCATGGAAAATGGCGGCGTCACTTCGCGCGACCTCGTGCAGCAGTACCTCGCGCGCATCGCGACCTACGACAAGAAACTCAACGCGGTGATGGCGGTGAATCCACGCGCCCTGCAGGAAGCGGAGACGCTCGACCGCGAACGCGCGCAGGGTAAATTGCGCGGCCCACTGCACGGCATACCGATCGCCATCAAGGACAATATCCAGACTACCGACATGCCCACCACGGGCGGCGGGCTGGCCTTCGACGGCTATGTGCCGCCGTTCGAGGCGACTGTCGTCAAGAGCCTGCGCGATGCAGGTGCGATCATACTCGCCAAAACGGGCATGACGGAATGGGCCAACTGGATGGCCGGCCCGCCGACGCCGGGCGTCGCGGGTTACAACCCGATCCTCGGGCACGGCATGAACCCATACGACCCGCGCCGCGATCCGCGTGCCGCAACAGCAGATGGCAGGCCTGCGCTGCTGCCGGGTGGCTCGAGTTCAGGCATCGGCACGACGGCGAGTTTCTGGGCCGCGAGTGTCGGCACCGAGACCTCAGGCTCGATCCTGGGGCCCTCGAACCAGAACATGCTGGTGGGCATCAAGCCTACTGTGGGCCGCATCAGCCGCTATGGCATAGCGCCGCTCACGGCCGACCAGGACACTGCCGGTCCGATGGCGCGCACGGTGACGGACGCGGCTATCCTCCTCGGCGTGCTGGAAGATGCAGCGCCCGATCCGAACGATCCGGTGAAAACCTGTCAACCACCGCTGGGCCGCGACTACACCGTGTTCCTGAAGTCCGATGCCCTGAAAGGCGCGCGCATCGGCATCCCGCGCGCCTTCTATTACACACCGGTTACGCCGCCAGGGCTGAAGGAGCCACGCGGCGGCATCAACCCGGAGCAGACTAAAGTGATGGAGGAGGCGATTGCGGTTCTCAGGGAGCAGGGTGCGACGATTGTCGATCCTGCAGACATCCCGAGCGTGATCGACCCTGATGCGAACCGCAATTTCCTGCGCTGGGAAGT
>JANMXV010000068.1:0-1852 GCA_031381325.1 Betaproteobacteria bacterium | reverse complement strand
GGAAATGTACTCTTGACCCTGGTCAATTTTCGCCGCAGGACGGCGATTTTAAGCGCTAAAAACCTCACCGCAAAGGCGCAAAGGTGCAAAGGAAACGCAAAGAACAGCAAAACAAAAAGTAGTTCTTTGCGGGGGTTCTTTGCGTCTTTGCGCCTTTGCGGTGAAGTATTTAGCACTTTAATTCGGGATACCCTGCCGCAAAATTGACCGGGATCAAGAGTACATTTACCGGCAGCGCCCTATGATACTTACGAATGAAAAACACCGCTACAATAGACCGCAGGATCGCGAGGCCTCCTAATATGACTACTGACACGCAAGCATCAGAACAGATCGACGGCTTTCACCTGGTCATCAATGCCCTCAAACTCAACGGCATTAACACGATTTTCGGTCTGCCCGGCATCCCCATCACCGACCTCACTCGTATGGCACAGGCCGAAGGCATGCGCATGATTTCATTTCGCCATGAGCAGAACGCCGGCAACGCCGCCGCCATCGCCGGTTTCATGACACAAAAGCCCGGCATCTGCCTCACAGTGTCCGCCCCCGGCTTCCTCAACGGCCTTAATGCTCTGACCAACGCCACCACCAATTGCTTCCCGATGATCCTCATCAGCGGCTCCAGCGAGCGCGAGATCGTCGATCTGCAGCAGGGTGACTACGAAGAGATGGACCAGTTGGCCATCGCCAAGCCGCTATGCAAGGCCGCTTTCCGTGTGCTGCACGCCGAGGACATTGGTGTGGGCGTCGCGCGCGCTATTCGTGCGGCTGTCTCGGGCCGCCCCGGTGGCGTTTACCTCGACCTGCCCGCTAAGCTGTTCGCGCAGAGCATGGATGCGGCAGCCGGCAGGAATTCGCTGATTAAAGTGGTCGATCCCGCGCCGCGCCAGATTCCCGCGCCCGACGCCGTGCAGCGCGCGCTTGATCTGCTGAAAAACGCCAAGCGCCCGCTGATCGTGCTGGGCAAGGGCGCTGCCTATGCCCAGGCCGATGCAGACATTCGCACGTTAGTTGAAAAGACCGGCATCCCCTATTTGCCGATGTCGATGGCCAAGGGCCTGCTGCCCGACACACACGAGCAGTCTGCTGCCGCCGCGCGCTCCTACGTGCTGCCCGAGGCGGACGTGGTGATGTTGATCGGCGCCCGTCTGAACTGGCTGCTGTCACATGGCAAAGGCAAGACCTGGGGCGGCAAATCGCACAAGGATTGGGGTGTACAGAAATTCGTGCAAATCGATATTTCGCCGCAAGAAGCCGATAGCAACGTGCGCATTGATGCGCCGGTGGTGGGTGACATCGGCTCGTGTGTGGCTGCGATGCTCAATGGCATTAACGCGGCGGGCGGCATCTGGCCCCAGCCGTCCGCAGACTGGCTGGGCGCTATTGATGATCGCAAGAGCAAAAACATCGCGAAGATGGGCGAGACGCTGGCTAAGAACCCAACGCCGATGAATTACCACAGCGCGCTCAACGTCATGCGCGATATCATCAAAGATAACCCAGACGCCATACTGGTCAACGAAGGCGCCAACGCGCTCGACTTCACCCGCAGCATTGTTGACATGTACAAGCCGCGCAAGCGCCTCGACGTCGGTACGTGGGGCATTATGGGCATCGGCATGGGCTTTGCCGTCGCGGCTGCTGTGGTCAGCGGCCAGCCGGTGATCGCGGTTGAAGGCGACAGCGCCTTCGGCTTCTCCGGCATGGAAGTCGAAACCATCTGCCGCTACAACCTGCCGGTGTGCGTAGTGGTGTTCAACAACAACGGCGTTTATCGCGGCACCGATATCAACCCAACCGGCGGCGCGGACGTAGCGCCCACCGTGTTCGTCAAAGGCGCACGCTACGA
>JANMXV010000058.1:0-15074 GCA_031381325.1 Betaproteobacteria bacterium | reverse complement strand
CCCTGATTCGGCGTGTAGCCTCTCCAGCGGGGCATCGCCAGGCGTAAGCCGGCGCTCGAATGCCAATGCACGGGCGCGGCGAGGTCCTGGCAGGTCGCCCATAAGGGGTCCCACCAGGGGTCGTTGAAATGCTTGAAGCCTTCGCGCGCCCTGCTCGGCTCCGCCAGCATGACGATGCCGCGATGGCCTTTTTTGACCGCACGACGCACTTCCGCCGCCGCCGCCTCAACGCCGCTCAAGTACGGAATGAGCGCGAGCGGTACGTAACGATCGCTCACTTCAGCCCATTCCGCCAGCCCATCGTTGTAAGCCTGCACGCAAGCCAGCTCGAACTCGGCGTCGCCCTGAAGCATAGTCGCGCTCTGTATCGGATCATTGGGGAACAGCACCTCGCCGTCGACGCCGTCCCGGTCCAGGGCTTTAAGGCGTTCTGCAGGGTCGTAGACAAACACCGGCACCTCCTCCCAGCGCTGCGGAAAGGTCCTGCGCATGGGGTCGTTCATGGCGGTGGGACAGTTCACCGTGCCGCGTTCGCCCACTACCTTGCCATTCACGAACCAGCGCTCTACCGGCTTGTCGGAGTCTCGTATCATGTGCGCCTTGTCGGTGGTTTCCCGAACCTGGGGAATGGCGTCGCCCCACTTCGCCTTCGACATGCGACTGGTCCAATTATCCTTGTTCAGTTGTGCGTGTGAATCGCAACTGATCAGTCCGTATTGAATCTTCATGGCCTATTCTCCTTCTACCCCGTGTGGATAGCTATCGACCGCCGTTGATGTTGAAAGTGCAAACATGTGAGCTGGCGGAAACGCTCGTGTCAGCAGGTGTTGCAACACCTCCATGAAGCCAATGCGGAGATGGGAGTGCGCGAAGCAGGCCCCCTGCTGGTGCTGACGAAAAATGGGACAGCCCGGAACGACGAATATCATTATATAGCGCACTTGGCCGCAGGAAAACTCCCGTTTGTGTCTCGGCTACCACGTAGTGGCTGGGGGATGACTCTCTCTAGCCAATGCGGGCGGCTTCTGGTCACATTGTGTACTTTTTTTCTCGCCGCTGCGCTAGGGCGCCGACAGCTAAAGTAGCATGAATACGGCCCAAGATCCGCGCCCAGCGTGCTGGGCTCCATGCTAACGCAGCTTGAAATCCGTCCTCTTGAGGATTGCGGCATTGTCATACTGCCACGCTCTTTGAATGCCGCCGCGTCGAAGTCTTGCGCGATCAGATCCAGCAGCCGGTCGGGAGGTTCGCGATTACGCGGTACGTCGAAGTACACGATCTCTTTCACGCCAAGCTGGTCGCGCAGCGGGCCTTCGACCAGCCGGCCGATTTTGGTCATGCTCAGCCAGCCGTTATTGACGTAGGCGATGCGTTTCCCTCTCAGATCGCTGAGGTGCGTTCCGACAAGCGATTTGTCGGGATTGGGGTTGGTCGGATCCAGAAACTGCATGGCGGAATCTCCTTGTCCCAGCCCGCTTCGTGAAAAATCTTCGCGTGCCCAGGCCCGATGACCAGCAGGGGTGCGCCCGAACCGCGCAGGTAGCCATTGCTGCCGTAGTAGCGCATGCCGTCCGCAACCATGTGAACGATCCCTTCCGGCGTGGTTAAACCGCAGCACATGTTTTGCGTGCCTTGGCCGCCGACCACTGATACCGTGCTTTCTTCGGCGCGATAACCCATTTCGACATGCAACGGATCCCACGGGCTGGCTTCTTCCAATTCGCCAAAGCAGAAGGTAAAGCGGCCTGGCATGCCGTGTATCGATTTGGAAATCGCGCCCGGATGGCAAAGCCCAATGTTGAGCAGTGCGAGCTTTACGGCGCGGCCTATCGTGGCATTCGCGCGAAATCCCGGCCCCATGCAGCCGCGACCGCAATTGATTTCCAGGGCCAGGCGGATGGGGCCATTGATGATCAGCACCGGAGTGACTGGATTGGTCGTGGTCTGAATGCCCAGGAGATCGAAACGCGGATCCGTCACGGCCTCCAGTGCCGCGAGCGCCACCGGAAAATATTCGGGCAGGCAGCCCGCCATCACGGCGTTGACCGCGATGCTGTGTATGGTCGCCTTGCGTCCCTCTTGCGGCAGGACGCCGAGCGACTCGGTGGCATCCCTGGTAGTAAAACGCAGGAACGCTGCAACGCGTTCGCGCGTCGGCGGAATGATGGGCAGGCCGTCGCTCCACATATTACGGTGAAAGTGATTCTGCACCTGGGACAGCGTGCCCTTAATCACAATTGCGCCCGCACGCGGTTCGGACAATGCAGCAGCGTCCGTTCGCTCAGACAGCGGTGAGGTCAAGCCACGGATGATTTCAGGCAACAGATTATCCGTGACCTTGGCGCGTATTGCTTCCGCACCATCCAACATCGGCGCGCCTGGATACTCGGCGACAGCGAGCGGCAGGCCCAACCCCTTTGATATAAGCGCTGCCTGCTTCATGAATTCGGAGCCGACGATAGTCACCGACGGCACACCGGCAATCTCTGCAGCCTTGCTTGCCCGCAACACGGCGGGCGTGCATCCGCCTCAGGCGCCGATGCCGGTAATGACGGCGTCACACTGCAATCGCCGCAGCTTTTCCGCAAGTCCGCCGAGAATTTCCGTTTCTCGCGGGCCATAGAAATTGCCGAATTCGGTGTACTCGGCAAGTCCAAGAAGGGCGAAGGCGCCTACGCCGTGTGGCGCGACTTCGACCCGGAACTCGCGAAACACTATTCTCGATTCTTTGTCGGGCGGCTCTATGCGCGTGACGTATTGTCGCAGAGGCAGCGTGAATTGTGTACGGTCGGCGCACTCACGGTGCAGAAGTTCTGGGAGGAACTGCATATTCACTGCCATGCAGCCCTCAACGTGGGCGCAAGCGCCAGGGAAGTGGCCGAGGTTATTTTCCAGATGTCGACCTATGGCGGCGTGCCATGCACGGTCGAGGGATTGAAGGTACTGAAAAGCGTGCTGCGCGAGCGCGGCGAATGGACGGACAAGTCTTAGCCGCCCATGGCCATTGACCCGGTAAACCTGTAGAGGAGTAGCGACCATGGCTGCCCGAATTAATATTCCATCCGACGAAATGTTAAGCGGCGAGGTTGAAAAGCTCGCTGCCAACTGGAAAGCCATCGGCAGCGATACCGCCTTTATCCGGTTGCTGGGCTATCGCAGCGAACTTATTCCGGCCTTTTTCGATTTCTACTTGCGCCTGCGCGGCGATGGTTTGTTGTCCGCGCGTATCAAGGCACTCGCCCGCCTGCGCATTGCCCGCCTGAACACCTGCCGCTACTGACTGGGCTCATTGTCTGCTTTGGCAAAGCAGCAGGGCATCACCGACGAGCACATCGCGGAGCTGGAACTTCGGCCGTCACGGCTTTCCAGTGAACGGGAATTGGCCGCGCTTGATCTGGCCGAGGCGCTATGGGCGGATGCGGGAAATGCCGGCGTCAATGATGCGCTGATGCAGCGCCTGCGTGCTGCGTTCAACGAGGATAGTGATTGCCCATGTGCCATATAAGGGCGGCGCCGGCGATGACCGATCTCATGGGCGGACACATATCGCGGTATCGATCCAGCCAGGCTGGATGGCGTTGGCAAGGAGTTCACCGCGGTCACGCTGCTCGCCACGGCGCCGAACATTTTCGTGGTGCATCCGTCGCTACCGGTGCGCTCGATCAAACAATTGATTGCATTTGCGACGGCACGTCCCGGCCAGATTAATTATGCTTCCGGCGGATCGGGTTCAACCGCGCACATGGCCACCGAATCGTTCAAGACCATGGCACAGGTCAATCTGCTGCACGTACCCTACAAGGGCCACCATGTCGGAAGCGGGCGTTCCCGGCTACGAGGCGTCGCAATGGTACGGCATCATGGTGCCTGCCGGGACATCACAGGTCATTGTGACGCGGCTCAATCGCGAGTTAGTGAAGATCATGCAGGCGCCCGATATGAAATCGCGCCTGGCGCGCGACGCAACCATCATCATCGGCAGCACGCCGCAGGAATTCGCCATCTATCTGCGCGATGAAATCACCAAGTGGGCGAAGGTGGTGAAGTTCTCCGGCGCGCGAGTAGATTGATGTAACGTTTTGATTTTATTTATACTTTTCAAACTCATCAGTAAAGGGGGTGTTAAAAACCCTGGGGGCTTCGCAGTCCCGATTGAAAGCGCCCGAGAAGTGCCTTCAATATGGTAGTCGTTTATCCCAAGCTTTTTAACGCTCCGGCACTTTGTTGACAGAATCGCTTTCCACTACGCCAAAGCCTGCCGTTGAATTCACGCTGGGGATGCGGCGTGCCGCTTTCAAGTTCAGTTCCCAGTAACTCCGGCTTGCTTGATGGCGTGTCCCCATTTGCGGATTTCAAGTTGTAGATAGTCCGCAAAGTACTTGGGTGTCGAGGGCACGGGATCAAATGCCTGTGACTGCAAGTGCTTCAAGACATCCGCGCTTTCCAATGCAACGGCGATCTGGTGGTTCAGTACGTTGACGATGGCAGCGGGTGTTGCGCGCGGCGCCAGCATGCCATACCACGTTCCTGCCTCGAACCCTGCGACGCCGGACTCGGCAATAGTCGGCAACGACGACATCAGCGGCGTACGTTTATCGCTGGATACACCGAGCGCACGCAGTTTGCCGGCTTTGATTTGCGGCATCGCGGGACCCAGTGGCAGAAACGTCGTCGGCACCTCGCCAGACAGAACCGCGGTCATCGCGGGATTGGATCCCTTGTACGGCACGTGCGTCATGTGCGTGCCAGACATACTGTTAAACAGCTCAGCCGCCAGATGCGTGATCCCGCCCGTGCTACTCGACCCATAATTGAATTTCCCCGGGCTGGCTTTTACCACCGAGAGGAATTCCTTCAGCGAATTGGCTGGAAAGCCGGGATGTACAACCAAGACCAGTGGCTGCGACGCGACGAGACTAACTGCCTCAAAGTCCTTCACCGAGTCGTAAGGTAACTTCTTGTAGAACGCAGCGCTGATCGCGAACGATGCCGTTGCGAGCAGTACCGTTTGGCCATCGGCAGCAGCCATGGCGGCGATCTGCGAACCCAATGTTCCTGCTGCGCCGGGCCGGTTGTCAATAATAAAGCTCTCACCCAGATTCTCGGAAAGTTTTTGTCCCAGCGCGCGTCCCACCACATCGGTGCCACCGCCGGGCGGAAACGGAATAATGAAACGAACGGGACGTACAGGATAGCTTTTTGAAGCCGACTTACCGTCGGCGCGGAACGCGTCCGCGCCTAGCACCGCATCGCAATGGATCGACACACACAAAATAAGGAATGCCGCACGCTTAGCTGCGAATCCCATCAGTTGATCCGCATCCGCGCAGCCTTGACTACTTTTTCCATCACGTCACGTTCCGTCTTGATATGCTGCGCGAATTGGCGCGGTTCTTTGATAGTGATCTCGAGGCCTTCGCGCTGGATCGCATCACGCACGTCGGCCAGTTGCAATATCTTTCGACTGGTACGATGCAGTTTATCGACGATGGCCGCGGGTGTTTGCGTGCGCACCATCAATCCGTACCACGAAGTCAATTCGAAGCCCTCGTAGCCTGACTCCGCTACGGTTGGAATATCCTGAGCGACTGCGGCACGCATCGGCCCGGTAACGCCCAGCGCACGCAAGCGCCCGGTTCTTACGTGCTGCAACAACGCCGGCAGGCTGCCAAACATTACCGGAACCTCATTGCCGAGCAGAGCCACCGATGCCGGTCCGCCGCCCTTGTAAGGCACGTGATTCAGATCGATGCCTGCGCGCATTTTGAATAATTCCGCAGCCAGATGCTGCGGTGTGCCGATGCCTGTCGAGGCATAGTTGATTCTTCCTGGCTGTGCCTTGGCTAGTTCGACAAACTCCCTGACGTTCAGCGCTTTTACCGATGCATGTACCGTCAGCATGTATTGCGCGGTGGTCATCAATATCACCGGCTCGAGCTCACGTTCGGCGTTGACCGCGACTTTGTATAACAAAGGAGTAGACGTAATCGACGTACTCACCACCAGCAACACCGTATGGCCGTCGGGATTTGATCGAGCGACGATCTCGGTCGCAACGGCGCCGCCCGCGCCGCCTCGATTGTCGATAACCCAGGGTTGACCGAGGGCCGATAGGAATCGCGGCGCGAGGATGCGTGCGGTGGTGTCAGTTGCCCCACCGGGTGGAAATCCCACGACCAGGCGCACGGGGCGTTGCGGGAATTGCAGCGGCTGCGCGATGAGAGGAAGCGCCCAAATGAATGTCGCGACGAATACACACGCCATAATCCACGCAGTATTTGTACTCTCTGGCGGGAAAACCAGGAGCGCATCCGCAGCAAGCTCTCTGTGCGGCGGAAAACTCGCGAACAATGTGTGCGCCACGATGCTCACGCAGTGAGTTGCCGCACAACCATTTCCACATAACTTTCGGTTAACTGCCGCATCTGCTCCGCGCTCAACTGGCTGACAGGGTGCGGCAATTCGATATAAGGATGGCCCTCCATTCCCTTGCTGCGAAACTGATACTCGCAGGCATTGCGAAACGCACGCGTCAGCACAACGGTAGCGGGGACGCCTCGTTTCTCAAGCTCAATAGTGTCGTGCACACTGCACAACGTGCAAGAGCCTCATCCACCCAAGCCGGCGACGGCGATTTCTACGTCCTTTGCCATGGCGTCGAGCAGTGCGTCGCTCGCCGGCTTGGTGTAGTGCTCCTTGCGCACTACGACTACACGTGCGACGGCGTAACGATCGATCAGAGCATCGCCGATGGTTTTGAAAATAACATCGGCCTGCTCCTTCGTATTGTCGAGCATGCCGATAACCCTGCCTGCAAGGCTCGCCGGCCGTTTCGCCAGGGGAATTAGTTCCCGTTTCGGAATGTAGGTCGGGTCGATGAATCCAAGCTCACTCATGACTGTGCTCTCCTTTTCGAGGCAATCGACGATCTCAAATATCGTACTTGCCATGTACGGCGAAGCTGCCGCCGCCCCAGCCGTAACATACCGCAGTCTGCGGGCCGTTGCCGCCGGCAACGATCAGTTGCAAATATTCCGGTTTCTTAATGGCATGAACAAAGATTTCATCGTTGTCGACATCGTAGCCGCACTGCGCGCCTCGTCCGCGGCGCCATTGACCGCCACCCTTGAGGTCGCGCAGTTTGCGCCCGGCCAACCCGGCTAATTTCTGGTGTACATCGGCCCGTGTCATACCGGCTCTCGCGCATATCCCGGCGTGCTCGGGGCTCATCGCCACCACCATATCCGAATTGGACATGACGATATTGAAAGACCCCATCGAATGCATCGAATCCGCAATGCCGATCAGCAACCGGTTGGGTTCTTCACTTACATCGTCATGACACACGTGAGGCGCTTCCACCATCGCGCACGTGATTACGTTATCGGTGGACGCATAACCGCGTGACACCGCGAGCGTTTCCCATGGACTCGCATCAACGTGCTCAGTCAGACACGCGGAATAGCGCAAGGGCGAAGCGAACACCGTCGCTGAAGCGCCGCCTGGCATGGCGCCGCCAAGGTTGAACAGTATTAGCCGTATGGCGCGTCCGATTGATGCATTAGCGCGAAAACCCGGGCCGAAGCAGCCATTGCCGCCGTGCAAACCGATCTGCTTTGCGTACGGGCCATTGACGATCATCAGCGGCGCGACCGGCCCCATCGTGCCCTGCACGCCATTGAGATTCAATTCCTTGCGCAGCAGCAACGGAATCGCACCCAGCAGCAGCGGCAGGTATTCGGGTTTACATCCGGCCATCAGTGCATGGATGGCCACGCTGCGTACGGTTGCCGGCCCCATTGCGGGTGGAATGTGCCCCAGCAGTTCTTCAGGATCACGCTTCGTGGCTGCAAGCATACGTTGTACGCGCGCCACGGTGGGCGTGACCACCGGCAGGCCGTCAGACCACGGTTTTTCCAGAAAGAACTCAAACTCGTCAATCGTGGCGCTCACGGCCGTTCCCATGTATGCCGGCAATCGAAGACTGGAAAACCCGCCACATTACCTTCATCGGTTAGGAGTAATTCGACCCGGCTTGCGCGGTGCAGAGTCATTTCGATATTGTGACGGGTCCGTTCAATAGCCATCGATCAATCGCGTGCGCGGCATTCCAGCGCCAATATAGACATCCTGCGGACCGGAACCGCCCGCCACCGCAATATAGATTTCCTCCGGGGCACGTGCACGCCATACGGTGGTTGCGTCGCCGCGGCCGTATTCGCACTCGGTATCGGCAAACGCCTTCGCGAAATGGCTGCGCGGCAGTCGTGCAAACTCCCATAGCTTCTGCTGGATGTCACGCTTGGTAAGGCCGGACTCGAACAACGACTGCGCATGGTTTACGCCGAGCAGCAACAATGCACCATCGCCGCCGCCGTACATCGGCGGCATGTTGGTCGCAATTTGGCGCAGGATTTCGTCTGGGCCGACGCCCTCGCCACCGGATATATTGCAGAAATTGGAGGCCTTAAATGCGGTGATAGTGCTTTGCCCGCGACCGAACCCGCGATCCACGTGAAACGGCGCCCACGGGTTTGCTTCTTCATTTTCGCCGCAGATATACGAGTAGCGCAGCGGCGATCCGAAGCTCACCTTCGAAAATACCCCCGGAAGCGCGCCGCCTATATTGTTGAGCACCAGCCGCACTGCGCGTCCTATCGTCGAATTCGCGCGCCATCCGGGACCGAGGCAACCGGTGCCGTAATTGATGTTTAGCTTGTCGCGCACGGGGCCATTGACCAGAAAGAACTCAGTCATGGGGTTCGTCGTGATCTGCATCAACTCCAGCGGAAAGCCGCGGTCGGCTATGGCATCGACCGCGGCAATAACCACTGGCATGTATTCCGGCAGACAGCCGGCCATGATCGCGTTGACAGCGATGCTTTCAACCGTGGCTTGTCCTTTGCGCGGCGGCAGAACCGCGATAATTTCGTCGGCAGCACGACCCGACGCCGCGACGAACTCCTGCACACTGCCGCTTGTGGCGGGGATAATTGGCAGTCCGTCTGTCCAGCCCTGATCATAAGCGTGCTCGTACGCTTTGCGTATGAGCTCGGCAACCGAATCTGCTTCGAGACGCGTGCTGGTCTGTGTCATGATCGCGGCCGCCTCAAACCGGAACGGAGGAACGCACAACGCCTTGCGCACGAATCTGCCCGCGCGCGATGCCTGCCATACGGCGTTCGATTTCCGCTGCCGGTGTTGTAAGGCCATCCACGATTGTGGACATCATCGCTGCGGCACGCGTGCGCAACGCATCGGACTCAAGCTGCCGAATCGGATTGGGCGTGTCGGCGATCACAATATAAGGGCAACCTTCGGTGGAAGCCATGCGGCGGCCAAATTGCGTGAACGGGTCGGTAACGATCATCACCGTAGGAATGCCCAGTTTTTCCAGAGCGGGTGTGACGTGGCTACACCACGTCGTGCATGAACCTCAATCGCCGCTGGCGGTGATAACCACATCAACCCGCTTGGCGAGATCCTCAAGCTGGTCGCGGATCCCGTCAATGATCTTGCCCTGGTTGACGGGCACTTCACGCATGGGCTGTTCCAGAACCACCGCCTTGGGCTTGAAGCGCTCCTTCAGAAGCTCGCCCACCGCCGAGAGTATGTGTACGGCGGAAGGCCGCCAGTTTGGCAGCAGCCCGATGATTTTCCCATCAAGCGTTGAAGGCCGCTGCGCCAGCGTGCCACTACCGCTGATTTCATCGAGATACACCGATTGCGGCGAGACAATATCCAAGCTCAAAGCACTCATCGTGTTCTCCTTTTTAGAAAGGTTGTGCGGGAGTAGCTAACCTACTCCGTCACGTCAGCACGCTCAAACATGCGTACCGTATTGGTCTATCTTTTCTCAATCGTGCAACGCGGTAAATCTTACTTGCGTTCAACACCGCTATCTGGTCAGTATTTTGGCCTCACGAATGACGTCCGCCCAAAGCTCGACTTCATCTTTTATGATTTTGGCGAATTGTTCCGGCGTAGACGGATCGGGTTCCAAACCCAAACTGGATAGTCGGTTTTCCACCACGGCCATGCGCAGTATGCGCCCGATCTCGGCGTTTAGCTTGCCAATAATCGGCCGCGGCGTGCCGGTGGGCGCCAGCAATCCGTACGAGAGCGTCAATCCAAATCCCGGTAATCCGGACTCCGCGATGGTGGGCACGCCCAGCAGGGCGTTGGTGCGTTTCGGAGTTACTGCCAGCGCCAGGGCTTTGCCTGACGTGACCAGAGGCAATGCCGCTGGCACGCTTGAAAACGATATCTGAACCTCTCCGCTCGCAATCGCACCAACGGCCGCGGCCCCCCCTTTGTAGGGGACATGCAGCATCTTGATATTGGCTTTAAGATTGAACAGTTCACCCGCAAGATGCGCCGGACTGGCGATACCGGCCGAAGAATATCTTAGATCACCCTGACTCCGCTTGCCGTAGGCAATTAACTGCTGAACCGATTTCACCGGCAGCGCGACGCTGGTGAGCATGACATAAATTCCGGAGGCCACCTTGATAACCGGGACAAAATCGCTAAGCAAATTGTATTCAAGATTCGGGTATAGCGCCTTACTGGGCGCCAGCACACCAATGAGGCCCATGAATAGCGTGTAGCCGTCCGGATTTGCCTTCGATGCTATTTGCGCGCCCAGGTTGGATGAAGCCCCCACGCGGTTGTCCACTACGACCTGTTGCTTCCAGCTTTCAGACAAATACTGCGCGACCGTGCGGGATAAGGTGTCCGTACCGCCGCCGGGAGGAAATCCATCGACGATTCTGATGGGGCGCACCGGATAATGCTGCGAAAAGGCCGGGCCGGCACTGACCGTCGCAAACAGGATTCCCGCACAGGCCAGCTCGATCAAGCCGGAAGTCAACGAGCCATGCGGGCTGATCGACAATATCCGTTGGGTACTCATGTGGCGGCGGTACTTGCCAATGTCCCCAACGGTACCCGGTGCTCGCTTTTCGCCAAGAACATGGTCGTGCGTTTCATCAAACGCTTATCCGTCTCTGGAAATGAATCGCGCTGATGCAGCAAAAAACCGTTGTCCCAGATCACCACATCACCCACTCGCCACTCATGTTGATAAACAAACTCGGGCTGCGTCACGAACGCAGTAATTTCGTCGAGCAATGCGTTTGCTGCAGCGTCGTCCATCCCCACGATACCGATTGATGTCGTGGGGTCGAGGTAGAGGGACTTCTTGCCGGTTTTCGGGTCCGCATGCACAATCGGATGAATTACGTCTGCAATCCTGTGCTTCATCTCCGAAGGAACCGTGCGATCCGTACCCTTGAACCCCGCCAGGCGCTTGGGATAGCTGAAAACCGCCGATTTCCCGTCGACCGCGTTTTTCAATCGATCAGGCAAGGCTTCGTATGCGTTCGCGAGATTTGCCCACCGCGTGGCTCCTCCGCTACTGGAAATTTCCACTGCGTAAAGACCAGCTCCGGTCGCGGGGTTCAAAATATATGCTTGGTCTGAATGCCACAGTACCTCTCCGTCACCAAGGCCGCCAATGGCCTTGCCGGTTCCATCCTTGAGGTTAGAAATAATTCCAACTTCGGGGCGAAGATTAGATGCCCAGTCCCGCCGTACCGTGAGCTCGAGCGCGCCGAATAGCGCGCTGAAATCGGCAAATTCATTTTCGGATAGCGACTGCCGGCGAAATATCAGCACTCCGTGCTCTCCCAATAGCGCCCGCAGACCCTTCGCCGTCTGTGCGTCGATCTCTTCCCACAAGTTCAATCCCGTAAGTTCGCACGCGAACTTGTCACCCATGCGCCGCGTGTTGAATGTCATTCTCGCCTCGTGGTAATCAATCCGAAGTTGAGAACCATATTGTAAAAATGTAGTTCTGTCCAGAGGGAGCCTTGGGGTACGGGCCGGTGCGACGATCCCAACGCAACCACCGACTCCGAAGTCGTCCACATGGGGTGGCCGAGAAGAGCAGCCGCCGGTAAAATGCCGCGAGCCACTGGCGCGGCTCAAGCGCGAAAGGCACAATGGGCGCAATGACGGTGGTAGCATTGCCCAGAGAATTCCGCCGCCGCTTTCCCGGACATCCCAATGGAGCACGTTGTTATGAGCGACGAAATAATTTCCACTGCGTTGCCGGATGCCGAACCTGTGCCGCCGCGCGAGCCTGAAGCAATCGAGTGCTGCGGGAGCGGCTGCATCCCCTGTGTTTACGATGTGTATTGGGAACGGGTTGCAAGCTATGAAGCCGAACTTGAAGCGTGGCAGGCACGACACGGCAAAAAAATCGTAAACGGTTGATGTCGTGCGATTTGCGGCACCAAAACCCATCCGTATACGCACTGACGCGGCAGCGATCCCGTGCGCCAGCATTCGTCGCCCCACCGCATACGCTACAAATCGTTGGGGATTCAAGAGTTCATCGGAGGCGACGATCGAGGTAGTGGCCGGCCGCATTCACTACGGCGTTTTGCCACTGGGTCCCGCGCTGCCGTTCATCAAGGACGGCAGGGTGCTGGCGTTGGCGGTGGCCGACCAGCGTTCGCCGCTGGCGCCGGACATTCCAGCCCTGTCGGAAGTGGCGCCCAACTATGATCGGTCGGGATCCTGCGGCATGTTGGCGCCCGCGGGGACGCCGCGCCTGTGTTGCATCAGATCAGCAATGCATTGAGGCGCGTTTTCGAGCAGCCGGATGTCAAGGCGAGATTGCAGGCCATGGGCTTCGCTGCCGCGCCCACCACACCGGAGGAATATGACAAGATCGTGCGCCGCGACATCGAAACGTTTGGCAGGATGGTCAGGATCGCCGGGCTGCGCAAGTGACCCATCCTGCAAGAGCGCGCGCAAGCTCGCCGATCCAAGCCACTACAATGCAAAATATAACGGACTTCACGGCGCCTTCACTTACACAGAAGTATAAGTGTTCGATTATCACCGGCTGTCAGGTTGAATTCATGCATTTAATCTATCGACCAATAATCCCCAGTTGTTGTGGATGCTATTGCGGTTTTGCGAACCCCTGCGGCCTTCCGCGCTCAGTTAAGCACCAACCCGGATTCCTTCGCCACCTTACGCCACTTGTCGGTCTCGGCTCGAATAGTAGCGCTGAATTGCTCTGCGCTTGAGCCGACCGCAGTCGATCCATCGGCGGCAAGCCGCTGGGCAACGTCGGAGGACTTCACGGCTTCGACGATGCCCGCGTTCAGTTTGTTGACGATGGCAGGGGGAACCTTGGCGCCGGTCACCGCACCGTACCACTGATCGATTACGTAGCCGGGTAAACCCTGTTCGGCGACAGTGGGAATATCGGGCAACGTGGGCGCACGCTGCTTCGAGGTGACTGCGATAACGCGTACACGCCCCGACACCATATGTGGCCGCAGGCTGATCAAAGTTCCGAACCCGAATTGCATCTCGCCCGCGATGGTTGCGGTGATAGCCGGAGCACCCGACTTGTAGGGCACATGGGTGAACTTGGCGCCGGACATCTGAATGATGATTTCCCACCCCAAATGCTGAAGGCTGCCCGTGCCCGGCGTGCCGTAGTTGAGCTTCCCAGGGTGCATGCGTCCGTAGGCGACCAAATCCTTGAACGAAGTAACCGGCAGCGCCGGATGGTGATAGACAATATAGAAAAGTGAAGTCACCTGCGACACCGGTGTCATATCCTTGTTCAGGTCGTACGGCCAACTGGGACTGATGGCCGTGCTGATAGGGACGTTTGCGCTGATTATCGCCACGGTATGGCCATCGGGAATAGCCTTCGCAAGGATATCGAGCGCGATCAACCCGCCCGCGCCGACACGATTGTCGACAATGACCTGCTGGCCCCAGGCTTGCGTCAACTTATGTGCGATTGCGCGCGTCGTGGTGTCGTTCCCCGCGCCTGGCACGGCGGGGGAAAGAAAGCGAATCGGCTTATTGGGAAAATCCGCAACCGATTGCGCAAATGCGGGGCGCGGTGCAGCACACAATGCAAGCGCAATAAGGATTGCCTGTCGACAGGCTATTGTCGATACCATCGCGCCTCCTCACACGGGTCGGGCCTAACTTTGCAGCCAGCTTGCCAGCCCCGAGCCGTGCGCGCAAGTGATACGGGGCAGGATTCAACCGGTCTGTTGTTCTACGCCTGGTAGCAGTCTAGCATATCATTAAGCCGTAGCCAGCCAAAAAAACCACCACGTCGTCTCCCAGGACCGCTGACCTAGGAGCGACCCAAGATCTGGAATTCAGGCTCAGCCTTGCTGCTCGCTCTAGCCAGCGTTTATCTCCATTCTCGATCCCACCTTGCACGATGTGCAGTGTACTCACCTGAGACTTACCTCCTAGTGCAGCCTACGTAAAACAAACCCGAAAAAGTAAATTCAAATCTACCTGTATTCTCCGAGCACTTAAAATTATGAATAAAATCAATAAGTTATGAATAAAATTTACAAGCGCGTTTGCATTGCTCAAGACAAGCGACGAAAAATTGTGACGCCAAATCAATATTACGCCGCTGCTTTCAGTTCGTTCAGCGCGCAGTGCAGGCTTAGGATGTCGACGCGGCCTAATAGCCGGTCGAGGCTTTCTTCCCACTGCATGCCCTGCGGGGCTGTGGCGCGGGCGCGCGAGTAAATAACGATGTTCGCGCCGCAGGCGCTCACCAGCCGGGCCGTGCGTTGGCCGATGTTTCCATAGCCTACGATGCCGACGCTGCGGCCGCGAAAGTCGCGTATCAATGTGCGCTGATCTTTCCACACGCCTTTGCGCAACTCGCGGTCGAAGCGCGGCACTTCCCGTGCGAGGCACAGCATGAGGGCGAGTGCGTGTTCCGCAACGGCGCCGGCATCGCGCAGCAGCTTCTGTGCTTGCTCCGATACTGATGGGGCGGTAACCAGGACAGTGAATTTGCTCATGACGAGTTCCTGTTGCGGGCCATCCAATTTGAAGAGCCGATCCCAGCGCACACCTATGTCACCCGGATCACCACTTTGCCGAAGTGCTTTCCGCTGGCAAGGTACTCATAGGCGGCGCGTGCATCGCTGAAATCGAATACGCGATCAATCACAGGCTTGAGCTTTGCCACTTCAATGGCCCGGTTCATTGCCTCGAAC
>JANMXV010000053.1:0-2257 GCA_031381325.1 Betaproteobacteria bacterium | reverse complement strand
GCGCTGGCGCAGATGGCGTGTGCGGCTTCCAGTGCGGCCGGCATCAATGCAGCCGGTTCAAACACGCGGTTGACCATGCCCCAGTCGTAAGCTTCCTGCGCCGAGAAAGCCTTGCCCATCAGGATCAATTCCTTGGCACGGCGTTCGCCCACGGCGCGCGGCAGATTTTGCGTGCCGCCGCAGCCGGGAAGAATGCCCAGCGTGGTTTCAGGCAGCGCAAAGCGTGCGATGGTCGATGCGTAAATAAAATCACACGCCAGCGCCAGTTCGCAACCGCCGCCGAAAGCCGCGCCGTTGACCGCAGCGATTACCGGCACGGTGCAATTCATGATGGCGTAGTAGGCTTCTTCGAAGATGGCGTGCTGCACGCGCCATTGTTCGTCGCTCATGCCGTTGCGTTCTTTCAGGTCGCCGCCGGCGCAAAACGCTTTATCGCCCGAACCGGTAATCAACACGCAGCGCACGTCCTGCGGATGAAACACCAGCGGCGCAAAAATTTCGCGCAACTCGATGCCCATTTGCGTGTTGAGCGCGTTGCGTGTGTCGGGCCGGTGCAGCGTAATGTGCAGCAGGCCAGTGCTAGATTTCTCAACATTCAGAGTTGGATAGCCCATAAAAACTCTTTTAAAAACAAATAGTTAGTCTATGCGTGCGCCTGAGGATGCAATGACTCTGGCGTAGCGCGCGGTTTCTGATGCGATGTACGACGCGAACTCATCCGGCGTGTTGATCATCGGTTCGACGCCGGCAGCGGCGAGGCGTTCGCGCAGTTCAGGTAGGGTCATGATCGCGGACAATTCGGTGTGCAGGCGCGTGATGACGGATTGCGCAGTGCCTGCGCGCACCAGCACGCCGTTCCATGAACTGGCTTCCACGCCGGGGGCGCCGCCTTCCGCTGTGGTGGGCAATTGCGGCAGCAACGCCGAGCGTTTGGCATGCGCGACGGCCAATGCCTTGAGCCTGCCGCCTTTCACATGCGGCAACGCGGGTGGAATGGTAGTGAACATGAATTGCGTTTGCCCTGCGAGCAAATCAGTGATCGATGGCCCCGCACCCTTGTACGGCACATGCACTACGTTCAAATTTGCAACACGCTTCAGCATCTCCGCGCCCAGATGATTGGCGCTGCCGTTGCCGGTGGAGGCGAACAGAATTTCGCCCGGCCGCTTGCGCGCGAGTGCGATCAACTCCGGCAGGGTATTCGCGGGCAGCGACGGATGTGCGACGATGATTTGCGGCAGCACGGCCACCAGCGATATCGGTGAAAAGTCGCGGACGGGATCGTAGGGCAGTTTTTTCACCAGACTGGCATTGATGGCGTGCGTAGTCGCCGTGCCCAGCAACAGGGTGTAGCCGTCGGGTGCTGATTTCGCGGCGAGATCGGCGCCGATCACGGTGCCGCCGCCGGCGCGATTATCAACTAAAACCTGCTGATTCAGATTTTTCGACAAGCGTTCCGCGACGATGCGCGCCACCAAATCCGCACCGCCGCCGGGCGGCAGCGGCACAATAAAACGTATAGGCCGAACCGGATAGGTTTCGGTTTGTGCAAGAACCAGCGCCGTGCCAAACAGCAGTGCAGCGCCGGTTAATGATGCAATCAACTTCACAGTTAAACGCTCAAGGAAACGTAATTTCCGCCGAAGTGGTAATGGTGGCAAAGCGCGCAACCATTTCAAGCGTTGCCTTGTGCTGCTCGTCGGTGATCGCCGCGCTGCAATCGTCAAGGATGGTGATGTCGTAATCGCGGTCGTGGCCGTCCTTGGCGGCGGACAGCACTGCGCCGGTGGTGGACACACCGCACAGCACCAGCCTGGTGATTTGATTGGCGCCCAGTATGGCCTCCAGCGTCGTGGCGTAGAAGGGACTCACGCGATGCTTGATGATGTCGTAGTCGTCAGGCTCGGGTGCAAGCTTGGGATGCACTTCGGTGCCCCAGGCGCCCAGCTTGAACAGCCCCGCTTTTTTGGCGCCCATGAACACGCCGCTGTTGGTGGCGACTTCGCGGTAGTCCGGCGAAAAACCGACGCGCACGTAAGCGATTTTCACGCCGGCGGCACGGGCTTTGGCAATGGCAACGGCGGTGTTGTTAATGATATTGCGCCGTTCAAGGATGGGGCCGTAGCCCTTTTTGCCGTTGGGGCCGTCTTCGTGGATCAGGTCGTTGATCATGTCGAGGACCAGGAACATCGTGTTGGGCATAACTGTGTCTCCTAATAGAAGTTCAAGAGCTTTTTGCCACAGAGGTCACAGAGGG
>JANMXV010000052.1:0-10055 GCA_031381325.1 Betaproteobacteria bacterium | reverse complement strand
CGCCTGTGATGTCTAAGCCGCTCCCGCTTGTCGCGATCCCCACCCGCCATCGCGCCGAGGAGGTTCGTGAGCTTCTCCAAAGCCTCGATGCGGCGGTCGAGCCTGCTGCTGCGCCGGCAGAAGTCATGGTAGTTGACGATTCCGACGACGATCGTGCCTCGGCGACTGGCGAGGCGGCGTTCGCGAGGTTCGCGCGCTTGCGCGTGGAGTATGTTTCACTTCGCAGGCGGCGAGAATGGACGCTCTCAAAGGCCAAGACTGCAGGACTCGATGAGTCCCTGTGCCTTTCCCTCTTGGCGCCCTCAACACGAATCGCGACTAACGTCGGGGCTGCGCGGAACTTTGCGCTGCTGCGTGCAAAAGGGCGCGCCGTGCTTTTTCTCGACGACGATGTGCGCTCCAAAGTCGTCGCGACGGGCAATCCTACAACCACAAGCTTCATGGGCTACGAAGAGCCGGTCGAGACGCAGTGCTTCGAACGCTTTGTCGATGCGGCGGCAACGCTCGCGGCGCGCGCGCGCGACCTGCGAACGTTGCACGCTGCGGCACTCGGCGCTGCAGTTGCAACACCAGACGGCGCAAAGCAGGTACGCCTGGTCATGCTGGGGTATGCAGGCCGTTCGGGGACGGGCTCGCCGGCGTTCTATCTGTTGACGAAGGGTCCTGTGCGGCAGCAGTTGGCGCGAGATGCGGGCGCCTATGAACTCATTTTGGCGACGAACCTTGTCCTTCGAGGAGCGCCGTGTGTGGTCCATGCTTCTCCCGCGGCGCTTGTGATGGGTGGCTGTCTCTCGGTCGATTGCCGCGTGGTCGTGCCACCGTTTCTTCCCACCGGGCGTAACCAGGACGGTTTCTTCGGTGGCCTTTTTGCGCAGATCCACCCTCAGGCCCTGATGACGCACTTACCCTTCGCCGTGCAGCACGGGACAGTGCGCGCCCAAATAGGCATGCCTTCACTGGGCAGATCCAACGTGAGGGCATTCGCGCTTGGCGGGCAGTTCGCCAGCGTCTTTCTGGCGTTTCTGCCTTCGCTACAACTGAACGATACCGAGCCGGACGCTCGACTTCGCGCCATTGCAATGCAATTCACGGCATTCGAGAACCTGCCGAACGCGACGTTCGAGGATCGCCTGCGGGACGTTTGGTCGTCGCGCTTTGCGAACTGGGCCAGGTCGTTTGACGCCGCGGCGGCGCGCCTACCAGCCGGCTTTAGCGCGCAGGAAGACGCGGCGTATCTCGCCGCTGAACTTCGAGCGAAAGCGGGAAACCTGCCCAGTGTCGACGACGCGCCCGCCCCAGACCTTCGTGACGCCCTTACGCGCACGGGTCAACAATTGCAGGTATGGGCGGATTTATGGGCCGACCTGAAAACAAATTGAAGGCCGTTGTTGTTTCTGCGCAACGTAACCCGGCGCCGGCTGCGGGTGCTGGGAAGCGCGTTTGGAAGCCATGGTGGTGCAAGGTAATATAGTCTGCAAGCACGCCATGCGTACTACCGTCCACGCGCGGAATGAGGGTGGCTAAGCGTATTGGCTGATTTTCAATACAAAAAGGAGAATCAACGATGAACAAGCGATTAGTGCTTACAAGCACGCTGTTGTTGGGGGCTACCTCCGCCTATGCAGGCCCTGGAGCATTTATAGGGGTTACTTATAACTTTGGCGGTTCTGTGGGGATATCGCTGAAAATTCTTTCTACCAACATAGAACAACGGGCGGCTGTTGCAGCGGGCGTTTCCTATTTTCCAATGACCCAAAAATTTGGTATTGACGCCGGCGCAGCCTACGTGTTCAAGCACGGAGCGGCGACCATAGGCTGGGATTTCCTGAACAGAAGTCCGCAAATCGGGTTGGGCTACGTCAATACCAAGAACAAGGACGATGAGAATACTCGTCTGTTCATCTTCCAGCAGCAACAGGCCGCAGCAGCGGTGGTGCCGCCTCCGCCACCTCCGCCACCGCCGCCACCGCCGCCACCGCCACCTCCGCCCCTTGGCAGTGGTGCCTAAGGTACCTTGCCTGGCGACGAAGCCCGTTACTGAGATAGCGGGCCAGGTTCATGTTTTACTCATAAGGAATGCGGGTTTCACGCCTTGCTTCGGGACTCAATTCCCGCAGTTCCGTTTCCTGCGGTTTCCTTCTGTTTTTTCGGGAATTGCGGAAAAATTCAAATAAAACAGATAGTTGTGTATGAAAGCCTTGGTCACCGGCTTTGAGCCCTTTGGCGGTGATGCGATCAACCCATCCTACGAAGCGGTGCAGCGCTTGCCGGCTCGGTTGGGCGCGCTCAGCGTAGTAACTGTCGAACTACCCACTTCATTTGCGCGCGCCACACGCAGGCTACGTGCGTTGATCGCACGTGTGCAGCCTGACATCGTGCTCGGTGTGGGACTGGCAGCGGAGCGCCAGGCAATCAGTGTCGAGCGCATCGCCGTCAATTGGTGTGATGCGCGCATTGCCGACAATGATGGCGTTCAGCCACGTGAAAAACCGGTGATAGCGCGCGCGCCGGACGCCTATTTTTCAACGCTGCCCGTAACCAATATCGTGGACGCTTTGGGCCGCGCCGGACTCAGGGCGGAAATGTCGATGAGCGCCGGTACATTTGTTTGCAACCACGTGTTCTATAGCTTGATGCACGCTGCCGCGAAAGATAAACGTGCGATTCGCGCGGGTTTTGTGCATGTGCCGGCGCTGCCGGTTGCAGACGCGGAGCGCGCGCTTGCGGATTTGGTGCGCGCGCTCGCTATCGTGTTGCGCGTTACGCAGCGTTCAATAAAGGCTGCCTGACGCCGGCGCGATCGAATATCGTTTGCGCTGCCGGCTGGCTTTTGCCCAGTGCGCCGATGATCAGCGTGCCGGCTTTGAAGCAGCCCAACGGTCAGACGTCCGCCCACATGCGCAACAGGTTGTGATAACAGGCGGTGAGCCGCACCACTTCCGGCGTATCACCGACGCTGCCGCGCAAACCGAGGATCGACATATCGAGATCGAACAGCAACTGCCGGCGGCTATCCTCGCGCACCATGCTTTCGATCCAGAAGAACGATGCCACCCGCGCGCCACGGGTGACAGGTTCAACACGATGCACACTGGTAGCCGGGTAAAGTATCAGGTCGCCGGCGGGCAGTTTGACGGATTGCGTGCCAAAATTATGTTCGACAATCAGTTCACCGCCGTCGTACTCCGATGGGTTGCTCAGGAATAGCGTGGCCGAGAGATCGGTACGCACATGCTTGCCGGTCGTCCGATCGGTGCGTACCGCGTTGTCAACGTGATTGCCGAAGACATTTGCCGCACCCGTATAGCAATTGAACAGCGGTGGAAAAATGCGCTTGGGCAATGCCGCCGTGAAAAACAATGCGCTCTTGGCCAGGCAGTCCAGAACGATCCTGCCTGCCTCGTGTGATACCGGTGCGTCCGCCGGGATTTGCAGATTGTTTTTGATCTTTTCCGATTGGGAGCCTGCCGTGATGCGCCCATCCGTCCACGCCGCGCCAGCAGTGATCCGGCGCAATTGTGCCAGCGCGTCGCGGGACAGAACTTCAGGAACATGCAGCAACATTAGCGTACTCCGGTTTCGGTTGAATGGCGCTCAGAACTTGAGTTCCGCCGACAGGATGATGGTGCGGCGTGTGCCGGGCACTGTAAAACCGCCGTTGTCGTACACCGCGTCGTAATAGACTTTGTTGAACAGGTTTTTGACGTTGAGCCGCAGCGCCCATTGTTTCTGGGTGTAGGAGGCCACCGCATCCCAGCGTACATAGGACGGCGCGGTGTTGGGATGGTAAGCGCCGTTGAGCGTTGGTACGGCGCCTGCCCCGCTGGGATTGAACGCCTGCCGGTCGCCTTTGGTCTCGATGCCGCCGCCGATTTTCCACGGGCCGGGCAGCTTGTAGGTAGTCCACAGATTGAAGGTGTAGCGGGGCGTGTTGCGCGCGCGCTTGCCCACGTACTCGGGATTGCCGGAGGTAATGGCGCCGGTTGTGGCGTTGACGTTCTGCGCGACGTCGAGAATTTTCGCATTCATCAGTGCGAGGCCGGAAAACACTTCCCAGCGCTCGGTGATGCGTCCGGCGGCTTCGAGTTCAAAGCCATCGGTGCGCCGCTTTTTAGTCAGAACGGCCGCAGTTGCTTCAAGGTCTGTATTGCGCTCCCAATCCTTGGTGGCACGGTAGAGTGCAGCGCGCAGGGCAAGGTCGCCCTCAAACACCAGCCACTTCGCGCCCAGTTCAATGACGTTGCTGCGTTCGGGCGGCAGCGGCGCCACTGTCAGTTGATAAAGATCGGCGGTGGGACTGAAGGAATCGCTCCATCCGAGGTAATAATGCGTTTCTGGCGAGGGATGAAACGACAGCGCACCGCGGTAGCTGTTCTCACCATAACTCAGTGCAGGCGAGGTGGTGCTGCTGTAATTGGCATCGAGCTGGTCGCGCCGGATGCCCATCGTCGCCTTCCACCTGGGTATGAACTCGATAGTGTCTTGCACGTAGAGCGCGTAGGATTTTCCGTTGAAATCAAGCGGAGCGCCGGTGATCGCTTCCTGGTAAGGATAGAAGGCTGGTGCCGCAGCCGTGCCGAAGTTTTGCAAGGCCTTGCGATGGCTGTCTTCTTTGAGGTATTCGAGTCCCGCGAGGAACTCATGCTTCATGCCGAGCGCCTGGAAGCGGGTACTGAAGTCGGATTGCAAGGCGGCGGTCTCGTAATCCGAGGCGCGCGTCTGATTGCCGCCGGCACCGCCCAGCGCGTCGGGGGGCGTAATCGTGTTGGGCGTTTTCGCCCAGTAACTGCGTTCGTAGTCACCGAAGCGCAATTGCGTGCGCAACTGGGTTTGCGGTGAGAATTGATATTCATGAACGAGTGTCGTGACGCTCGTTTTGCTCTTGTCGAAGTTGCGGTCGGTGCCCCAGAAATAGCTCGCCGGCAATTGCTTATTCGGCGCCCGCGTTGCGCTGTCAAAGGTAATGCCGTAGTCGGGGTTATCCCGGGTTTCCGCGTAGTAGTGGTTTATCCAGAATCGGCTGTTAGAGTTCTGGTTCAAAGCGAGGCTGACGGCAGCGCCCTTGCGATGAAACTCCGCTTCGGTGCCGGTGGCGGGATTGCTGCGCCAACTGCCTTCGTCGCGCTGCATCAGGTTGACCCGCAACGCCGTATCGGCACTGAAGGCCTTGTTCAGATCAGCGGTCGCCTCACGATAGCCGAGGGTGCCGACGCTGCCGGTGAACTTGTACTGGTCAAACCGCAGCGGCGTTTTACTCACCAGGTTGATAACGCCGCCTGCCTGGCCGCGTCCGAATAACATTGCGCCGGCGCCACGCAGCACGTCGATTTGTTCGAGGTTGAAGGTCTCGCGATTGTACTGGGCGGTGTCGCGGATGCCGTCCATAAACAAGTCACCGAACGTATAAAAGCTGCGCAGGTTCATGTTGTCGCCGGAGCGGCCGCCCTCGGCGGCGTTGAACGTCAGGCCGGACACATTGCGCAGCGCTTCACGCAGGCTGCCGACTTGTTGTTGCTCCATCAGACTGTTGGTGATGGTGGTCACGGCTTGTGGAATGTCATGTGGATCTTGCAGCGTCTTGCCGACACGCGTGGTGGTGGCGCGAACGCCATCGCTGACGTCGCGCGTGTTTTTGACGTCGACGCCCGGCAGCGTGACTTCGCCCGCTGGGGACTGGGCGGGTTGGGTGGATTGAGTAGTTTGCGCAAACGCATCGCCATAGCCGAATGCCATGCCCGCAATGACGGCCCCCAGAGGAACGATACCCCCCAGCGTGATGCGCTCGCTACGCGGCCCTGTGGATAGGGATAAAGTGGGTTTACGGTTGGATTGAACGCGATGTTTCGTTGCTTCGACAAACAAACGTTGTATTGCTGAGGCCAGCGGTCGTAATTGCGGTTGCTTCACCAGGATCTCCCTTCAAGAGATGTAGAACGAACAAGTTCTGGCTGGCTAGGCAAGCGCGCGGCTTGTTGGCTGGCTGGATAAATTTCATAAATATTTGTTTTTAAAATATTTTTTATTGGATCATGCGCAAGCTCACTTAACCTCCGCGGGATCGGTAATAAATCCAATTTTCACTAACCCGGCTTTCGCTGTCGCCGACATCACCTCGGCAACTTTTTGATATTCGGTGGTGCGCTCGGCGCGTATATGCACTTCGGGTTGCGGATCAAGCTTCGCAGCGACTGCCATGCGTGCGGCGAGTGCTGCGTTGTCTACGCTTTCGCCGTTCCAGTAAAGACTGCCGTCGGCCTTGATGGCCAACTGAATGTTGTCGGGTTTGGTGAGATTGGGCGTGCTGGATGCCTTGGGCAACTCGATCTTGACCGAGTGCGTGAGCAGCGGCGCCGTCACGATAAAAATCACCAGCAGCACCAGCATCACGTCGATCAATGGAACCATGTTGATTTCCGCCATCGGTGCGCTTTCCGGGCTTTTGCTGAATCCGCCGAATGCCATGATTAGTTGCTCCTGGCTGCGAGAACGGGTTTTAGCGGTACCGCAGCGACGGGTTCGCCCGCATGCGCACCCGTTGTCAGAAAGGCAAACAAATCGTGCGCAAACGAATCCAGTTGCGCCAGCACTACACGGTTGCCGCGCACCATCGCGTTGTAGGCGAGCACTGCGGGTATCGCCACCGCGAGGCCGAGTGCGGTCATCACCAGCGCTTCGCCCACCGGCCCGGCCACTTTGTCGAGCGTGCCTTGTCCGCTCATGCCGATGTTGATCAGCGCGTGATATACGCCCCATACCGTGCCGAACAACCCGACAAAAGGCGCGGTGCTGCCCACCGATGCCAGCACGGTCAAGCCGGATTCCATGCGCGCGGTTTCCTCGTCCACCACCCGCCGCATCGCACGGGTAATGAATTCGGCGGGACTGCCGGCGTCGTCGAGTTTGTCGGCCCCTTGCTGCTGGTGATGGCGCACTGCCGCCAACCCATGCCAGGTGAGGTGTGAAAACGGCTCGACAGGATGATGCTCATCCAGATGATTGCCCACAGCCTGCAACGATGGGGCATTCCAGAATGTTTTGAGATAACTCACGGAGCGTCTGCGCATCACCACAAATTGAATCGCTTTGGTGATGATCAAAACCCATGTCGCCAGCGACATCACTAGCAGCAGCACAAGAATGGCTTTACCCACGCCATCGGTCTGCGACAAAAATGATGCGATACCTACGGTTTGTGTTTCCATTGTTCAGCCTTCCAGAGTAAAAGTAATCGGAACCAGCACCCACGCGGCGACCGGCTGATCGCCCTGCCGCGCAGGCACGAATCGCCAGCGGCGCACGGACGCAAGTGCGGCCTGATCGAGTGCATCGTGTCCGCTGCCCGCGCGGATTTGCACTTGATCCGCACCGCCGCTGGTATTGACGAACACGCGCAGCATCACTTTGCCCTGCTGCCCCTGACGGCGCGCAATAGCCGGGTATGCAGGCGCTGGATTGTTCAGATAATTCGCGTTGAAGTTGGGCGGCGTCACCGGCGCGGGTTTCTCAGCCACCGGCGGGGCGGATGGCGGAGAAGGTGCGGCGACAGGCGCGGGTGCCGATTCAATCGGCGCGGGTGGTGTCGGCGGCGCGGGCGGCACGGTAACGGCTGATGGCGCGTCGGGTGCCGCAGCCAGTACTGGTTGCGGCGGCGCCACGCGCGGTTGTTGCAGCAAGTGTTTGACCGGCAGCGGCTTGGGCAGCACGTAGGGCTTGGGCGCCTCAGGTGTGATGAGGCTCACCATCAACGGCACAGCATTGATTAACGCGGTGCGCGCGGGCGCGTATTGCAGCAACATGAAAATCACCACAACGTGCATCGCGATGGCGACAGCGATGCCGGTGATTTTGTCGGCGCGTGGGGATGCGCCATCCGCGACATACCCCCCTGCGCCGTCAGCACGACGTGAAAATGCGGACTGCATTACACCGTCTCGAACGCAAAAGGCAGCAGCGCGCCCAACGCAATCACCAATGTCATCACTACGATAAAGCGCCAGTCTTCGATCATCGCCAGTCCAAAAATGGGGAGGCCGTGGCTGGCTACCGGTGCCCGCAGGAGGGGGCGGACGCGTTGGCTGGCTAGGCAGGTAAAACAAGTTGCTGCGGCGGGCTACTTCGTCAGAATCAATTTGCCCTTGCTGGTATGCCGCACGGTGTAGCACTCACCATCGTGGCGGATGGAGCATCTCTTTGCTGCCGCCAAAAAGCTGCAAGCTCTCGATTTCGCGCCGGACAGCTTGTGCGGAAGCATGCAGTGGCTCGTGCTTGTCAGAACTCGCAGTTTTGTCAGTGATAGGAGTTATAATTTTATTTAATAAAAACAAATACTTACAAAATATAATCTGGATTATTTCTCTTCCATAACGTCTTCTTTATCGGAATACCAATGAGAATGATTCTTAATTGTATTGACATTTATAGCGCATGTAAATAAAATTCTTCGCAACTCGAAAATTAGCTACTCACCTATTCCCATGTATATCTGCCTTTGCCATAACGTCACCGAAAACGACATTCGTGCTTGCGTCGAAGACGGCGCGCGCTCCATGCGCGATTTACGCCGTGAACTTGGGGTTGCCAGCCAATGCGGCAAATGCGCATGCCACGCACGCGAACTACTCAAGGACTCACTTGCATCGCCTCTGGTTGCGCCTTCGTGCGACCAACTACTCGGCGCTGTCGCGGGCTGAGCACGTACGCGTGCAACGAGAATCAAAATAATTCCTATTTTGGTTTGCTATATCCGTGCTTCACTTTACACGCGGATGCTGTTAAGTTCATTCCCTGTAACGTTATATACGGAGGTCGGGAATGAAAGGCGACAAGAAAGTCATTGCGCACCTTAACAAGGCGCTGCGGCAGGAACTCACCGCGATCAACCAGTATTTTTTGCACGCGCGCATGCTCGGCAACTGGGGATTGAAAAAGCTCGAAGCGTATGAACAGCACGAGTCTATCGACGAGATGAAACACGCCGACAAGCTGATTGAGCGCATCCTGTTTCTCGACGGCTTGCCCAACCTGCAAGACCTCGACAAGCTGATGATCGGCGAAAACGTGCCGGAAATTCTGAAGTGCGATCTCAAGCTCGAACAGGCCGCACGCCCGATGTATCAGGAAGCCATCGCCTATTGCGAATCGTGTCAGGACTACATCACGCGCGAAATGCTGGAAGATATTCTCAAAAGCGAGGAAGACCACATCGACTGGATCGAGACGCAAATTGATCTGATCGGCCAGGTCGGATTACAGAATTATCTCCAGTCGCAGATGGCGGTGAGTTAATAGAGGCTGAATCTCGATTGAGGCCCTGTGATTGCGGGTTTTGTTTGTGGCGACGCGAAGTGCAGGGGCGCAACAACCGTTTCGCGGTGATTCTACTTTACGGCATGAGGCGTGTGGACTGCAGGCAGTGCGGCGTAAAAGTCGAGGAAGTGCCTTGGGGCACGGGCAAGCACCAATTAACGAAAGCCTACATGCTCTACCTGGCCTACTGGGCGCGCAAGCTGTCTTGGAAGGAAACCGCGCAGTCCTTTCATACCAGTTGGGAGAAAGTGCAGCAGGCGGTGGCCTACGTTGTGGAATGGGGACTGGCGCATCGGCAGTTGGGAGCGCTGCGGGCCATCGGCGTTGACGAGATCGCCTACGGCAAAGGCCACGATTATCTGACGCTGGTCTACCAGATCGAGGTTGGCTGCACGCGACTGCTGTGGGTGGGCGAGAAGCGCACCAAGGAGACGTTCCAGAAATTCTTTGATAGGGTCGGCAAGGATCTGGCCCAGAAGATCGAATTTGTATGCTCGGACATGTGGAAGCCATACCTGGACTTGATCAAGCAGAACTGCGCGACCGCGCTGAACATCCTTGACCGCTTTCACGTCGTGGCGAAGCTGAACAAGGCGATCGACGAAATTCGCTCTGATGAGGCGCGGCAAATGGTGAGGGACGGCTACGAACCGGTGCTGCTTAAATCCCGCTGGTGCTTGCTCAAGCGTCCGCAGAATTTGACCGACAAGCAGTCCGTCAAGCTCAAGGATGTCTTGAGTTACAACCGC
>JANMXV010000050.1:0-2341 GCA_031381325.1 Betaproteobacteria bacterium | reverse complement strand
ATCACCACCGGCGGCTCGATCAGCCCCCTGGCCAATTTCCCGACCGGCAACTTCATCAACCAGCAAGCCGCCTTTGCGGTCGAAAACGGCGCAGGTGTTCAGCTCGGCCAGGGGCATGAGATCACCATCTTTTCGAACGGTGGATTCCGGATTCGGGAGAATTCAGGGGCGGGCGCTGATGAAGGAACGGCAACAATCGCGCAGGGCACGACCGTCAATCCGTCCGTCGCGAGGCTCAATGGCGAAACCGGCGCTTATTTTGGCGCGGGCTGGCCGATGGGCGGACCGAACAGCGGCTCGCATATCGCGTTCGGCCCGGGTAACCCGACGCTCCCGGCCGGCGGCACGTTCACCTACAACTTTGTTGCAACGACGTCCCCGACCTACAGCAACGGATCGACGCTGCCGGGAACGCTCTCCGGTTCCGCCGTAGTCGACTTCACCTCGCTGAAAGTGGGCGTCGCTATGACGGCCACGATGCCGGACCAGACCTATACGATCCAGACGCCCGGCGGGACGGGCAACCCGGCCGCATCGAACGTGAACGTTCAGACAGTGGCGGGTCAACCTCTGCACCTGGGCACCGGCAACTACACCACGAGCCCCGTCAGATGTGTGGCGAGCTGTTCAACCACGATCTCAGGCAACTTTTACGGCGTGGGCGCCACCTTTACCAGCATCGTGTTCGCATCGAGGCTCGGCGGCGGTGTCAATCTGAACGGCGCGGCGCTCGGGCAGCGCTAAGAGGAAGAATGATTTGCCGCTTCGGCTGCAATCACATTCGCTGCGCCTGAGACATTCGGACCAGGCGGAAGATCCCGGCGCTCGACTATGAAAGCCCGTAGAGGAGCTTGCCGGCCACCGGCAGCTTCGCCATGAGCACATCGCCCGAAAGCGCCTCGGTGATGTAGACAGTCTTGCGATCCGCTCCGCCGTAAGCGACGTTGTCGAGGTGATGGTGGCCTTCGCCTTCTGGCCTTTTCGTGCAAGCGGCGCGGCTATGCGTAAACTGAGGCCCCTCGTGCGGGGCGCGGCGTATGGCGCAGACCGCCGCCTGGCTGGTCGATTGCGTTATCCCCGAAGTGCCGGTGCGCCAGTGGGTGCTGTCGTTCCCGATCCCGTTGCGCAGCCTCTTTGCCGTGCATCCCGAACTGCTCACGCCGGTATTGCAGATCATTCACCGGGTGATCGCCACGCATCTGATCAAGCAGGCGGGCTTCAAACGCAGCGACGCGGCCACCGGCGCGGTCATCCTCATCCAGCGTTTTGGGTCCGCCGCAAACATTAACATTCACCTGCATGGGGGTATAGGAATTTTAAACACCATTTTTGCATAACCCCCAATGTATCGGCCATGCGCCAAGCAGTCAATCACGTAAAAATCCGGCCTTGACTGAGCAAGCCCGCTGTTTCCCCGCAAAATCCATCCACCGCACCACTCAAAACCCGCTGATTTTCCACTCCCACCCGAGCGCAGGCCAAGCCACTACCTCGGCCCGCTAAAAACCGCCGTCCGATTTCGTCAATAATCCCCCTCAAACAAATCCACCCGCTTGCGCGCCGGTGTTCGCGGCGGCGGCTGTGGACTTAGCCCGATGTGCGTCAGAATCTTCTCAATCACATCCGGTTCTTCAATCACCGCAATAATCTTCAACTTGCCGCCGCAATGCGTGCAGCGCTCAATATCAATGTCGAATACCCGCTTAAGCAAGCGCGCCCACGTCATGCGCACCGGCGCGCTGTGCGCGTGCGTGCAATCACCCTCGCCTGCTGTCGTAGCCTGCGCAGGCTTCGGCACCACGCGTGATCGCAGCTTAGCATTCGGCGCCAGCACCCCATGAAAGCGTATCAGGTGCAGACGCGGCCTTGGCACCAGTGCGGCCAGCCGCTGCATGAACTCTATCGGCGTCATGACGATGTGTGTGGCGCCGTTGCGGTAGGCGGTCTTGAGTTTGAGCACTACGTTGCCTTCGCGGTTGACGGATAGTCGTTCGTTAGCGATGGCCGGGCGCGTGATATAGCGGGCGAGTTGTTCTATGCCTTTGCGGTCTTCGGCTGCGCAATGCACGCCTGCGTGCAGGCTGAATCCGTGGGCGTTGGCGCAGAGTTTTGCGGGGTGGATGAGAGGGGTTGTGATGGGTTTCACCCATCCTACGTGTTTCAGGCTCAGCACTTTGCGCCCTGCCCTTGGCCCCATCGCGATACGGTAGGTGCTGGAAGCCGCTTGCAGCGGGGCTAACACGTTGTCCGGGTCAATGTCGCCCGTGCGGGCCATATAGGTGATGCCGTCTTCCTCTATCAGATCGCCCAGTCGTGTCAGTAATTTCATGATTCTTTTGAT
>JANMXV010000032.1:0-1678 GCA_031381325.1 Betaproteobacteria bacterium | reverse complement strand
TGCAGGGCGCCACCGGCATGGCGATGTACGATGCCGCCTATTTACGTGAAGCGCGCGCGTTGTGCGACCGCTACAGTGTGCATCTCATCGCCGATGAAATCATGACCGGCTTTGGCCGCACCGGGACGTTTTTCGCTCACGCACAAGCGGGTATCACGCCGGATTTTCTGTGCTTGTCGAAAGGCATTACCGGCGGCTATCTGCCGCTGTCGGTGGTGATGACACGTGACACTATTTATCAGGCCTTTTACGACGACCAGGTGACGCGCGGATTTTTGCATTCGCATTCCTACACCGGCAATGCGCTGGCCTGCCGCGCGGCGTTGGCGACGCTGAATATTTTTGATGAAAAACAAATCATCATATCGAACCGTCAATTGAGCGCCACCATCAGCCAAGCAGCGCTTGGCATCGCCAGCCATCCGCACGTGCGAAATTTTCGCAACAGCGGCATGATCTGGGCGTTTGAAGTTGAAGCGGATAATCCGTCGTTCGCGCGCGATTTTCATCAGCGTGCGCTGGCGCAAGAACTGCTGCTACGCCCGATCGGCAACACCGTTTATTTCATGCCGCCGTATGTAATTAACGAAGAAGAAATCACACTGCTCACGCGCGCTACATTCGACATACTCAACGCATAGAGCCAAATTAGCGTGAACGACAAAATCAACATCTTTCCTCACCCCTGGCCCCTTTCCATGAACCTCCCCGCTCGGGCGGGGACTCGACGCTCCCTTCTCCCTCCGGGACAAGGGAACACTTGCAGCGGAGCAGAAGGGCTGGGGAGAGCGCAGCGAGGGGGCCGCAGGCGGGAAGAGACGCCATGTTCACGGCCGCAATTCGCGACGCGTGCGCCGTGGCGTCTTTCCCGAAGGGCGAGGGGAACAAATCCTCGCCCCCCGGGACAAGGACACACTTGCAGCGGAGCAGAGGGTGGCGCGCAGCGCCGGGTGAGGAAGATTTTTGACGTTACCTTCACGCTGAATAGTTTTTTGTTTTTATTAATAATTTTAAGCGGCCTCGCACATGCACAAGTGCCACCGCAGGTGGCACAGTCGCAACTGCCGCCTCCCGTTGCGCAAGCACTCGCGCGCGCGGGAATCGCCGAAGCCAGCGTCGGCATTTATGTGCATGAAATCGGCGCCGCTGAACCCGTGGTGGCGCATCGCGCGGAGCAGCCATTAAATCCGGCATCGGTGATGAAACTGGTCACCACCTATGCCGGCCTTGAATTGCTCGGCCCCGCGTATCAGTGGAGCACCGATATTTACACCGACGGCGTGATGCAGCAGGACGTGCTGGCCGGCAACCTCATCATCAAGGGCGGCGGCGACCCCAAGCTCACCATTGAAACTTTCTGGTTGCTGCTGCGCGCGCTGCGTGCAAAAGGCGTGCGCGAAATACGCGGCGATCTGGTGCTGGATCGCACGCTGTTCACGACAGACCATCCCGATCCCGGACGCTTCGACAATGATCCCACGCAGCCTTACAACACCACGCCCGATGCGTTACTCACCAATTTTAAAAATTTCACGCTGATTTTCACGCCGGAGCCTGAAACCAAAGGCGTGCGCATCACGGTCGATCCGCCATTGCCGCAACTACAGATCATCAACAACCTCACGCTGACCGAGGGCGCGTGCGGCGCATGGATAAATCGCATCAAGGTGCAGACACA
>JANMXV010000023.1:0-1114 GCA_031381325.1 Betaproteobacteria bacterium | reverse complement strand
AAAAACGGCATCCACAAAACCCGCGACAAAATGGCCGGGCGCGGCGTGCTGCTGGATATGGCGCGCCATCTCGGCAAGGCATTTCTGGAGGATGGCGAAGCCATCACCAACGATGATCTCGACGCTTGCGCCAAGGCGCAGCGCGTTGCAATCAAGCGCGGCGATTTTGTGATTGTGCGCACCGGGCAAATGGAACAGCGTCTGCAAGCCGGCGAGTGGGGCGGCTACGCAGGCGGCGAAGCGCCGGGCCTCGCGTTCGAGACTTGCGAGTGGATACAAAAAAAAGAAATTGCCGCGATCTGCACCGACACCTGGGGTTGCGAAGTGCGGCCGAATGAAACCGATGATGCCTCGCAGCCGTGGCACTGGATCGTCATTCCGATGATGGGGCTGACGATGGGAGAAATTTTTTATCTGAAGGATTTGGCCGATGATTGTGCGGCGGACAAGGTGTATGAGTTTTTCTTTTGCGGGCCGCCGTTGCCGATTACGCGGGCGGTGGGGTCGCCTATTAATCCGCAGGCGATTAAGTAGTCAATTAGTAACGTGATATTGTAGCAAGAGAAATAGGAAGATCGTAATGCGACATCTTTTACCGATTACGCTCCTGATGTTGGGTCTGTCGATTGTGATGATATTTTTCAGCGGATTAACATGGTGGACGTACAGTGGAGGTAAATTGACTGTGACGCCTCGAAATTTCCCGTCATCAACTTCCTTAGTGACGACTATCGATAAGGCGACCGAACTGGAGCAGCTTCGTCGAATTTGCCGGCCTATAGCGGAGTTTCACGATTTGAGGCAATTAACGTCAGAGACAATAGCTAACAAAATGCGGGAAATTTTTGCGTCTGGTATTTTTTTAGCAATAGGCGCCGGAGTTCTATTGTTTTTTGTGTTCGGCTATTTTTACGTTTCTCTCCGGCGCCTTCGTTCAAAGCATCCTGAAAGTTTTCAGACATCGTAGGTGCAATTCTATTGCGCCGAATGTTTCGCGTTGCCATGAGCGCCGTAGGGCAGGTTAGCCGATGTTTAGCGTAACCCACCGCAGCGGATGCGCACGTTCGCGGGACGGCGGGTTACGGCGCAAAGGGCGCGCCTAACCCGCCCTACG
>JANMXV010000883.1:0-13804 GCA_031381325.1 Betaproteobacteria bacterium | reverse complement strand
TCGCTGGGAATCGCAGGTGACGGCTGGCACGGTGCATGCACCGGGATCACCTTTTATGGGTGAGCGCATGTGGCCGCCGCGATCTGCAGTGTCCTGATTGGACGGCAATGACTACGTGTCCGATGCACCAGCCGGAGAGCCGTTGGTGGGTTATGACCATTCATCGGGTCTGGCGGCGACCGACAGCGGCACAAGATATCTGCCGCCAAAGCGCCGCAGCATTTCGTCTGTGCTGGCAAGACACAAGTCACGCACCACGAAAAAAAGCTTTTGTAGCTGCGGTTTCTTGCAGCGATTCCTAAAATTGCGCCAAATCCTCGCGCGTCAAAATAAACACGCAATCGTCACCGCCCGACGTTTGCGCCCACAAGAACGGCAGCCGCGGCCACGTGCGTTCCACCAGCGTACGCGCGTGACCGCATTCCACCACCAGCACACCGCCCGGATTGAGGTGGCCGGCGGCCTGTCCAAGGATTACACGCAGCGCATCCAGGCCATCACGACCGGCTGCCAACGCCACTGCAGGTTCGCTTTTGTATTCGCGTGGCAGCGTGCGCATGACGGCGCTGCGCACGTACGGCGGGTTGCTGATGATGAGATCGTAACGGCGTTGTTTCAGTCCAGAAAAGTAATTTGAAAACAATAACTTAATTCGCGTTTGCAAGCGATAGCGTTTGACATTGATCGCCGCAACCTCTAATGCGCCGGGAGACAAATCGCTGGCGTCCACCTGCGCCTTGCGATAACGCCTGGCCAGCAACACGGCGAGGCAAGCGGAACCGGTACACAGATCGAGCGCCGCATGTACATGGTTATTCGCGGGTAGATACGGAAAATCTTCATCGAATAACAGTTCCGCAATGAAGGAGCGCGGCACGATGACGCGCCCGTCTACAAAAAAACGTTGATTACCCAGCCACGCTTCCTGAGTCAGGTATGCGGCGGGTTTGCGTTCACGGATACGCCGCTCGAAAAGCGTGAGGACGCGCGCCGCACCTGCAACACTCACCTTGCGCGTATCGGGCAACAGGTCGAGCGGGAGTTTCAGTGCGTGCAGAACAAGGTAGGCGGCTTCGTCGCGCGCGTTGGTGACACCGTGTCCAAATGAAAGCGCCGCTTGCTTGAATAGTCGTTCGCCCCGCCGCACTAAGGCGCCCACGGTGGTGGGGGCGGGTGCGCGCACGTTGGACATTCACTCCATCAAGACTAATTCAACGCGTCAAGGTTGAGTTTGATGCTGGAGATGTCTTGAGGCGGCTTGGGCATGCCTTGCGGGGCGCTACCTGACGCCCCCGGTATGGATTTATCGTCCTTGTTGACCATGGCGTTGTCGACCAGCCAGCGCAGGTTGGTGGGTGAATCCGAGTTGGCAAGCGCTTCGTCCAGGGTAATGGTTCCCGCGATGTAGTGCTTGAATAGCGCTTGTTCAAAGGTTTGTGATCCGGGCGCCATGCTTTGTTCCATGGCTTCTTTGATCGCGCCGAGTTCGCCTTTGTTGATCAGTTCCTGAATGAACTTGGTGTTCAGCATCACTTCCACCGCCGGCACGCGCCGGCCATCCGCGGTGCGCACCAGACGTTGCGATATCACGCAGCGCACGCCGATGGCGAGGTCGGCGAGCAAGGCGTCGCGCATGTCGCGCGGAAAGAAGTTGATGATACGGTTTAGCGCGTTGTAGCTGTTGTTGGCGTGCAGCGTGGTCATGCACAAGTGCCCGGTTTGCGCGAACAGCAGGGCGCTTTGCAGGGTGTCTTTATCGCGCACCTCGCCGATCATCAGGAGATCCGGCGCTTCGCGCATGGCGCTGATCAGCGCGGCCTCATAGGAGCGCGTGTCCACGCGCACTTCACGTTGATTGACGATGGATTTCTTGTGCTTGAAAGCGAATTCCACCGGGTCTTCAATCGTCAGAATATGCCCGGAGCGCGTGGCATTGCGATAGTCGATCATCGACGCCATGGTGGTGGATTTGCCCGATCCGGTGGACCCCACGATCAGGATCAGTCCGAGTTTTTCCATAATCACTTCTTTCAACACGGCGGGCAGACCCAGCGAATCAAACTCGGGAATCTCCGGCTTGATATAGCGGATCACCATGCCGACGGTGTTGCGCTGCTGAAAAATATTGATCCGGTAGTTGCCCACCGCGCCGTCGGGACCGGGTTCGCCGCGCCGTGCGAAATTCATTTCGTGAATCTCGTTGAATTCCTTAGCTTGCTGCGGATTCATCAACTCGTAGCAGATGTGATGCACCTGGTCGGGTGTCAATTTCTGATCATTGATCGGCATCACCATGCCATTGATCTTGATCTGTATCGGCGCGCCACAGGTGAAGAACATGTCCGAAGCCTGCTTGTCGGCCATCAGTTTGAACAGCGGAGTAACAAACATGGTTTTCTCCCGGTGTGTGTAAGGTCGATGGAATTACGCTTAATCCGCGCGCAGCAGGTCGTTGATGCTGGTTTTGGCGCGCGTTTGCGCATCGACCTGCTTTACGATTACGGCGCAGTATAGATTGCATTTACCGTCGCTAGAAGGCAGCGATCCGGACACTACCACCGAACCCGCCGGCACGCGCCCATACAGTACTTGCCCGGTTTCGCGGTGATAGATTTTCGTGCTCTGGCCGATGAATACGCCCATCGAAATCACCGCGCCGGTTTCAACCACCACGCCCTCGACGATTTCCGAGCGTGCGCCGACGAAGCAGTTGTCCTCGATGATGGTGGGATTGGCCTGCAGCGGCTCCAACACACCGCCGATGCCCACGCCGCCCGAGAGATGCACGTTCTTGCCGATTTGCGCACACGAGCCGACTGTCGCCCACGTGTCCACCATGGTCCCTTCATCGACGTAAGCGCCGATATTGACGAACGAGGGCATCAGGATGACGTTTTTCGCGATGTAAGCGCCGCGGCGCGCGGCTGCGGGCGGCACCACGCGGTACCCGCCCGCCTGGAAATCGCTGGCCGTGTAGCCGCTGAATTTTGACGGCACTTTGTCGTAGTACTGCGAGTAGCCGTCGTTTAGCAGCGCATTGTCTTGCAGCCGAAACGACAGCAGCACGGCTTTTTTGATCCATTGATGCGTCACCCACAGGCCATTGACCTTTTCGGCAACGCGCAAGGCGCCACGATCCAGTTGATCGATGGTTTCGTTGACCGCGTCACGCACTTCCTGGGTCGCGCTGGCGGGCGATAGCGTGGCCCGCTGGTCCCAGGTTTTTTCAATGACATGCTGTAGTTGTTGCATGATAAGTTCCTGATTTAAATCATATTGTCTGAATGAAATCGCGTATGCGGCGAGCGCTTTCAGCGCATTCTGCAAGCGTTGACACCAGCGCCACTCGCACGCGATTGTTGCCGGGATTGATCCCTTGCGCGTCGCGCGCGAGATAGCTTCCCGGCAACACGGTCACATTCTTGTCGATATACAGCCGTCTTGTAAACTCGGTATCGCTGATCGGGGTGGGCAGCCACAGATAAAACGCGGCCTGCGGCAGGGTCACGTCGCAAACGGGCTGCAAAAGGGACAGCGCGGCATCAAATTTTTCGCGATATAGCCGGCGGTTTTCGACCACGTGCGCTTCGTCGCCCCAGGCCGTGGTGCTGGCGACTTGCACCGGCCCGCTCATGGCGCAGCCGTGATAGGTGCGGTACAACAAAAAGCTTTTGATAATCGCGGCGTCGCCAGCGACAAATCCGGAGCGCATGCCCGGTACATTGGAACGCTTGGACAAGCTCGAAAACATCAGCAGCCGCTCGAAGCTGTCACGTCCCAGTTGACGCGCGGCGTCCAGCGCACCCAGCGGCGGTTTGCCTTCCTCGAAGTAAATTTCGGAATAGCATTCATCGGAGGCAATGATGAAGCCGTATTGGTCGGATAGCTCGAACAGGGTTTTCCATTCGGCCAGCGACATCACTGCACCGGTGGGATTGCCGGGCGAGCACACAAAAATGAGCTGCGTGCGCCGCCATACCGCATCCGGCAGGCTATTCAGGTCTGCGGCGTAGCGGTTCTCCGGCATGCTGTTGAGAAAATACGGCGTTGCGTGCGCCAGCAGCGCAGCACCTTCGTAGATCTGATAGAACGGATTCGGACATACCACCACCGGATCCGGCTTGCGCGGGTCGATCACCGCCTGCGCGAATGCAAACAAGGCTTCGCGGCTGCCGTTCACCGGTATCACCTGTGTTTCCGGATCAACAGCGACTTGATAGCGTTGCCGCATCCAGTTTGCAATCGCGCTACGCAATTGCGGTTGGCCGGCGGTCGCAGGATAGTTTGCCATGCCCGCCAGACTATTGATCAACGACTGTTTTATGAAATCCGGCGTGGGGTGCCTGGGTTCGCCGATATAAAGAGCGATGGGCGATAGTTCGGGATCAGGTGTCGCGCCCGCAAGCAACCTGTCGAGCTTTTGGAACGGATAGCTCTGTAGTTTTTCCAGATCAGGGTTCAACGAAAACTTTCGGGAGAGCGCGCCGCGTGCGCAGTCAAAGCGGGAAGCTTGTCCGGCTTCCAGCCGCGCCCAGCGCGTTCGGCCGCCACCGTGGTGAATATGCCGCCGCGCACGTAAAAATACGCAGTCAGCCGCATAAAGCGCGGCGCCAGCGCTTTCACCAGATCATCCAGTATGCGATTGGTCACGGCCTCGTGATACGCGCCCTGGTTGCGGAACGACCCGATGTACAGCTTGAGACTTTTAAGCTCGACACAGCGTTTTGCCGGGACGTAATCCAGCACCAGGGTGGCGAAATCCGGTTGCCCGGTTTTCGGACAAAGGCAGGTAAATTCAGGAATTTCCATGTGAATCCGGTAGTCGCGGCGCGGCGCCGGATTCGGAAACGTTTCAAGCCGATGGGAAGACTGACTGGAAAGCGTAGGGGAAGGCTGGCCTGGCATTATCGGAGAGGGGTAAATCAGTTAGAATGGCGTGCGAAATTTCCGCCTCGAATTATAACCTCTGTCGAACCAAAAAATTGCGCCTCACTCATATCAATCTCGCGGGATTCAAATCGTTTGTCGACCCCACCCAGATTTCGGTGCCGGGCCAACTGGTAGGCATTGTCGGGCCCAACGGCTGTGGTAAATCGAACGTTATTGACGCGGTACGCTGGGTGCTTGGCGAAACCTCGGCGCGCCATCTGCGCGGCGTCACCATGCAGGATGTGCTGTTCAATGGTTCCGGCAACCGCAAGCCGGTCAACCGCGCCAGTGTGGAATTGTTATTCGACAACAGCCTCGGCAAGGCGGCCGGGCAGTGGTCGTCGTATGGCGAGATATCGGTCAAGCGCGTGCTCGAACGCGATGGCGATTCGGTGTATTACATCAACAACATTGTGGTGCGGCGGCGCGATATTGCGGATATTTTTCTGGGCACCGGCCTCGGTGCGCGCGCCTACGCCATCATCGAACAGGGCATGATTTCGCGCGTGATTGAAGCCAAGCCCGAGGAATTGCGGGTATTTCTCGAAGAAGCCGCGGGCGTGTCCAAGTACCGCGAGCGCCGTCGCGAAACGGAAGCCCGTTTGAGGGACACCCGTGAAAATCTGTTGCGCGTCGATGACATCCGGCAGGAACTCACCCAGCAACTGGATCATTTGCAGGCGCAGGCCGAAGTTGCGCGCCAGTATCACGAGCTGCAAGGCGCGCTCGCGACCTCGCAAAATTTGCTGTGGTTTACACGCAAAAAAGAAGCGGTCGCCGCGCGCGCGCGGCACGCACGGGATATCGAGCGCAGCGGCATCGAACTTGAAGCCGAAATCGCGCGTCTGCGTGAAGCCGAAAAGCGGCTTGAAGAACTGCGCAGCGAGCACTACAAAGCCGGCGATGCGCTGCACGCCTGCCAGGGCGCGCTCTACGAGGCCAACGCCGAAGTGGCGCGTCTGGAACAGCAGATTTCCCACGTGCGCGATAATCGCGGCCGCATCGAACATCACATCGCCACGCTGCGTACGCAATGGGACGACCATCAATCGCAACTGCTGTCCGCGCAGCGCGGGCTGGATGAGTCGCGTGAAGCGCGCTCGCAGGCCGATGAGCGCGTTCATACCTGCGAGGCAGAAGCGCAGGCACAGGGGCAACAATTGCCGCTGGCGGAGGAAGCGCATCGCGCCAGTTACAAGCGGCGCGAGGACGTGCAGCGCGGCTTGTCGCAAGTGCAGCAACGTTTGCAGGTTGAACAGACCCAAAGCGGGCATGCCGCGCGGCTGCTGGAGCAGTTCGCGCAGCGCCAACAGCGGCTGACCGATGAACGAGCTGCGCTGCCCGCGGCCGATAGCGGGAAGCTCGCGCAATTGAGCGCGCGCGCGCAACAGTACCAACAGCAACTGGATGAATCGCGCGCACGGCTACAGGCGCGTGAGGCGCAAATTCCCGCATTGGAGCAAGCGGTCAATGATCGCCAGGTGGAACTGAATGCGGCAGCACGTGCGCGTTCCGCGCTAGAGGCGCGCATTAACGCACTGTCGCAGTTGCAGGCCAAGCTCGCGAAGGGTGCGAACAGCGCTGATATGGAAAGCTGGCTCGCCGCGCGCCATCTGGATAAAGCGCCGCGTTTCTGGCAGGGCATTGAAATCGCGCCCGGTTGGGAAGACGCGCTGGAAGCCGTGTTGCGCGAGCGTTTGAATGGTATAGCGCCCGACGTCGTGGACAGTACAGCCGCTTGGTTTACGCAGGCGCCGCCCGGCAAATTGACCGTCATCGATGTGCAAGGCAGTGCGGCAGTATCACCCCAGGCAGAAATGCCGGGGCTGGAACCGCTCAAGCGCCATGTCACTTGCCGCGATGCGCGCCTCGAAACCGTGGTGGGCGAGTGGTTGCACGGCGCGTATACCGTGCCGGATACGGCCGCTGGCATGGCGCATCGCGCGCAATTGCCGCCGGGCAGCCTGCTGGTATCCGCCAACGCTTATGTGTTCACGCGTCATAGCGTGACGTTTCACGCGCCCGACAGTGAGTTGCATGGCGTGCTGTCGCGTCAGCGTGAAATCGAAAAACTCCAAGGCGAATTGGAGAGTGCAGGCGCGGTGGCGCAAAGTTTGAACAACGCCGCCGCCGGCGCGAAACAGGCGCTTGAGCGGTGCCGTGATGAAACCGTCGAGTTGCGCAACGTAGTCAACCATACGCTGAACGAGTTCCACGCGGTGCAGGTCGAAGCGGTGCGACTGTCCGAGCAGGCGCAACGCGCCACACAGCGTGGTGCGCAAATTGCAGCCGAGATTGCTGAAATCGTGGCGCACGTCGTTACCGAAACCACAAGCCACAGCGCCGCTGAAGCCGCCATGGCGCAATTACAAACCGAACGCGCCCTGTTTACGGCGCAAGTAGAGCAATCCGCCGAGGACTACCGCGCTGCGGAGGCGGCGTTGAATGCGCAACGTCAGACGGCAGAACGGGCGCGCCAGGCGCATCAGGAATCCCTATTCTCGCAAAAAACAATTATCAATAAAATCAATGAAATAGATCAATCCATTCAGCGCTTGAGCACATCCGTTTCAGCGCTAGAAGCCAGCATCAGTGAATCCACGCACGATCTGTCGGGCTACGACGAAACGCCGTGGCAGGCTCAGTTGCAAACCATGCTCGAAACGCGTGTAACACGCGAACAGGCGCTGGCGCTGGCGCGCGACGCGCTGGAAGGCATGGACACGCAATTGCGCGGTGTCGAACAGGAGCGCGTGGCCTGCGAGGAAAAACTCGGGCCGCTGCGCGAACGCATTGCCGAGGTGCGCCTGAAGGAACAGGAAGCACGTTTGACCGAGGAACAGTACGCGCAGCAATTGCTGGAAGCCGGCGCCGACGAAGCGGCGCTGGCAGACTTGCTGGAAAAAGGCACGCGCGCCAATGCGCTGCAAACGGAAATCAACCACATCAACGAGGAAATTCGTGCGTTGGGCGCGGTGAATCTGGCTGCGCTTGAAGAATTGAAAGCGGCATCGGAGCGCCGCGATTACCTCGACGCCCAATCGAAGGATCTGACCGAGGCCATGTCCACCCTCGAAGACGCGATTCGGCGCATCGATCGTGACACGCGTGAACGGCTGCAAGCTACGTTCGATGAGGTAAACCGGCATTTCGGTGAAATGTTCCCCGCGCTGTTCGGCGGCGGGCAAGCCAAACTCACGCTCACCGGCGAAGAAATTCTCGACTGCGGCGTGCATGTCACCGCGCAACCGCCGGGCAAGAAAAACGCTTCCATTCATCTGCTGTCGGGCGGCGAGAAAGCGTTGACGGCGCTGTCGCTGGTATTCGCGATTTTCCGTCTGAATCCGGCGCCGTTCTGTTTGCTGGACGAGGTGGATGCGCCGCTGGACGACTCCAACACGGAACGATTCTGTGAGTTGGTGAAAAAAATGTCCGGCAATTCGCAATTTCTGTTCATCAGCCACAACAAGATCACCATGGAAATGGCCAATCAACTGCTGGGCATCACCATGCAAGAGCCGGGCATATCCCGCGTGGTGGCAGTGGATATTGAAGAAGCGCTGAAGTTGTCCGAGGCCGCTTGATTACGTCAGTGAGTACACCAGTGAGTACGCCATGAGCGATTTACAAATCAGCCTGCTGGTCATTGGTGCGGTGGTGATCGCCGGTGTGCTGCTGTACAACAATTACCAGCAACGCCGTCTGCGCCGGCGCTTGCACGACGCGTTTGGCGAGTCGCATCAGGATGTGCTGCTGGATGAAGGCGTGCATTCGCCGCAGCGGCCGCGCATGGAACCTCAGCTCGAACCCGGTCTTGACAGCGTTCATGCCGGGCCTGCGCCCGTTGCCGCCCACCGGCTTATGGATGCGCCCGAGTCGCCGCCGGCCGTGGCAAATATCGACGAAGCCATCGACTGCGTCGCAACACTCAGCAGCAATACGCCGCTGACGTCGGCGCAGGTGGCTGAAGTGTTATCGGGTGTAGCGGCGTGTGGGCGTTCGTGGCGCGCGGCGGGCTTTAATGCCGGCAGCGGACGCTGGGAAGAAATCAATCGCGCCGTCACCGGACAGTACACGCGTTTGCGTCTGGCGTTGCAAATGACCCATCGTGGCGGGCCCCTGAGCGCCGTGCAGCTGGGCGCCTTTTGTGATGGACTGAACACGCTGGCCACGCGTTTTTCGGCTTCGGTGCATTTGCCGGATTCGGACAAGGTGCTGGCTGACGCGCGGACGCTGGACGTGTTTTGCGTCGATGTGGATGTGGCGATCGGCATTAACGTGATCACTGCCGAAGCGGATGGATTCAGCGGCGCCAGAGTGCGTGCGCTGGTGGAAAGCGAAGGCTTCAAGCTCGAGCCGGACGGCGTATTCCACTGGGAAGACGCCAATGAAAACACCCTGCTGACCATCGCCAATCAGGAGGCCGCGCCGTTCCTGCCGGAAGCCGTCAGTGGCATGACCACGCAAGGCATCACGATCTTGCTCGACGTGCCGCGCGTGGCGGACGCCGAGCGGGCGCTGCAACGCATGTTCGAATTGGGGCGCAGCCTTTCAGTGACGCTCAAGGGGCGTTTGGTGGATGACAATCGCGCCACGCTGACTAACGCAAGCATGGACAAGATTCGCCAGCAATTGAAAGACATTCACCTCACCATGAACGCGCGCGCCATCGCGCCGGGCGGTCCGCGCGCGCTACGCCTGTTTTCGTGATGGATGCGTTAGCGGACCCCGCCGCGCTCGCGCGTGCGCATGCACAGGCACTGGCGTTACGCGGGCAGCTCGACTATCACAATCATCGTTACTATGTGCTCGATGCGCCGCAAGTGCCGGATGCGGAATATGACCGCTTGTTTCGCGAGTTGCAGGCGCTGGAGGCGCAGTTTCCTGAATTGCTGACCGCGGATTCGCCGACGCAAAGAGTCGGTGGCCGGGTATTAGAGGCGTTGACGCCGGTGGCGCATCGCGTGCCGATGCTGTCGATACGCACCGAGACCGACATTGAAGACAGCGGTGCGGTCAAGTTCGATACCTATGTGCGCAGCGAGTTGGGTGTGGACGCGGGTTTGAAAGGCGAGGCGCCGCCCGTCGAATACACCGCAGAACTCAAATTCGACGGGCTCGCGATCAGCCTGCGTTATGAGCAGGGAATGCTGGTGCTGGCGGCGACGCGCGGCGACGGTGAAACGGGCGAAGACGTCACCTCGAACGTGCGTACCATACGTTGCATTCCGTTGCGGCTGCGCGCGCAGATACGCCCGGCGCCCGAGGTATTGGAGGTGCGCGGCGAAATCTATATCAAGCGCAATGATTTCGATGCGCTGAATGAAACACAAGGTGCGGCAGGCGAAAAGTTATTCGTGAATCCGCGCAATGCCGCCGCCGGGTGCATTCGTCAACTCGATTCAAGAATCACGGCGCGACGGCCGTTGTCGTTTTTTGCATACGGCACGGGTGAAACGACGGGCTGGAGTTTGCCCGCGCGCCATAGCGAGGTGCTGGATGCCTTCGCGGTCTGGGGATTTCCGGTGAATAGCGAGCGCGCGGTGGTGTCGGGCGCGGATGGACTGATCGCATACCACCGGCGCATCGGTGCGTTGCGCAATACACTGCCGTTTGATATCGATGGCGTGGTTTACAAGGTCAACAGTCTGGCGCTGCAGCGGCAACTTGGGTTTCGCAGCCGCGAGCCGCGCTGGGCGGTGGCGCATAAATATCCGGCACAAGAAGAAATGACCGAGGTCATCGCTATCGAAGTGCAAGTCGGCCGCACCGGTGCGATCACACCGGTCGCGCGATTGAAACCGGTGTTTGTCGGCGGCGTTACGGTGACCAATGCAACGCTGCACAACGAAGATGAAGTGCGGCGCAAGGATATCCATATCGGGGACACCGTGGTGGTGCGGCGCGCGGGAGACGTGATTCCGGAAGTGGTGCGCGTGCTCGCGGAGCGGCGTCCTGCGGATGCGCGGCGCTTTGAAATGCCGGTGACCTGTCCGTCGTGCGGCTCGGCGGTGCGGCGCGGCGGGGACGAAGCCGTGGCGCGTTGCACGGCGGGCCTGTATTGCCCGGCGCAACGCAAGCAGGCGCTGCTGCATTTCGCTTCGCGCCGCGCACTGGATATCGACGGCTTGGGTGAGAAAATTGTCGATCAGCTGGTGGATAATAATAAGGTGCGTACTCCGGCTGATCTGTTTCGTCTGGACGTTCCCGGTGTTGCGGCGCTGGAGCGCATGGGCGAAAAGGCCGCGACGAATCTGGTGGCAGCCATCGAGCACTGCCGTAACACCACGCTGGCACGCTTTATCTACGCGCTCGGTATACGCAACGTCGGCGAGAGTACGGCGCGTGATCTGGCGCTGCACTTTCGTGACATCGACGCGCTGATGAACGCCGATGAACAAAGATTGCAGCAGGTCTCCGATGTCGGGCCGGTGGTCGCACAAAGCGCCGCCGCATTTTTTGCGGAGCGGCATAATCGGGATGTGATTGCCGAGCTCCTGAATGCCGGCATCTCGTTCGCGCCCATGGGTGAGCTTGAAAAACCCGCACCCGGCGTTGCAGGCAAGACCTTTGTGCTGACCGGAACATTGCCCACACTCACACGCGATGAAGCCAAAGCCCGCATCGGAGCCAAGGGCGGCAAAATTTCCGGCAGCGTGTCCAAAAAGACGCACTATGTGGTTGCCGGCGCCGAAGCCGGCAGCAAACTCATCAAGGCGCGGGAACTGGGCGTCGCGGTGCTGGACGAAGGCGCGTTGCTGGCATTGATTGAGACTTAACTATTTGTTTTTATTGAATTATTTGTAGATGCTTACTATAGATGCTTACGTCTGATCAAGCCCGCGAAATTTTGCGTAATGCGCTGGAGATTTGCCCGGCAAAGGCGGTGAATGACGCCGTGACGCGTATTGCCACGGAGCTTAATCAGGCACTGCACGACGCGTACCCGCTGGTATTGTGCGTAATGCGCGGCGCGCTGGTGTTTGCGGGGCAACTTTTACCGCAGCTCGATTTTCCGCTGGAAGTCGATACGCTGGATGTCACGCGTTATGGCGATGCCACGCACGGCGGCGAACTTATTTTTCATACCACGCGCACAGCCGAGGTGGCGGGGCGCACGGTGTTGCTGCTCGATGATATTCTTGACCAAGGCGTGACCTTGGCGGCGCTGCGCGACAGATTGCTCGCGCACGGCGCAACGCGTGTGCTGATCGCGGTGTTCGCAGTAAAGCAATCCGGACGCGACAAGCCGGTTGCCGCTGATTTTTTTGGTGTCTCGTTGCCGGATCGCTATGTATTCGGATTCGGTATGGATGTGCATGGCTGCTGGCGCAATTTGCCCGCGGTTTATGCCTTGAATGCTTGAGTAAGGAAAAGCCGCCTTGAAAATAAGAAAAGCCGTTTTCCCCGTTGCCGGTTTGGGCACGCGTTTTTTGCCCGCGACCAAGGCGAGTCCCAAAGAAATGATGCCGATTGTGGACAAACCGCTGATTCAGTATGCCGTCGAGGAGGCCATAGCCGCAGGGGTGACTGAACTCATTTTTGTCACGGGACGCGGCAAGCGCGCTATTGAAGATCACTTTGACAGGGCGGTAGAACTCGAATTGGAGTTGGAGCGGCGCCAAAGCCGCGCGCTACTCAAAATTGTCAGAGATGTGCTGCCCGCCAACGTATCGTGCAGCTATGTGAGGCAGGTCAATCCGCTGGGACTGGGTCACGCCATTCTGTGTGCTGCGCCCTTGGTAGGTGACGAGCCTTTTGCGGTACTGCTGGCCGACGACTTGATCGATGCACGCATACCGGTGTTAAAGCAGATGGTTACACAATTCGAACATTACGGGCGCGCGGTGATTGCAGTTGAGAAAGTCCCCCGCGATCAGACGCGGCAGTACGGTATCGTCAAAATCAAAGGTTCAGCCGCGAAATTGAGTGCGATTACACAGATCGTCGAAAAACCAGCGCCTGAGAAAGCACCTTCAAATCTGGGTGTGGTCGGGCGTTATATCCTGCCAGCAACCGTATTCGAACACCTGCGCGCACTGCGTACCGAAGCGGGCAAAGAACTGCAATTGACGGATGCCATTTCAAGTTTGATCGGCGTCGAAGCCGCGTATGCCTACCCGTTCGAGGGCGTGCGCTACGATTGCGGCAGCAAGCTGGGTTACGTCAAGGCGAATTTGGCCTACGCATTGGCGCATGCGGAGATCGGCGAGGATTTTCGCAAGTACATCACCCGTGGCGCCTGGAAGCGCCCGGTCCAAAGCAAGGGGCAAGCGTAAATCATGCTGGCCATAATCGGTGGCAGCAGCCTGGATCGCTTGCCGGCGCTTGAAGACGTTAGGCGCGTTGACGTCGATACGCCCTATGGTGCGCCATCGGGACCGCTGATATTTGGAAAATTGAATCGACGTGACGTGGTGTTCCTCGCGCGCCATGGCGAAAACCACAGCCTGCCGCCGCACCGGATCAATTACCGCGCCAACTTGTGGGCCTTGCATACGCAGCCGGTGAACCAGGTCGTTGCCGTTGTTACGGTGGGCGGCATCAGTGCGGAATTGCCGGCTGGCACGCTGGCGGCGCCGGATCAGATCATCGACTATACGTGGGGCCGCGCATCGACTTTTTTCGACGGCGAAGGTGATGTAGTCAAGCATATCGACTTTACGCAACCGTACGATGAAGCGCTGCGCGCGCGTCTGCTGCGCGCGGCCGCGGGCCTGGGAGCGCCGTTACTTGCGGGGGGCACCTATGCCGCTACGCAAGGCCCGCGCCTTGAAACCGCAGCCGAGATCCGCCGCCTTGCGCGCGATGGCGCGCACATGGTCGGCATGACGGGCATGCCGGAGGCCGCGCTCGCGCGTGAACTCGGTCTGCG
>JANMXV010000664.1:0-17794 GCA_031381325.1 Betaproteobacteria bacterium | reverse complement strand
AAGCGAATCGCTTTAGAAAACTCTCGGGTTTCATAGAAATTTAGAATTTCTTCTGATTTAGCTTGGAAACTCCTGATAATCTCTATTGGCTGTTCTTGGACTATCTTGAGAATACGTTCGTCCAATCTAAGTGCAGAGGTTGCTTTGAGGGACAGTGCAGTGAACAAGTTCACAGGGGCTGAGCTGAGTTTTCCTTCAAAGTTTTGTTCTATAAAACGAGCAGTGCGACTCGCAATATTCACATACTTCCCAACCAGATCACTATTCACTCGCGCCACAAAATCATCAAGATTAAGGTCAATATCTTCCATCGAAGCATTCAGCTTTGCCGCGTAGTAATAGCGCAGCCACTCCGGATTCAATCCCTGTTTCAGGTAACTCTCAGCGGTGATGAAAGTGCCACGCGACTTGGACATCTTCTCGCCGTTCACCGTCAAAAACCCGTGGGCGTAGATTTTTGTGGGCGTACGATAGCCAGCATTCTTGAGCATCGCCGGCCAGAACAGCGCATGGAAGTAGAGAATGTCCTTGCCAATGAAGTGAACGAGTTCGGTGTCGCTGCCCGGTTTCAGAAATGCATCGGCGTCTATGGTATTTCCTGTAACTTGTTGTTTTTCAACATAATTTAGGAAACTGGCGAAATAGCCAACGGGCGCGTCCAGCCATACGTAGAAAAACTTTTTTCCGTCAGTTCCGGGAATCGGAAAGCCGAAATAGGGCGTATCGCGCGAGATGTCCCAGTCGGACAACGTCGCATCGCCGGCTTCGCCCAGCCATTCTTTCATCTTGTTGGCGGCTTCGGGCTGCAGGTGGTCCGCGCCCTGCGTGAACTCTCGCAGGAATGTTTCGCAGCGCTTGTCCGAGAGTTTGAAGAAATAGTGCTCGGATGCTTTGCGCACCGGCGCGGCGCCGGAAACCGTCGAATACGGATTCTTGAGGTCGGTAGGCGCATACGTCGCACCGCACACTTCGCACGAGTCGCCGTATTGATCCTTCGCACTACACTTGGGGCATTCGCCCTTGATAAAGCGATCAGGCAGAAACATCTGCTTGAGCGGATCGTAGAACTGCTCGACGGATCGCGTAGCTATCAGGTCAGCTGCTTTGAGCTTGCTGTAGATGTCGGCGCACAGTGCTTCGTTTTCCGGCGAATCAGTGGTGTAGAAGTTGTCGAAGGCTACGCCAAAGCCATCGAAGTCGCGCTTGTGTTCATGCCACACGCGGTCGATCAATTGCTTGGCGCTAATGCCCTCCGAGTCCGCTCGCAGCATGATGGGCGTGCCGTGGGCATCATCGGCGCCGACGTAATGCACTTCATGGCCTTGCATGCGCTGGAAACGCACCCAGATATCGGTCTGGATGTACTCGACCAGGTGGCCGAGGTGGATTGCGCCGTTGGCGTAAGGCAAGGCTGAAGTGACGAGGATACGGCGCTTTGTCATGGAGGATGGTGCAGAACAGCAGCTAAAGACTTGAATTGTAACAAATCCCGCTCTTGTTCCCTCATGGTAAACCACACTAAGCAGGCAAATCTCATTACAATTCCGCCCTCAGCAAACCGCAAGGTATTCATATGGCCATCACCGAACAGCAAGTCAAAGACGCGCTGCAAACGCTCGTCGATCCCAACACGCACAAGGATTACCTCACCAGCAAGTCCGCGCGCAATATCAAGGTGGACGGCAATAACGTGTCGCTTGACGTGCAATTGGGCTATCCGGCAAAAAGCCAGCTTGCGCCGATTGGCGACGAGATTACCGCGAAGCTGAAATCGCTGCCGGGCGTGGGCAAGGTCACGGTGAACGTCACCATGAACATCGTCAAGCACGCCGTGCAGCGCGGTGTGAAATTGGTGCCCGGTGTGAAAAACATCATCGCGGTGGCTTCGGGTAAGGGCGGTGTGGGCAAAAGCACGACGGCGGTGAATCTTGCGCTGGCGTTGGCGGCGGAGGGTGCTAACGTGGGTGTGCTGGACGCAGATATCTACGGCCCGTCGCAGCCGATGATGCTGGGTATCTCCGGCAAACCGGTGAGCAAAGATAACAAAATGCTGGAGCCGATGGAAGGCCACGGCATACAGGCGATGTCGATTGGTTTTCTGATCGATATTGAAACGCCGATGGTGTGGCGCGGCCCGATGGTGACGCAGGCGCTGGAACAACTGCTTAACGAAACCAAATGGCGCGATATCGACTATTTGATTGTCGATCTGCCGCCGGGCACCGGCGACATTCAGCTCACGCTCGCCCAGCGCGTGCCGGTGACGGGCGCGATTATCGTCACCACGCCGCAGGACATCGCGCTGATCGATGCGCGCAAAGGTTTGAAAATGTTCGAGAAGGTGAGTATCCCGATTCTGGGTATCGTGGAGAACATGTCGATCCACGTGTGCTCGCAGTGCGGCCATGAGGAGCGCATCTTCGGCGAAGGCGGTGGTGCGCGCATGAGCAAGGATTACGACATGGAGTTGCTGGGTTCGCTGCCGCTCGACATCCACATTCGCGAGCAAGCCGATTCCGGCACGCCCACCGTGGTGGCCGACCCCGACAGCCGTGCGACGCAAATCTACAAGCAGATCGCGCGCCGCGTGGCGGTCAAAATCGCCGACAAGCAGCAGGATCACTCATCCCTGTTTCCGAAGATTGTGGTGCAGAATACGTGAGGTGTGCGGCTGCTATAGGGAATACGAGATAGTGAGTTTGTTTTCAAGGCAAGTGCGATGTAATATACGTATTACAAATTTTCCGGAATGATTGAAATGACCCTGACCGTGCGTATAGCCCCCGATCTGGAGCGCAAGCTCGAGGCGGTTTGCAAACGCCGCCGCGTGACCAAATCGGCGGTTGTCACGACGCTGATTCAGGAATTCATAACGCGCGAGCCGGAAGCGAATTCATACGAAATTGCTGAGAGGCTGGGTGTCATCGGCAGCGATCATTCGGCCCCGGTCGACGTTGCCGCGCGGGCGAAGCAATACGTCCGGCGCGCGATCAGTGCGAAACATCGTCGCCGATACGGGGCCGCTGGTTGCGCTGTTTCGCCGGCGTGATCACCAACATGCGCGCGTGGTACGCTTCCTGAGGGAGAACCCCTGCCTGTTGGTAACGACTTGGCCGGTGCTAACCGAAGCGTGGCATCTTCTTTCGTCACCGGCGCGCATCAATTTTGTGCGGTGGGTTGTCGCCGGTGGCGCGGTCGTGATCGATATCAGTCCGGGGCACGGGCCGGTAATGCTGGCACTGCTCGAAAAGTATAGCGACCGTCCGATGGACTTGGCCGATGCGTCGTTGGTAATGCTTGCAGATCAGACCGGCATTCATGAAATTCTCACTATAGACAGAGCCGATTTCGACACCTATCGACTCAAGGGCGGTAGACGCTTCGTGCAGGTGTTGCGGAATGGAACGTCGCAATAGCAAAAACTTGGCAGTTTATAATTTCCGAGACTTATAATCCGCTGCACTAGCCGCGCGATTCAGCGGCAGGGAGAGATGCATGAAATTCCGCTTCCCCGTCATCATTATCGATGAGGACTTCCGCTCCGAAAACGTGAGCGGTCTCGGCATACGTGCGTTGGCCAAAGCGATCGAGGAAGAGGGTCTGGAAGTGCTGGGCGTGACCAGCTACGGCGACCTGTCGTCGTTCGCGCAGCAGCAAAGCCGCGCCTCGGCGTTTATTCTGTCGGTGGATGACGAAGAGTTTTCGGTCGAGGAAGCGTCCGCTACCATCGCCGGCTTGCGCGGCTTTGTCGAAGAAATCCGCTTTCGCAACGCCGACATTCCGATTTTTCTTTACGGTGAAACGAAGACTTCGCGCCACATTCCGAACGACGTGCTGCGTGAATTGCACGGCTTCATTCACATGTTCGAGGACACGCCGGAGTTTGTTGCGCGCTATATCGTGCGCGAGACGCGCTCCTATCTCGACGGCCTGGCGCCGCCGTTCTTTAGAGCGCTGACGCATTACGCGCAGGACGGTTCGTATTCGTGGCACTGTCCGGGGCATTCGGGTGGCGTCGCCTTTCTGAAAAGCCCCGTCGGCCATATGTTCCACCAGTTCTTCGGCGAGAACATGCTGCGTGCCGACGTATGCAATGCGGTGGATGAGCTCGGCCAGTTGCTGGATCACTCCGGGCCGGTGGCGGCGTCCGAGCGCAACGCCGCGCGCATTTTCAATTGCGATCATTTGTTCTTTGTCACCAACGGCACCTCCACCTCGAACAAGATCGTGTGGCATTCGACGGTGGCGCCAGGCGACGTGGTGATCGTCGATCGCAACTGCCATGTGTCGATCCTGCACGCAATCACCATGACCGGCGCGATTCCGGTATTCCTGATGCCCACACGCAATCACTTCGGCATCATCGGGCCGATTCCGCTGGAGGAATTCAAATGGGAAAACATCGAAAAGAAAATCAAGGCGCATCCTTTCGCCAGTAAAGTCACCACCATGCCGCGTGTGCTGACGCTCACGCAAAGCACGTACGACGGCATTGTCTACAATGTCGATACGCTGAAAGAGATGCTCGACGGTCACGTCGATACGCTGCACTTCGACGAAGCGTGGTTGCCGCATGCGACGTTTCACGAGTTCTACAAAGGCATGCACGCCATCGGACGCGAGCGGCCGCTGTGCAAGGAATCGATGGTGTTTTCCACGCAGTCCACGCACAAGTTGCTGGCCGGCCTGTCGCAGGCGTCGCAAATCCTGGTGCAGGACAGCCAGAAGCGCAAACTCGATCAGCACACCTTCAACGAAGCCTATCTGATGCATACGTCAACCTCGCCGCAATACGCGATCATCGCGTCATGCGACGTGGCGGCAGCGATGATGGAGCCGCCCGGCGGCCCGGCGCTGGTGGAAGAATCGATATTGGAAGCGCTGGATTTCCGCCGCGCCATGCGCAAGATCGACGCCGAGTTCGGCAAGGACTGGTGGTTCAAGGTGTGGGGGCCGGAGCGCCTTGCCGACGAAGGCATCGGCAATCGCGATGACTGGATGCTGCGCGCCAACGAGCGCTGGCACGGCTTCGGCAATCTCGCGCCTGGTTTCAATATGCTCGACCCGATCAAATCCACGGTGATTACGCCGGGGCTGGATGTGACTGGGCGCTTCGCCAAAACCGGTATTCCGGCGGCGGTGGTGACCAAGTATCTTGCCGAGAACGGTATTATTGTGGAGAAGACCGGGCTGTATTCATTTTTTATCATGTTCACCATTGGCATTACCAAGGGCCGCTGGAATACGTTAGTTACCGAGTTGCAGCAATTCAAGGACGATTACGCGGGCAACAAACCGCTGTGGCGCGTGCTGCCGGATTTCGTGGCCAAGTTTCCGCAATACGAAAAAACCGGCCTGCGCGAACTGTGCGATCAAATTCACGAGGTCTACAAAGCCAACGACGTGGCGCGCCTCACCACCGAGATGTATCTTTCCGACATGCAGCCGGCGATGCCGCCTGCGGACGCATGGTCGCGCATGGCGCATCGCGAAATCGAGCGCGTGGAAATCGACAAGCTCGAAGGCCGGGTTACGTGTTCGTTGCTCACCCCTTACCCGCCGGGCATACCCTTGTTGATTCCGGGTGAACGCTTCAATGCCACCATCGTGCGCTTTCTGAAATTCGCACGTGACTTCAATCAAAAATTTCCCGGTTTCGAAACGGACATCCACGGGCTGGTGAAAGAAAACGGCAGAAATAACGTCAGGGAAAACGGCCGTGACAATGGCGACAGGGTGTTGCGTTATTACGTCGATTGCGTGATGGTGGCCTGAAATACTACGTGCGGAAGTGTTCGCGCAGGCGGTCGTATACGCCGAATTGATAGGCATACGCGTGTTTTTCGTCGGCAGAATGATTTTCTGACGACACTATTCGCCAGTCGATCATATCGATATCCGCCATGAACGTGTCGCCGGCTGGCGTGGCGTCCACGACCGTCAGATAGAGCCGGTCTGCCCTGGGCAGCGCTTCGCGGAAAAGTTCGGCGCCGCCTATTACAAAAATCTCGTCATCGTTCGCGCATTTGTCAATGGCGTCTGTCAATGTGTGGGCGATGATCGCGCCGGGCACGGTGTAGTCGTGCCGGCGCGTGACAATCACTGTGGTGCGTCCCGGCAGCAAACGCCCGATGGATTCCCACGTCTTGCGCCCCATGATGATGTGGTGTCCCATGGTGATGCGTTTAAACAGTTGCAATTCATTCGGCAGCCGCCACGGTATCGCGCCGTTCGCGCCAATGACGCGATTTTTCGCCATCGCCACGATTAGGGAAAGACAGGATGCCATCAAACCGCCACGGGCGCTTTAATCGCCGGATGCGGATCGTAGCCTTCAAGCGTGAAGTCTTCGTATTTGAAATCCAGAATGTTCTTTACCGCCGGATTGAGTTTCATCACCGGCAGCGCGCGCGGCGCGCGCGAGAGCTGTTCGCGCGTCTGCTCGAAATGGTTGCGATAGACATGCGTATCGCCGAAGGTATGCACAAAATCACCGGGCTTGAGGCCGCACACCTGCGCCACCATCAGCGTGAGCAAGGCGTAGGAGGCGATGTTGAACGGCACACCGAGAAACATATCTGCGCTGCGCTGATACAACTGGCACGACAGTTTTCCATCCGCGACGTAGAACTGGAAAAACGCATGGCACGGCATCAGCGCCATCTTGTCCAGATCAGCCACGTTCCACGCCGACACGATGATGCGGCGCGAATCCGGGTTTTTTTTCAGCATGTCGATGACTTGCGAAATCTGATCGATATGCCGGCCATCGGGCGCGGGCCACGACCGCCACTGGTAGCCATAGACCGGGCCGAGTTCGCCGTCAGGCTTTGCCCACTCGTTCCAGATCGAAACACCGTTGTCTTTCAAATACTTGACGTTGGTGTCACCCTTGAGGAACCATAGCAGCTCGTGAATGATCGATTTAAGATGCACCTTTTTCGTGGTCAGCAGCGGAAAGCCCGCATTGAGATCAAAGCGCAGTTGCGCGCCGAAAATGCTCACCGTGCCGGTGCCGGTGCGGTCACTTTTTTGCGCGCCGTGGTCGAGCACGTGGCGTAGTAGATCAAGGTAGGGGCGCATGGGTTTTTACTTTGCAATCGAAGCGGGAATTTTACCTTGTAACGGCTTTTAGCCACAGAGGACACAGAGTTACACAGAGAAATAATCATTCTCACCGTCATTCCGGCGAATGCCGGAATCGTGCGTAACCTTATCCGAAGGATCATTATTCAAGATGCTTCGCATAATTTATAACGCCCCCATCCTACCCAGCACCATCGCCGACGTGAAGCAATGCACCCTGGATGGCGAGGCCGATCACATCCTCGCCGCGCGGCTGCTGCAACGCTTCACCGGCAAACGCCCATGGATACACGTGGATTTGTCGGCGCATAGCTGCAAAGGCGGCTTGGGCGCGGTGGGAACGGACGCCACGGGCTTTGGGGTGGGGTGGGGGATGGCGTTATTGCTTAAATTAAATTGACAATTAAAGCAATAAGCTATCCCTTTACTACGCCATCCATCCCCAGTCCGAGCATCGCCGCATCCCGCGTGAGCAGCGTAAGTTTTTCATCGCGTGCTTGCGCGATCAGCAGCCGGTCAATGGGGTCGGCGTGCGCGCATTGCAAATCGCGAGTGGCCTCGATATGGCGCGGTAAAATCGGCAGCAGAATAAAGCCCTGTGCTTCCAATGCTTCAGCAATGGAACCCTGCGGCAACGGCAATTTCCCCGCGCCGTTTTTCAATACCATTTCCCAGATACTGACTGCGCTGACGATGATTTCAGCGTTGGCAATGATGCGCCGTGTGGCTTTTCCCAAGTGCGTATCTGCCGTCATCCACCAGTAGATCAAGTGGGTGTCGAGCAGGTAGCGCTTCACGGGAATTTTTCGCCTGTAAGCGTGACGCTAATCGCTGCGTTGACGGCAGGTGAATCCCAATCTGCTTTAGCCTTGGGCAGCGTGGACCAAGCGCCAGGTTTGCGCGCAGTACTTCGCGCGCCCACTTTCACCAGCCTGACGACAGGCACGCCCTTGTTGGCGATGACCACGTCCTCACCCGCCAGGGCGGCTTGCACCAGTTTGGAGAGTCGATTCTTGGCGTCGAGCATATTGCATTGCATGGTGATCTCCTCTTTGCGAGTCCTTAACTCCGCTACAATTTTATAGTTACTTGGCTAAGTTGGCTAATATTTTTGGCATCGCAGCGGCAACGCGAGCATTTGAGATGCCGCTGTTGCTGGCTTCAATGAAAAAATTGAGTATTTAATAAATACTTAAACAAAACAATATGTTACGGCTATTTTTTAATATACGCGCGCGCATTAGTGGTTGAAGCGCTTGACAAATATAACTAAATAATTAATTGTATGGTTATGAATAAAAACTACATGCGCGCCATCCCCAATGAATGGCGCAATATTTCCAAGGTGTTCACCGCGCTGGGCGACGAACACCGGCAACGCATCCTGCTCACATTTACGCCGGGCGAGCGGCTGAATGTCGGGCAGATCGTCGAGGTGGCGACGTTATCGCGCTCCGCAGTGTCGCATCACTTGAAAATTCTACAGGAGGCCGGTGTGCTGGAACGGGTGAAAGAGGGCAAGGAAGTTTATTTCTGGATCGCCAAGGCATTTTTGATTAAGGCGATGGAAATTGTACTGGAGCACATACGCAATAACACTTGAACATCCGAGTCCTAGTTTTTTGATCAATATATCGAAATATTTAAAACAATGTTGCAACGAATTTTTGCCGCGATAGTCGCGGGAGTCGTGGCGCGTCTATTATTCTTTGCGGGCGCGGCGCGCAGCGACGAAGTGGTCTGGTACAAACCGATGCCCGCCATCATTCCGGCGCCTGCGACCATGTTTGGTTTGTATCAGGGCGCGGACTTTCGACTGACTACGGGTGCATGCAAAGACTGTCGGGCGTCGAAACAGGCCTTGTGGTATTTCCGCGATGATCTGGTGGCGGTGCCTTCAGAGGGTGTGAATATGAGCGGCTTCACCCCGGGTGTCGCAGCGCAAGAAGATGTCAAACGCTGGTACGCCGGCGCGACGCCGGAGGCCTTGCGCGCGCGCCCGCCGCTGTTGTGGATCGGCGCGCCGCACACGGTGCGCAACGTGGTCTTGACCGCTGACGATGTGCTGCGCTTCAAGGACGATCGTAGCGTGCCGTTCAAGGTTGCGGATAAAATTAAATCCAATCTGTCGTATTACGACGACAGCAGCAAGGTTTATTTCCAACAGCGAACGTTGCGCATGCGCGGTGCAACACGCGGCGGCGCGTTTGTGGCGCGCACTATCTGGCCGGAAGACTGGCGCATCGACGAAAAGCAGATGAAGCTCGCGCCGTTGCAAGCCAGCGAGTCGCTGCTCGGCTTGGTGCGCAAATATTCCAATGCCGGAGACGAGCGCTTTGAAACGCGGCTGCTGTGGGAGAAAACGCCCGGCGAATCTGCAAACCAAGCGCGCGACTGGTCGGGCCGCGCCGTGATCGGCATCCTGTTAAACGGCGCACAGGGCGACGATGACGAAGCGCACGGCGGGCACTTCGCCATCGTCACGGGCCGTCACGGCAAGGGCAGTGAAATGGCCGACTGGATAGTGAACAACTTCTATAACCTGGATTTATTCAGCGAAAAGGGCATTATCGCCGCGATGCTGCCGATGGATAACTACCTGGCGGATGTGAACAGCGGCCAGTCGTGGTACCGGCCCTCGTACATGCTGGTGGCAGTGCTGAGAAATGACCGCGCAGCCTATGCTTATCAAGGGGCGATTTCACGCGTCTACAATCATTTCTACCGGCACGACTTTCATTACCGGCACGCCAGTGCCAACTGCGCCGGTATCAGCCTTGATACGCTGCGCACGCTGGGCTGGAATATTCCCATGCGGGGGCCGACCAGTGCGGTGAAAGCGATAGCGGCGTATCCGTACCGATCGATCGCTGACATGAGTTTCGCCAGCGGTAAACAAGCGTATGACTACCTGATCGAAGAGCAAAGCCGGCTGTATCCGGCTGCGGCCTACGATGCAGCGGGACGTGATTTGTTGCGCATTGCGGCGGGCGGCGCGGGCGCCAAAGCGAATGCAGGCGCGAACGCGCTGGAAAATCTGTTGCGCGAGGACCTTGAAGCACTGGTATTCGTGCGCATTCCTCAAATACCGTCCAGCCGCGCATTCGGTTCGTTTCCGGTGGCGTCGATCGATGAATACATGCAGCGTGTGCCGGCCGATAAATCGCAATGGAAAATCGTGCCGGTCGATGCGCGCCCTTTTCCAGCGGAGTTGATCGAGGCGGATACACTCACCGAGCGGGAAGTGCCGCCGTGGGCGCCCGCGGTGGGCGGATTAGCGGTGCTTGCAGGTATGCTGTGGTTGCGCTATGTACGCCGACGCCGGCGCGCGAGGCTGCTGAAAAACTATATTAATAACAATAAGTTACGTTAATACACCACGCACACTCAAAGGGCCCGCCATGTCGCAACCCAACCAGTTTGAGCTGTTGAAGCAGCGCCGTTTCGGGCCGTTTTTCAGCGTGCAGTTTCTCGGCGCGTTTAACGATAACGTGTTCAAAAACGCGTTGTTGATCATGCTCACGTTTCAGGCTGCGAGCATGACGACGTTGAGCTCGGGGCTGCTGGTGAATTTGTGTTCGGGGCTGTTCATATTGCCGTTTTTTCTGTTTTCCGCAACCGCGGGCCAACTCGCCGACAAATACGAAAAAGCGCTACTCACGCGGCTGGTAAAAATCTTCGAGATCGTCATTATGATCATCGGCGCGCTGGGATTTTACTTTCTCAATCTGACGCTGCTGCTCACGGCGCTGTTCATGATGGGCATGCACTCCACCATGTTTGGCCCGGTCAAGTATGCCTATTTGCCACAGCATTTGAAAAAGGATGAACTCGTTGGCGGCAACGGCCTGATCGACGCCGGCACCTTCATTGCAATATTGCTTGGGACAATTCTCGGCGGTACGCTGATTGGCATGCAGCCTTCCGGCTCGATGTGGGTATCGGCGACCGCGATTGTGATTGCGGTGCTGGGTTACTGGGTGAGCCGCAGCGTGCCGCTGTCGCCGGCGCCGTCGCCTGACCTTAAAGTCAATTGGAATCCGCTTACCGAAACCGGGACGAACCTTAAATTTTTACGCACCAATCGCACGGTGTTTCTGTCGATATTGGGCATCTCCTGGTTCTGGTTTTATGGCGCGATGTTTCTATCGCAGTTCCCGAATTTCGCCAAAGATGTGCTCGGCGGTAGCGAACACGTGGTGACCTTGCTGCTGGCGGTGTTCAGCGTCGGCATCGGTTTGGGTTCGCTGTTGTGCGAGAAACTTTCCGGGCACAAAATCGAAATCGGCCTGGTGCCGTTCGGCTCGATAGGCCTGACGATATTCGCGATTGATCTGTTCTTCGCCAGCCCCACGGGCGGCCACGCCATACCGCTGGGCGCGATGGCGTTTTTGCAGCAGCCCGGCAGTTGGCGCGTGTTGTTTGATTTGCTGATGATTGGTGTCTTTGGTGGGTTTTATATTGTGCCGCTGTATGCGCTGATTCAGAGCCGCAGCGAACCCAGCCACCAGTCGCGCGTCATTGCCGGCAACAACATCATGAACGCATTTTTTATGGTGCTGGCTGCAGGCGTGGCGATACTCGGTTTGAGTTTCGGCATGACGATTCCGCAGTTGTTTTTACTCACCGGCGTGCTGAACCTGCTGGTGGCGATTTACATCTATACGCTGGTGCCCGAATTCCTGATGCGTTTTTTGGTGTGGCTGCTGATTCACTCGGTGTACCGGCTGGAAAAGAAAGGTCTCGAAAACATTCCCGAAGAGGGCGCCGCGATGCTGGTGGCCAACCATTCAACCTTCATTGATGCACTGGTGATCGCCGCTGCCTGCCCGCGGCCGACGCGTTACGTGATGGATCACAAACGCTTCAACACGCCGCTGCTGAGTTTTATTTTCCGTGCCACGCGCTCGATACCCATCGCTTCCGCGAAAGAGGATCCGCTGATGCTGGAGCGCGCCTATGACGAGATTGCCAAGGGGTTGACCGAGGGTGATTTGATTTGCATCTTTCCTGAAGGGGGCCTTACCAAAGACGGAGAAATTCAACCCTTCCGCGGCGGCATCAAGCGCATTATTGATCGCACCCCGGTACCCGTAGTGCCGATCGCGCTGCGCGGATTGTGGGCCAGTTTTTTTGGGCGGCAGGGCGGGGCATTGCTTGTGCGCGTGTTTCGTCTCGGCCTGTTTGGCAAGATAGGCATGACGGCAGGCAAGCCGGTGCCCCCGCAAGCAGTCACCCCAGAGGGGTTGCAAGCGATTGTGACGGCGTTGCGAGGAAACGAAAAGTAGTATTTTAAAACAATCACATAGGGAGATGACGATGTGGTTTGTCGGAATGATCGTGGGTGCCTTTATCGGCGCCATGGGCCGCTTCGAAGGCGCACTGATTGGCGGCATAGTGGGGATTGTTGTTGGCGCGCTGCTGTCGAATAAATCAAAGCAAGGTGGTGCTGCGGAGAAGCGCATCGCCACGCTGGAAGATGCCGTCAAGCAAATGAACGAGCGTGTCAAATCGCTCGAAGGCGTCGTCAGTGCGCCGGCAGTGGATGCACAGCCCGCGACGGTGAGTATGGCGCCGGTCGTACCGGAGGTGCCCGCGCCGCCGGTAACGTTGACTGTGAAACCAGTGCCCGTAGCAACGTCCGCACCGGCTGTGCCTTCAGCGCCGACGGAACCTTCGGCGCTGTGGAATTTTTTCTTCGGCGGCAACACGCTGGTGCGCGTGGGCATACTGGTGTTGTTTATCGGCGTCGCGTTTTTGCTTAAGTACGCCACCGATCACGGCTTCGTGCCGATAGAGTTGCGGCTCGCCGGCGTGGCGGCGGGTGGTATTGCGCTGCTGGTGTTGGGCTGGCGTTTGCGCAACAAGCGCGAAGACTATGCATTGATGCTGCAAGGTGGCGGCATTGGCATTCTTTATCTTACGGTGTTTGCCGGGTTGCGGCTTTACCACCTGCTGCCGCCGACGCTGGCCTTTATCCTGCTCGCGGGCATTGCATTTTTTTCGGCGCTGCTTGCCATTGTGCAGGATTCAAAAGCGCTGGCGATCACCGGTGCTGCGGGTGGTTTTTTGGCGCCGATACTGGCGTCCACCGGCGACGGCAGTTACGTGGCGCTGTTCAGTTTTTATGCGGTGCTGAATGCCGGCATTCTGTTTATCGCGTGGTTCAAAGCCTGGCGCGAACTCAATCTGGTGGGTTTTGTATTCACGGCGTTGATCGGGTTCGCATGGGGCTCTGCGCGCTACCAGCCGGAATTTTTCGCCACCACCGAGCCGTTTTTGATTCTGTTTTTTCTGATGAATGTCGCGATCTCCGTGCTGTTCGCCATGCGCCAGTCGCCGAAGCTCACGCACTATGTTGACGGCACCATCGTGTTCGGCGTGCCGCTGGTCGCGTTCGGCATGCAGGCTGCGATGCTGAAAGACACGGCGTTCGGTGCAGCCCTCAGCGCTCTGAGTGTCGCAACACTGTACCTGTTGTTGGCCACGATACTCCACGCGAAAAAGCGCGATTCGCTGCGGCTGCTGGTGGAATCGTTCCTGGCACTCGGCGTGGGGTTCGCCACGCTGGCGGTGCCGCTGGCGCTGGACGCGCGTTGGACATCGGCGGTGTGGGCGGTTGAGGGCGCGGCCATTGTGTGGGTGGGCGTGCGGCAAAACCGCGTGCTGGCGCGGGCGTTCGGCATGTTTTTGCAGATCGCCGCAGGCGTGGCGTTTCTGTCGAAATTCAAGCCCATCGCCGAGCCCGAGCATTTGCTGCCGCTACTCAACGCGAGCTACCTCGGTTGCGTGATGGTGAGCGTGGCGGGTTTGTTCATCAATTTTTACGCCGAGCGGCGGCGCGATGTTGTCGATGAAAACGAAAGGCTGCTGACACGTGCGCTGTTTGTGTGGGGCGCGTTGTGGTGGTTCGCCGGCGGCGTGATGGAAATCGAACGTCATGTGAGCGGGCGTGCGGAGTGGAATGCCGAATTGATTTTCTTCGCCGGTTCGTGCGCGGCGTTCGCGGCGCTGTGGAAACGCCTGCACTGGCGCATGGCGCGATTCGCGGCGCTGGCGTTATTGCCGCTGATGGCAGCTATGTTAATCGGTATGCTCTCAAATAACGTGCGACACCCGTTCGAATATCACGGTTACGCCGGCTGGATCATCGCGTTCGCGGTGCATCTTGTGGTGCTGTATATGTACAAGGCGCGCGATGACGGAGATCTCCCTCATCCCCGACCCTTCTCCCGGGGGGAGAAGGGAGATTCGACCTCCTCGCTCGGGCGAGGAGATATAGGGATGGACTGGTGGCACGCGGCGGGCTTTTGGCTGCTGACGATCGTGGCGTCGTGGGAGTTCGGCTGGCAGATCGACAATTTTGTCGAGGGAAGACGCGTGTGGCCGCTGATTGCGTGGGCGGTGGTGCCGGGCGCACTGCTCACGATGTTTGCGGCGCGTGGCGCGAGTCTTGGTTGGCCGGTGAACGAACATCGGCGTGGCTACCTTTACCTGGGTGCGCTGCCGGTGGCGGTGTTTCTGCTCGGCTGGATATTCGTCGCCAACTTTACGAGTAACGGCAATCCCGATCCGCTGCCCTATGTGCCGCTATTGAATCCGCTCGACCTTGCGCAATTTGGCGCGCTGCTCGCGCTGGCGACATGGTACGTGCTGGTGCGGCGCATGGAGATCCCCGGAGCGAAGCTGCCCGCGACAGCCACGGCACTTACGGTGTTGGGTATCGTGTTGTTTATCGCGCTGAACGGCGTGCTGCTGCGCACTTTGCATCACTACGCCGGTGTGCCGTTCCGCTTTAACGCGATGATGAGTTCCACGCTGGTGCAGGCATCGTTCTCGCTGTTCTGGAGTTTGCTGGCGCTGGGGGCGATGTTTTTCGCCACCCAACGCGGCTTGCGTGCGTTATGGTTCGTGGGCGCAGCGCTGCTTGCGGTGGTAATCGCGAAACTGGTGCTGGTGGATTTGTCGAACACCGGCACGGTGGCACGCATCGTGTCGTTCATCGGTGTGGGTTTGTTCTGCGTGGTGATTGGTTATTTTGCGCCGGTGCCGCCGAAACAAAAAGTAGAGGAGGGCGTATGACCCGAATTATCAAAAGCTGTCCTGACAATGCATTTCGGCGCTTCCTTTCCCTCATCCCTTGCCCTTCTCCCGGAGGGAGAAGGGTGAAAAGCCCCTCGCCCTCCGGGAGAGGGGTTGGGGTGAGGGAGGCTTTTGATGTAACTTGCAGTAAGCAGGGAGAAAAGACGATGAGCGCACGCAAACTTGCATGTACCTGTGCCTTGCTCGCTGCAGTGGCGCCTTGCGTGAATTCGCAAACCTATCCGTCGCGCCCCATCCGCATGATCGTGCCGGCGCCCCCCGGCGGCATCATCGACGTGGTGGGGCGTCTGCTCGGCCAGAAAATCACCGAGCAAACCGGACAGACGGTGGTCATCGACAACCGCACCGGCGGCCTCACCAGTGTAGGCAGCGAAATGGTGGCGCGCAGTCCCGGCGACGGCTACACCCTGCTGCTGCAATCGCTGCCGATGGTCATCAACCCGTCGATGCTGGGCAAGATGTCGTATGACTATGAGAAAGACCTCGCACCCGTTTCACTGGTCGTCACTTCGCCGTATCTGCTGGTGGTGCATCCATCGGTGCCGGCGAAATCGATCAGGGAACTGCTCGCCGTAACGAAAGCACAGCCGGGCAAAATCACCTACTCTTCCTCCGGCAACGCCAGCAATCTGCATGTGGCGGTGGAGCTTTTCGCCGGCATCGCCGGTGTGAAAATGCTGCACATCCCTTACAAAGGTGGCGGCCCGGCATTAACCGCAGTGCTGGGCGGCGAAGCGGACTTGAGCGCACTCGCGGTCAGCGCAGTCATGCCGCACGTCAACGCGGGCCGTCTGCGCGTGCTGGCCATCACCAGCAGCAAACGCCTGCCCGCATTGCCGCAAATTCCCGCCGCCGCCGAAGCCGTACCCGGTTACGATTTCGCCAGTTGGGTCGGCGTGCTTGCGCCCGCTTCCACACCTGCTGCGCTGGTCAACACGATCAACGGCATCGTCGTCAAAGCGGCACGCGCACCTGATTTGGTGGATCGCTTCACCAAAGACGCCACCGATGTCGTCGCAAATTCGCCGACGGAATTTCGCACCTTCATTCAATTCGAAGCGAAGCGCTGGGGGAAAGTAGTGAAAGATAGCGGCATGCGCGCCGATTGACCTGATAACATTATAACTTATTGTTTTTAAATGAAAAATAAAGTTTATTACCTGATGCAGCAATGGCTCATCGCAAGCGCTCTCGCTGCGGTATCGTCCGCCTATGCTTATCCCGACAAGCCGGTACGCATAATCGTGCCTCAGGCCGCTGGCAGCAGCTTTGATTCCGTGGTGCGACTGGTATCGCAGCGGCTGACTGAGCGCTGGAACACGCAAGTGGTCGTGGATAATCGCCCTGGCGCCAATGGCATCATCGGGCTCGAAGCGGGTGCCAAAGCCAACCCCGACGGCTACACCGTGATTACTGGCGCGATCAGCCATCTGTCCGTCAATCCCGGTGTTTACAAGAATCTGCCGTATCAGCCGTTGCAGGACTTCGATCCTGTCACGCAGCTCACCTCTATCACCTTTCTGGTCGTCGCAAACCCGTCGTTCGCCGGCAACTCGGTAAAGAATCTGGTGGCGCTCGCCAAAGCCAAACCGCAGGCGGTGCGCTACGCCTCATCCGGCAGTGGCAACATGAATCATCTTGGCGCGGAACTCTTCGCCAGCGTCATCGGCGCGAAAATGCTGCATCTTCCATACAGGGGTGAAACGCCTGCAATCACCGGCTTGCTCGGCGGCGAAAGCGATATGATGTTCACCACCATGCCCATCGCCGTGCCGCACATCGAAACCGGTCGGCTGCGCGCGCTGGCAGTCGCCTCCGCCACGCGCACGGCGCGCCTGCCTGATTTGCCGACGCTCGCCGAAGCCGGCGTGCCCGGCGTCGAAATCACCGGCTGGATCGGCGTCATGGTCCCGCACGGCGCACCGAAAAATATCGTCAGCACCTTGCATGGCGACATTGCGACCATTCTGCAAATGCCCGATGTCAAACAACGCCTCGTCGCTACCGGTGCTGATCCTGTCGGCAGCACGCCGGAACAGTTCCGCGCGTTCCTCATCGCGGAAACAAAAAAATGGGCCAAAGTCATCAAGGACGCAGGCCTCGCGCTCACTCAATAACCATGCCAATGAAAATCTCGGAATTCCTGCTGCAAACGCTGGAGCACAACGGTGTCTCGCACATCTTCGGCAATCCCGGCACCACTGAACTGCCGCTGGTCAAAGCCTGCGAGCAACGCAAGAAACTCAAATACGTAGTCGCCTTGTCGGAAGTCTCGGCTGTGCCGATGGCAGACGGCTATGCGCGCGCGACGCGCTCGCTCGGCGTGGTCAATCTGCATGTCGCGCCGGGGCTGGGCAACGGCATGGGCACGCTCTACACCGCGAGCATCGCAGGCACGCCGCTACTGGTATTGGTCGGCGGCCAGGACCGGCGCTTTCTGCACACCAATCCGATTTTGTGGGGGCCGCTGGAAAAAATGGCGGGCGCGGTATGCAAGGCCGTGTTCGTGCTCAACACCCCATTTGATGCCGCAGCCAACATCCGCCGCGCATTGCGCACGGCGCTGACGCCTCCCTATGGCCCGGTGGCATTGATCTGCCCGCCC
>JANMXV010000663.1:0-2091 GCA_031381325.1 Betaproteobacteria bacterium | reverse complement strand
ATGAACTGCGTAAGCACGCCGGCCGACACTGGTGTGATCGATAAAGCCGTATCGCTGCCGGTAAACGCTAGAGCAACGCCAACGATGAGAACGGCGAGGCCCACGACGAGTGCAGACAGGCTAGCCCAAAAGCTCCAAGCTACGTGACGCTGGTTGGTTTTGTAGTAAGCCTCAATGTACGTGCTTGTCTTGTTCGCGTCCATTTCAGCCTCTAACGTGTAATCATCTTCCGAAAAACCAACTATTTCCGGTGTCCAGTCTATCCCTGTCGGGAAATGCTCGCAATTCCAAGGACTTATCGTATGCCGTCAATTAAAACAGCGTGTAATAGCTTGCGCGCCACAACCCAGGTCATTGAAAAACAAGAAATTCAATTACCGGCGACTCGTTCACCGAAGCCTTCGTAGATACGAGTGACGAAGGAACCGCATCCTACGCGTTGAAGTTCCTGACACCAATGGCACTATCTTACGCTGGAGCCCAAAGTTGAAAACAACCGCGCCGTCGTTCTGGCGAAAGCCAGAACCCAGTGCGTAACCCGATCCGAAGGATCTTTCTAGATGCTTCGCATGTTTAAACGAACTGGATTCTGGCTTTCGCCAGAATGACGAGTTGGGATTCATACGCTGTTTTCTCTATATCCAACGCCTTAAAATTGTGACATTGGTTCCTGACACGCCTTTCATGATGTTGCGCGCAAGTGTTTCCACAACCGGCATACAGTCCGCAAACGCTCACGATGTCGCGTGATCGGCGGTGGAGATTGCGACTCGTGCGGTGACTTACAGTGCAGTCGCAATCCTCAGCCCTCGATCTTCGCTTCCTTGACTACGCGCCGCCAGCGTTCAACGGTGGGCTTGAGCACATTAAAAAATTGTTCGGGCGGGCCGCCGGCGGTTTCCAGACCTTCGGCGCGCATTTGTTTGGTCATTTCTTCGGTCAGCAGCACTTTGGAAACTTCGCGGTTCCACAGTGTCACGATGTCCTTCGGTATGCCTTTGGGTCCCCACATGGCGTACCAGTGCGGCACATCGAAGCCGGGGACGGTTTCGCTGATGCTCGGCACCTCGGGCAGCAGCGCCGAACGTTTGATGGTGGTGATGCCGATGGCGCGCAAGCGTCCCACTCTCAGGTGCGGCAGCGTAGGCACGATGCTGATCGACGTAATCTGCGCTTCGTTGCCGACCACGCCGAGCAATGCCGGTGCGCCGCCCTTGAACGGGATATGCACGGTATTGATTTTTGCTTCGAGATTGAGCAGCTCATGCGTGAGATGCGTGACGCTGCCGACGCCGACCGTCGCATAGTTGATTTTGCCGGGATTATTTTTCGCGTAGTCTATGAGTTCCTTGACACTTTTCGCAGGCAGGGACGGATGCGTGACCAGCAACAAGCCCGTGGTGCCCAGCAGAATGACCGGCTGGATGCCGAAGACGGGGTCGTATGTCAGTTTGTGGTACGCAGAAGTCGCCGCGTAACTGCTCGACACGGTAATCAGGGTATAGCCGTCGGGTTCGGACTTTGCCGTGATCTCCGCGCCGAGCGAGCCGCCGGCGCCGGGCCGGTTATCGACCACTACCGGCTGGCCGATCACCGCAGAGATGCGCGGGCCGATGACGCGCGACAGGATGTCGGTGCCGCCCCCCGGCGCGAACGGCGAGATCAGCCGTATCGGCTTGGTGGGGTACTTCTGTGCGCTTGCTGCCGGCGACGCAATGACAATGCACGGCAATGCGCAGACGGATAGTATCTTCACGGCATTCATGGGATTTCTCCGGAAAGAAAGGGGTAGATACGAGTTAAATTTATCACTACAAGTTTTAAGCGGGATGTGTCCGCTGCAGTAATAACCAAGCCTTACTTGTGCTTGCTCTTCATTGCGCCGCGGGCACATGCTTCCATACCTGCTCGGGCGTCATCTGCCGCATGCAGTTGAAATGTCCCAGCGGACATACACGTTCGAAGCAGGGGCTGCAGGCGATATCGATCTTGATGATTTGGGCTTTGTCCGAAAGCGGTGGTGTGAACGCCGGACTGCTGGAGCCGTAGAGCGCGAGCGTCGAGCGCTCGAGTGCGGCGGCTACGTGCATC
>JANMXV010000850.1:0-14556 GCA_031381325.1 Betaproteobacteria bacterium | reverse complement strand
CCCGAAATCGAGCAATAGATGATGCCCGGATTGCGCGCACGCGCCTTGGCGTAATCGAGGCCGAGTTTTTTCAGAGTACCGACGCGGAAGTTTTCGATAACGATGTCGCAACGTTCAACCAGGTCAAAGAAAATTTCCTTGCCACGCGGATGCTTCAGATCGATCTCGATGCCCTGCTTGTTGCGATGCAGGCTCACGAAGTAGGCGGTTTCTCCGCCGGGCAAAGGCGAACCCCAACTGCGCGCGATGTCGCCAGCGCCAAACGCTTCGAGCTTGATGACTTGCGCGCCGTAATCGGCAAGCATGGTGGAGCAGAATGGACCGGCGAGCGCGTGGGTGAGGTCGAGTACCTTGACGCCTTCGAGGGGTAATTTCATGGACATTCTCTATTTCCTGGGCGCGGCGGGTACGTAAAGATCGGTGATCGATCCCTCGGCAATTTCGGCAGCGAAGGCCACCGTCTCCGACAAGGTTGGATGCGGATGAATGGTGAGGCACAGGTCGGCCGCATCGGCGCCCATTTCCAGCGCCAGCACCGTCTCGGCAATCAACTCGCCGGCGTTGACGCCAACAATCGCCGCGCCTAGTATGCGGCGCGTGGCTTTGTCGAACAGCAGCTTGGTCATGCCGTCGTCGCGCCCGGTGGACAGCGCACGCCCGCTCGCCGCCCACGGGAATACCGCTTTGTCGTAATCGATGCCCTGTGCTTTGGCCTGCGTTTCGGTGAGGCCCATCCACGCGATTTCCGGGTCGGTGTAAGCCACCGAAGGAATCGTGCGCGCATCGAAAAACGCTTTGTGCCCGGCGATCACTTCCGCGGCAATTTTCGCTTCGTGCGACGCCTTGTGCGCCAGCATCGGCTCGCCGCAGATGTCGCCGATGGCGAAAATATGCGGCACGTTGGTGCGCAGTTGTTTGTCTACGGGAATGAAGCCGCGTTCATTCACGGTCACGCCTGCCGCGCCGGCATTGATGTCATGACCATTGGGGCGGCGGCCTACCGCCATCAGTATGGCGTCGAAGGTGTCGGTGCTTTGCGCGCCCGCCGCGCCCTCGTTGACAAAAGTGACTTTGAGTCCTTCCTTCTGCGCTTCAACTTTGGAAACTTTTGTTTTTAAAAGAATTTTTTCATAGCGCTTGGTAATGCGTTTTTGCAGCACCTTGACGATGTCCTGGTCCGCGCCGGGAATCAACGCATCCATCAATTCCGCGACGGTTATTTTGCTGCCGAGCGCATCGTACACCGTGGCCATTTCCAAACCGATGATGCCGCCGCCGATCACCAGCAGGCGTTTCGGAATCTGCGCGAGTTCCAGCGCGCCGGTGGAATCAATAATGCGTTTGTCCTCGTACGGAAAGCCGGGGATGCGCGCCACCGACGAACCTGCCGCAATGATGCAGTGGTCGAAGGCGACGGTTTTCACACCATCGGCGGTTTCAACTTTGATGGCGTTAGGTGACGCAAACTCACCGCGCCCGGTGATCACCTGCACCTTGCGTTGCCTGGCCAACCCCGACAAGCCCTTGGTGAGTTTGCCCACCACGCCGGATTTCCACGTGCGCAACTTGTCGATATCGATATTGGGTTTGCCAAAGGTGATGCCCGCCTGTGCCGCTTCGTCGGCTTCGCCAATCACTTTGGCGATGTGCAGCAGCGCTTTGGAAGGAATGCAGCCGACGTTCAGGCACACGCCGCCGAGTGTCGGATAACGTTCGATCAGCACGACCTTTTTGCCCAGATCAGCGGCACGGAACGCCGCGGTGTAGCCGCCGGGGCCGGCGCCGAGCACCAGCACTTCGGCGTGAATATCGGCTTGTTGTGCGTGAGGTGTGAGGGGTGAGGCGACGGGCGCGGACGGCGTGAGGGGTGAGGCGTCAGGCGTGGCCACTGGTGGAGGAGCGGGCTGTGCGGTTTCAGCGGTTGCGCTGACCTCCACGGTTTCGAGCAGCAGAATCAATGACCCTTGCGACACCTTGTCGCCCACTTTCGCTTTGAGTTCCTTGACCACGCCAGCGACCGGCGCGGGCACATCCAGCGTGGCTTTGTCGGATTCAAGCGTGACCAGAGAATCTTCCGGCTTCACCGTGTCGCCGGGTTTGACCAGCACTTCGATGATCGGAATATTCTTGAAGTCACCGATGGCGGGGACTTTAACTTCAATCAGGTTTGGCATTATAAAATATCAATAAAAAATAGTTACGATGCAGTCCCGCAGCGGCGGCGGGCGCGTCCACTTACAAATAACCTTCCTGCTCCCCCTTTTCGCCGTGCGCAGTCATCCAGTTTGCGAGCTCACGCAACACGCCAGGCAGATTGCGCGCCGTCATTTGTTGGAGCAGGACTTTATCATGGCAGGATAAGGGTAAGCGTGTATCCAATTGCATCAATTCATGCGCATCCATTTTCCACGGCGACCACGCGAGGCCGCAGGCCTGCCACAATGCGCCGGCGTCAAGCGCGATGTGGATGCCCGCAGGGTCGGGGTCGCAGGCGATTTGCGCCGCTGCGGGTTTGCATTTGAGCAGTCGTTCCACCGATGTTTTCCACCAGCTCGGGGCAAAGCCGGGCAACCAGATTACACCATCGGCGCCGCCATGTTCACGCGCCGCGCGCTCGAAACTGGTGCGGTTCTCCACCAAGCGCCAGCATCCGATGTCGCCATCCACGCCGTCGAGCAACTTCAATGTCTCCGGTGAAAGGCCGATGATGTCGGGTATCGCGCATAGATCAATGTTTTTTGCGCCGAAGCGCAACGTCAGCGGCGCGCGCAACCACAGCGCGGGCGTGTGTTTTTCAATACCGAGCGCGCCAAAATCCGCAAGCGATTCAAGCCACTTCCACTCGGCACTGCTGACGGCCTTGGTAGCGCCGCGCGCAAACCAGGCAAAGTCACGGCGCGTGCCGAAACGGTTGTCGGCAATCCACGCGTCAAGTTTGCGCAGCAACGCGCAGCGCTCCAGCCCGCGGGCTGGCGGGTACTCCGCGAGTTCCGCCCATAGCGGCATCAGCCGCGCCGCTTGCGGCGGCGTGGACAATTCGCTCGTGAGCTGCGCAAGCAATGCCTCGGCATCGGGCAGACCCAGTGCCGCGCGCAAGGCCGTGCGTTCGATGAAAGTGACCTGCTGAATTTTCCACTGGCCGCGTTCGCGCGACTCATCGGTCTCGACCCAACCCGCGCGCAGCAGCGCGTCCAGCAGCTCATGCGCCAGGCCAAAACCGGCGTTGCCGGCACGCTCCAGCAAGGTGTTCCAGCGGCGCTTGGCGGCGCCGTCCAGCCATTGCAAAAGCAGATCGCGCCACGCCGCCGGCCAGGTTGCGATCACGCGCGCATCGGCGTTCATGGCACGCCGCAAGCGCCGCCCGCGCAAGGTGGTTTTCGCACCCACATCGAGCACGCGAACGCATAGGCCATCCGCGCCGGGCGCCGGCCAGTCTTCAGGTAATGCTGACGGTGTTTTCATCTCTGCGCAGCATGGCCACCGGCGGCGCCCAGCGTTCGCCGGGGCGCTTTTTTTGCGTCACCAGCGTCAGTTGCACCGGGCTGAACACGTTGATGTTGTGCGTGCTCGGCGTGGTGATCAGGTATTGCGCTTGCGTCGCGCGCAGAAACGCCGCCACGCGGTCGATGTTCATCACGTCCAGATGCGCAAACGGTTCGTCGATGAACACGAAACCGCCGGGGCGGTCGGCCTCCATGGTCAGCGCGATCAACAGAATCAGCGATTTCATCACCTGCTGGCCGCCGGAGGCTTCGCCGTCGTTCATGCCGATCATGCCCTTCTGATCGAAGTTAAACCGCACCAGCAAACCCGCTTGCGCCAGCGCGACATCGTCGTTGGTGAGATGCGGCATTTCGTAATCAACCTCGATGCCCGCTTTCAGGCCCAGCTCCCGCAGGTGCTTGCCGTAGGTGCGTACCGTGGCGCGCAGCACATTGAGGTACTCGCCGCGCGTGTCTTCGGTGATCTTTTTCGCGCGATTGCATTGCAGCCGGCTGGTCTCCACGCGTTCGCGCTTGGCCTGCACATCCTCGGCCAGCTTGTCGCGGCGTGCGATCACCGTTGCGTCGGTTTCCCATTGCCCCTGTTCGATCTTTTGCTGCACCTGGCTGATACGAAACTCCACGTTCTTCAAGGAATTATGTTCGGCGAGCAGGTTTTCCAGCGCCTGCTCATCGAGCCACGCGGCAGGCATGCCGGAGCGTACTTGTCCCTCGCGCTCAATACGTTTTTGTTGCTCCTCTGCCTGCGCGTAGATTTGCCGCTGCGCATCTGCCAGCGTGTTTTGCCCGTGGCGCAGCGCGTCTTCGATTTGCCGCTTCTCTTCGCTAAGCCGCCCTTGTTCGCCGCGGAGACGGCCTTCTTCTTCCATTGCCGATTGGTGCGCTGCGTTGGTTTCTCGTTCATCCGCTTGTTCTGTTACCAGCCGCGCTGCGGCGGCGGCGTATTCTTCGGCGCGGCTCGCCAGCATGGCAGCGGCGTTGACGCCTAACACCACGGCCTGATCGCGGCTGATGTCAGCGAGCAACGTCTTTTCCTCGGTGGCCAGTTGATCGAGTTCAATACGCAACTCCGCGCAGTCTTCTTCCAGCGCCTTTAACTGCGTGCGGCGCGCCGCTACACCAAAACGAAAATCCCGCGCCGCGACGCCGCTGTGACGTGCGCCGCGCCGCTCGCGATGGTAGCCCGTACGGGTAATCCAGTCCTGCTGCGCATCGAGCTTGGCGCCGGCGGCGGCATCTTCGACACGCTGCACGCGATTCAGCCACGCCGTCAGCCATGCCGGCGCATCACCGGTAAAGCGCGCGATCTCCAGTACGCTGCCCGTCACGGGCGCGGGCGGCGGTTCAAGGTCGGGCGTGACGAAACTGCGGTACTGCAACCGTTCGCCGATGCGCCATGCGGCGTCGCGGTCGCGCGGTCTTTTGAGCAGCACCAGATGGCGATAGGGTGCAAGCAACGCTTCAACTGCGGCCTGCCATCCCGCATCGGTGACCTCGACGATTTCGGTCAACATCAGATGCACGATGCCTGCTTCATCGAGCGCGCCGCGCAAGGGTGTGACGTAGGGTTCCAGCGCGGGCTTGCCGCTGCGTAGCGCGGCTAGGCGTGCGTCAGAGGTGGTGTTGCGTTCGGTGAGGCTCGCAGTCTTGGCTTTGACTTCTGCTAACCGTGGCCGGTGCTGTTCCAGCCGTGCCGCAGCCAGTGCGCTATCCTGACCGGCAGCGCGCGCCTGTTCACGCAAGCGGTCGCGCTCTTTGAGCATGCTGCTTGTTTCGGCGGCGCGGGTCAGTGCCGCGTCGTGCCGGGCTGCAGCGGTCGCGCGCGCGGCAGCGGCGCTTTTCTGATGCGTGTCCGTGGCGGTCAGTGCGTCAGCGTTGCGCGCGAGGCGCCGTTGTTCCTGCTCGAGCAGCGCCTGGTGTTCTGCGGCTTGCCGCCGCAAGCCGTCAAGCCGGCTTTCCGCGCTGCGCATCGCATGGCGAAGCTCAGCCAGTTCAACGCGCGGGCGTATTTCGGCAAGCAGTAGCGTTTCTTCGTTTTTCAGGCTGCGCCATTCCTGGTAACGATTGGCGCGCTGGATGAATGATTCGTGATCGTTGACCGTGCGCGCCAGATCACCGTCGAGTTTGTCGAGCTCGGCTTCGCCGTCGCGCTGGTCGGCGCGCGCCTGCATGTAATCGTCCAGCACACGCTTGTCGCCGAACACGTGAAACACCAGATCGAGCAAGGCTTTCGCCGTGTATTCGCACAAGCGGTCGGTTTCGCCCTGTTCCAGCGACAGCACTTGCGCTATGGCCGCGGTGAGCCCGCCGTTGGCTAAACGCCGTTCGTAATCGCGCACACCGAGCCAGTCGGGCGAGCGCTCCATGGCGTCGTCGATGGGCGCATCGCCGGGTGCAATCAGGTACTGCCGCTGCCAGTCGCCGCCCTGTTTGCGAATGCGGCACACCAGCGTCACCTCGTCTTCCAGCAGCGGAAAAAACGGATGTCGCGCGTTGTCGATGCGCCGATTATCGACGACCGCACGCAGCCACGCATAGGGCTCGCCGGAATGACGCACGTAGCGTTTGTAGTCGCGCTTGCCGGCGCACGGCAGCGCGAACAGTGTGCGTAACGCATCGAGCAGCGTGGTCTTGCCCGATCCATTGGGACCGACGATGGCGACAATGCTGGCGTCCAAGGTCTGCCGAAAGCGTTGCCAGTAGTCCCAGTGGACGAGCTCTATGCTTTTGAGATGAAACACCGGCGCTATTCCCCGCTTGGCTGCGGCACGGCGTCGCGCACGCGGGCGGCGAGCAATTCGGCCAACGCGCCATCGAGAATGCGCGGCGCGAGCAAGCCGTGATCGAGAGCGAGATCCAGCAATGGCCCCTCGTGAATGACGCCCTGGTGGCGCTCGATAAAGCCGTGCCGGGATAGTATTCCAAGGTTAAAGCCAATACGCGTTTTACCGCCTAGCTGCTTGCCGAAGTCAGCCACCAGTGTGCGCTCCGGAACGCTGCCTTTCACGTCGCCGCCAGTGGACAGGGGTTTATCCATGCCGAACAAATCGTTTTGCTGGTCTTCATTATTATCACGGCGTAAAACCTGCCGTTCGCGCTTGGGCAGAATCAGCAACGCCCACAGCACCACCAGCAACGCCACGCAATCGCGTGCAAGCCCCAGGTTGCTTGATAGCCACTGTCCGCTGCGCCCCAGCACCTGCTCCTCTGCTGCGTTGGCCAGGCCCAGTGCGATATGCGCCGCGTAAGGGTTGTCAAGCAGACGCAGGCCGCAGGCGGCAAGCCGCTGTTCGATGTCCTCGCGAAAGGCTTCGTCCACCAGCACCCGCCGCGCCAGCGGCTCCGTGCGCGGCATCCAGCGTTCGGCGATCAGACGCGCGATCAGCACCTGGGCGTCGTCGGTCATGCTGCGTCCGATGATTGGGGTATAAGCGTGCCGCGGCTGATTTGCGCAACTTCATCGCGCGCCACGATTTCGTGCTCAGCGGATATGGCGACGCCGAGCGGCAGGCGCGCGAGGTCCGCGACGCGCCCGCGCATCTCTGTCGATTCCGCATCGCCAATCAACGCCAGCAGTGAAAGCCGGTACGCCGATAGCGCGTAGCCGCCGTTCACCACTGCATCGGCCAGCGGCGTTTCTGAATTTATTTCAGAAAGCTGCTCGATAAATCGATCCAATGCCGCAAAACGTTCGTTGGCCATTTCGCTGGTATCCGGCGTGTCGCATGGCGGCGGCAGTGCGGTGTTTTCCTGTGCCAGGCGCTCGCGTTCCAGCAGTTCGTACTCGGCGACGTCGAGCATCAGGTCGCTCATGGCGAAGGGCAAGAGCTGCATGCCCCCGACGGCGTGCGCGCCGAGCGCCGCCAGTTGCGCTTGATCGCGGGTGCGCAGCCATTGCGCGACATCGGACGAGGACAAGCCGCTGCCGCCCAGCGAGATGCTGCGCAACTCGATCGCGTGCAGTGTGCGCTGAAACGTCGCCTGCATGTGCAGGATGCGGCTTTGCGCCTGGCCGATGGCCTGCGCATTGCGGTACATCGCGCCTTCGAGTTCGCCGTTGGTCATCAGCGAACGGATGATCTCGTTGCCTTTCTCGACGGTGGCGAACACGGCGTTGAACTTGGCGCTGGCCTGACGGATGCGGAATTCAGAGCCGCTGACCAGCGCATCATCGAATTCTTTTTGCAGTTCGCGATACTTGGTGAGCAGCAGGTTGAGCGCTTCGAGCGATGGCCGTCCGATGGATTGTCCGGCAGCGACCTGCGAGGTGATATACGCGAGATCAGCGTCCTCGCCCGCGGGCAAGGCCAGCACGTTAGCCAGCGCGGAGAGTGTCACGCGCGCGGCGCCGCTTAATTGATAGGTGCGATCTTCGGCATCCCACACCAGCAAGCCGAACTCTCGCAGCCGATTGAGCACGGTGCGAAGTTTTACCGGATCAAGATAGGAAAAATGTTGTTCGAGTTCCTGCGGACTCCAGCGCGGCGCATCGGGGCGCGCGCCGATTTCGCGCATCACCAGCAGCCGGATTAGAATCTCAGCTTCGCCGCCGCGAAACACCATGACGAAAGCGTTAAGCATCGCGCGCGCATTCAGCAACGGCGTCAGCGCGGGCAGATCACTCGCGAAAACATTGCCGGCGAAAAACTGATCGAGCGACAGTTGTTCGAATTTTTCCGAAATGTCAGAGTCCATCAAACCACGCCACGCAATGCGCATCTCTTCCACGAAATATCATAACTATTTGTTTTGATTGTTATTTTTTGATATGGCCATCGCCAAATACCACGTATTTGAGCGAGGTCAGTCCTTCCAGCCCCACCGGCCCGCGTGCATGCAGCTTGTCGGTGGAGATGCCGATTTCCGCGCCGAGGCCGTATTCGTAGCCATCAGCAAATCGTGTCGATGCGTTGACCATCACCGAACTCGAATCGACTTCGGAGATGAAGCGCCGCGCGCGCGTGAGGTCTTCGGTGACGATGGCGTCGGTGTGCTGCGAGCCGTAGGTGGTGATGTGGTCGATCGCCTGGTCGAGGTCATCGACTACACGCACGGACAATATCGCCGCCAGATATTCGCTGTACCAGTCTTCTTCGCGCGCCGGATTCATTTGCGGAACAATTGCGCGTGCGGATTCGTCGCCGCGCAGCTCAATGCCTTTGTCGAGATAAATTTTGCATAGCGGCGGCAGAATTTTTTGCGCGATACCGCGCGCCACCAATAAAGTTTCCAGCGTGTTACAGGTGCCCAGGCGCTGCGTCTTGGCGTTGTCGGCGATGCGCAGCGCTTTGTCGAAATCCGCCTTGTCGTCGATGTAAACATGGCACACGCCGTGCAGATGTTTGATCATCGGTATGCGTGCTTCGCGCATCAGGCGTTCGATCAAACCCTTGCCGCCGCGCGGCACGATCACATCCACGTACTCCTGCATGGTGATGAGTTCGCCTACTGCGGCGCGGTCGGCGGTGTCGATCACCTGAATCACGGTTTCGGGTAATCCCGCCGCAAGCAGTCCTTCATGCACACACGCGGCGATGGCCTGATTGGAATGCAGCGCTTCCGAGCCGCCGCGCAGAATCGCCGCATTGCCCGATTTCAGGCACAGGCCCGCAGCGTCTGCAGTCACATTGGGGCGTGACTCATAAATAATGCCGACCACGCCCAGCGGCACGCGCATTTGTCCGACTTGTATGCCCGATGGACGATACTTGAGGCCGCTGATTTCGCCCACGGGATCGGGCAGCGTGGCGATCTGCATCAGGCCATCCGCCATCGATGAAATCGTTTGGGGCGTAAGAATCAGCCGATCAATCGCTGCGTCGTCGAGTTTCTTATGGCGTGCCTCGGCCACATCGCGCGCGTTGGCGTCGAGCAGCGTTTGCGATGCGCGCTCGACGGCCTGCGCCATCACGGTTAGTGCTTTGTTTTTGGTGGCGCTATCGGCTTTGGCGATCAGCCGTGACGCAGCACGCGCTTGCCGGCCCACGCCCTGCATGTAAGTTTGCACGTCCATCCGATGATTTTACCTGATTATGATGTTTCAGTTGATTGCGAATTCGCCACCCACACGCTACGATGCTCAATATGTCCACCAGTGAGATAACCATGGAAAAAGTAACGACCCGATTACGCAAGCTGATCAATGGCCGCGAGCTGGTGATTCAGCCCGGCATCTTCGACGGCTACAGCGCGCGGCTGGTTCAGCAAGCCGGGTTTCCGTCCGCATTTATTTCAGGTGCGGGCATTGCCGAGGCGCTGCTCGGCCAGCCCGATATTGGACTCATGGGATTTGAACTGAACCTGAATGCAGTACGCATGCTCGCAGCTTGCGTGAACATTCCATTGCTTGCCGATGCCGACACCGGCTACGGCAATGCGATCAACGTATTTCATCTGCTGCGCGCTTTCGAGCAGGCCGGGCTCGCCGGCGTGATGATCGAGGATCAGTCCTGGCCCAAGCGTTGCGGCCACATGGCGGGAAAATCGGTGATTTCCGCCGAAGAAATGGTTGAAAAAATTTATGCTGCGGTCGAGGCGCGGCGCGATGCGGATTTCGTCATCAAGTCACGCACCGATGCGCTCGCTACCCACGGCATCGATGAAGTCGTGCGCCGGTTGAATCTCTATGCCGAAGCCGGCGCCGACCTGTTGTTCGCGGACGCGTTGCTGTCAGAGCAGGACATCACCACTGTGATCAAGAACGTATCGAAGCCTTTGTGCATCAACATGGGGTTCGGCATCCGCCGTCGCGCCACTACACCGTTGATTTCCCCGGCGCGCCTGGCCGAGTTGGGGGTGCGTGTGGTGATCTATCCGCGCCTGCTCACATCCTGTGCCATCAAAGGCATGCAGAACGGCCTCGACGCGTTGCAGCAGGCGATGGGCAGCAAAGAGCCGATTGAACGCCCTGAACTCTTATGGTCGTTCGAGGAACTCAACAGCCTCGTGGGCTTCGACGAGTTTCAGGCGCTTGAACGCAAGCTGACGAGCCGTGCGACAAAAACTTAGCGCAGCACGGACATGAACTCGCGCGCCGACAGCGATTCGATGCCAAGTATCGCGTCACGCACCTGCTCAGCGCGGCGGTCGGGCAAGGCCAACGCCGCATTGTCGCGATACTTCTTCGAGATTTCATCACCGGTCAACGCGCGCGCTCCGGCGCCGCGGTTTACCGCTTCATGATGACGCAATGTCTTGCCGTCCCGCGTCTTGATGACGACGCCGCCGGAGAAATATTTCGGATAGGCGGTATCGGGATCGGCGGCGTAGCTCACGCGCGAGGCCAGATCCAGAATGAGCGGATTGTTCAGCGTGTCCTGCTCCAGCTCCGCCAGGCCAAAACGCCCCAGCACCAGACATGCCGCAGTGACGAACTGCACGCTGAACTTGGCATCGTAGTCGCTGACGGGCTTGATTTTGTTCGCTTCGGGCTGCGCAATAATGTGTATGGTCGGTTCGGGAATCAAGGCCTGTACCGAGGCTATGTCTTCGGGCTTGAGATTGTGCTTCTCGCGCAAGGCCAATGCGGCGTCGGCGCAGGCGTGCACCAAGTGGCATGCCGGAAACGGTTTGATGGCGACTTCGCTCAATTCCCAGCGCTCGCCCAATCCCGCGGTGACGTAGTCGTAATCCACTTCGTCTTTGAGATGCGACAGATGGCTTTGATACAAGCCAAAGCGTCCTTCGTACGTTTTCGTGGGCCCGACGTAGCCGTTGCGTGCAAGATGCGCGGCGGTGATGCCTGCGATACCCGCCCATCCCGGATGCAGACGCTTGTTCCACGCGCCCTCATCCAGAAATTCCTGACTTGCCGCAGCCGTGCTGCCCACAAGCCCCTGCGCCATGGTCAGTTGATGTGCGTTGAGTCCATACAGCCAGCCCGCTTGCAGCGCGCATGAAAAATGCGCGGCGATCCCTGTCGGGTGAAAGCCAAAGTGATGAAAGCCGCCTTTGGCCGCGCCGCACACACGCACCACGGTCTCAACCCCGAGAATATAGGCCGCCAGCAATTCGCGCCCGCCGGCGTTGATCGACTCGGTCACGCCCATTGCGCAGGGGAGTGCGCTCGCCGTGGGATGCACAATGGCGCCGACGTGGGTATCGTCGTAATCGAGGCCATGCACCAGCGCACCGTTCATCAGCACGGCGTCGCGTAACGGCAGCTTGTCCGACAGCCCGATGAGGCTGCTGGCGCCGCTGCCGGCAACACTGCGTATGCCGGATAGGATGTGATGGGCAAACGGATATTGTGTAGATGCATACGCAATGCCTACTGCATCGAGCATCAAATACTTTGCGCGTTCGCGTACTGCAGGTGGTATTGCTTGGTAACTGAACTCTGACACGTAATCGGCCAATTGCCGGGATACGCTGCGGGTTTCCGCTGCGTTCATGATGGTCTCTCTCCTCTATCGGTTAGCGCCTCAGTTGGCGCCTCAGTTAGCGCCTCAGTTAGCGCGTATTCCCGCTTCCTGGATCAACTTGCGCCAGCGCGAAATTTCATCGGTAAGAAAGCGTCCGAGTTCCTCGGGCGTGCCGCCGCCTGGAATCAGGCCATGGCCCGACAGTCTTTCGCGTGTTTCCGGCACCTTGAGGGTCTTGACGACTTCAGTGTTGAGTTTCTGCACCACGGCACTGGGTGTGCCTGCGGGCGCGAACAGGCCGAACCAGCCGATGACCAGAAAACCCGGCAGCCCGGACTCGGCAACCGTCGGAATGTCTGCTATTTCCGCCACGCGCGTAGCGCCGGTTACCGCCAGCGCGCGCAGCTTACCGGCTTTGACCTGCTGCAAAGCGGCGGGGATGGTAGAAAAATAAATCTGCACACTGCCCGCGATGAGATCGATAACGGCCGGACCGCCGCCTTTGTAGGCGACGCCGACAATATCGACGCCGGCCATGCGTTTGAATAACTCGCCGGCGAGATGCGCCGTTGTGCCGCTGCCGGAATTCGCATAATTGAGTTGGCCCGCGCGCGATTTGGCGAGCGTGATGAGCTCACCTACGGATTTGACCGGCAACGAAGGATTCACCACCAACAGCAGCGGCGCGGATGCCACCAGCGCAATCGGCGCGAAGTCCTTCTCGGTGTTGAATGGTAACCTGGCGTAGAGGCTGGGGTTGACCGGAAAGGAAGTTATCGGCATCACCAGTGTATGACCATCGGCCACCGACTTTGCTGCAAGTTCGACGCCGATATTGCCGGAAGCGCCGGTGCGATTGTCGATGACCACCGTCTGTCCCCACGCCTCGGTGAGCTTGGCGCCGATCAAGCGCGCGGCGAAATCGGTGCCGCCTCCCGGCGCGGCGGGTACGATCAACCGTATCGGCTTGTTCGGGTACGTTTGCGCCAGCACGCCGGATGGCGCCGAGATCGCCAGCAGTGCAGTGCAAATCCACTTATCCAGGTGCATGGTGTCGTCCTGTTTGGGGTTGTCGGCGGCTGGCGCCAGCGTTGTTTGCCTATGCACAACGATAAGTCTGTACGTCCATCCGAAGATTTTACCCTAATTTTTACGCGGTTGACCGTTCGGCTGGTGGCGGATACATTGCCCGTTCGTGAAAAAAAGGGTTTGAATGTCCTGCACACGGGGCAAGGCCGTGCATGACATCAGGATTTCCGCACTCGAATTTTCAAGGTGATTCGTGATTGCGTCGTGCCGTCGTGCCGTCGTGCTTGACGCCTGACCACAAGACATCGTATGCATAGCTCCCATAACCAACATTTAACCGGCGATCGGCGACGACATCGTGAAGTCGCGACAGCGCTGATGCTTGCCGTTACGGCGATCGGTTCCGAATCGGTTGTCGCGGAACCCTTTCCATCCAAACCCGTACGCCTGATCGTGCCGTTTGCTGCGGGCGGCGGCGGGGATGGCGCTGCGCGCTCATTGGTGCAACCCCTGTCAGCCCGTCTTGGACAGCAGGTCGTCATAGACAATCGCAGCGGCGCCGGAGGAATCATCGGCATGGAGCTCGTAAAAACTGCCGTGCCCGATGGCTACACATTGCTGCTCTCGACCGCCGGCTTCACTGCGATGCCGGCATTGCACAAGAAGCTGCCATTCGACCCGGTCAAGGATTTCACCGGCGTAATCGTGGCGCACTCCGGCGCCTACATTCTGGTTGTTAGCCCGGCGGCGCCGCTGAAATCCGTGAAGGAGTTGATTGCCTATGCGAAGGCAAACCCGGGCAAGCTCGATTTCGCTTCCGCCGGCGCCGGTTCCACCATTCATCTCGCCGGAGAGTTGTTCAAAAGCATGGCGCAAATCAACCTGCTTCACGTGCCGTACAAGGGCGCGAATCCGGCGCTCACCGACGTCATTGCCGGGCAGGTGCAGACCATGTTCGCCGCAGCGCTCAACGCCATACCGATGATCCAGTCGGGCAGGCTGCGGGCGCTCGCGGTTACGTCCGCCAAGCGCTCGACGCTGGTCCCGGAACTACCCACCATAGCGGAAAGCGGTTTGCCTGGATTCGAGGTCGTCGGCTGGTACGGTCTCGCCGCCCCGCTGCACACGCCGAAGGCAATCGTGCAGAAACTGAATGCGCATGCGAACCATGCTTTGAAAGCCCCCGACCTCATCGAACGTCTGCAAGTCCTGGGACTGGAAACCGTCGGCGGTACGCCCGAAGAGGCGACAGCCCTCATCAAAAGCGACGTTGCGCGCTGGACCAAGGTAATCCGCGGCGCCGGCATCCAGCGTGAATAGGTATCATCATGGACCAATCCCTCGACATTGACGTCATTACCCTGACCAAGACCTTATGCGGTCATCTGGCCGAGGCACAGTATAGCGACCTGTCGTCCAAGGCCATCAGCGCGGCGCGGCGCGGTGTGCTCGACTGGCTGGGCTGCGCGCTCGCCGGCAGCAAGCACCCCACCATCGACAAGCTGCTTGCTGTGCTGCGTGAAGCCGGCGGCAAGCCGCAAGCCACCGTCTTTGCACGTGGCCTGAAACTGGGATTTCTGGATGCCCCACTGGCTAACGGCCAGATGGGCCACCTGTTTGATTTTGACGACACACACATGGGCGGCGTCCTGCTGCACACC
>JANMXV010000842.1:0-2642 GCA_031381325.1 Betaproteobacteria bacterium | reverse complement strand
CAGTTGGTTGAAATCAAGGAAGGCTGCGCGGCCAGCGCGCGGGTGGAAACGCTGGCGCAGATCACCTATCAGCGTTTTTTTCCACGCTATTTCCGGCTATGCGGCATGAGCGGAACCTTGCGCGAAGCGCGGCGCGAGTTGCACCACATCTACGACTTGCAAGTGGTGAACGTGCCCTTGCACCAGCCCTTGCGCCGCACCCTGTTGCCCGCGCGCGTATTTGCGAATGCTGAGGCGCAATGGTCAGCCGTCGTGACCCGCGCGCGGCGCCTGCATGAACACGGCCGCCCGCTGCTCATAGGCACCGGATCGGTGCTGGATTCGGAAGACTTGTCGCGCCGACTTGGCGCCAGTGGACTGACGCACGTGGTGCTCAACGCGCAACAGGATCGCCACGAGGCTGAAATCATCGCAGCCGCCGGCGCAGCGGGAGCCATTACCGTAGCAACCAATATGGCGGGGCGCGGCACAGATATCGTGTTAGCTGCGGCGAGCCGCGACGCGGGTGGCCTGCACGTGATCTGCTGCCAGCAGAATACCGCGCGCCGCATCGACCGCCAGTTGCTGGGGCGCTGCGCGCGTCAGGGCGACCCCGGCAGCGCGGAATATTTCATCTCGCTGGAAGGGCCTGTGCTGGGGCCAAGTTGGATTACAGGAATTCTTAAAAAATCATTTAAAAACAATATGTTATATAATTTCTCACTATGCGGATCAGCACTGCCGTTATTACGTTTGGCGCAACGTGCGACCGAACGCCGCCACGAGATTGAACGTGAAGCGTTAATGCGTCAGGATCAAGGTGTGGGCGACTGGCTTGCCTTTAGCGGGCCGGAACAATGAACGGAGAGTTTCAAAAATGACAGGCACAACACCACGGATACTTGCGGCAGCAACGCTCATGATTTGCAGCGCGGGCAGCGCGTGGAACGCCATAGGCGCACAGCCCGCATCACAGCCCTCATCTCAGTCCATAGGCTGCATCATCGAGCCGGACGAAGTGGTGGAAGTGGGCAGCCCGGTAATCGGCGTCATTCAATCCATCGCCAAGCGCGGCGACAAGGTTCGCAAAGGCGCGGTGCTGGCGGTACTGCGTAGCGACATCGACCGCGCAGCGCTGTCCGTGGCACAAAGCCGCGCCGCGGCCGACGCCGAAGAAAAAGCAGCCGTGGCGAACTATGATTTCTCCAAGCAGCGCCGCGTGCGTGCCGAGGAACTGCTGCGCAAGGAATTCGTTTCCAAGCAGGCGTTGGATCAGGCCATCGCCGAAGACGAGGTTGCAAAACAAAAACTATCGCAAGCGCGGGAGCAACGCCGTATTCTGTTGCGGGAGGCGGCGCTGGCGCAACAGCGGCTTGAAGAGCGCACCATACGCAGCCCCATCGATGGCATTATCGTCGAACGCTATCTGACGGCGGGAGAGCGCGTTGAAGAAAAGCCGCTGCTGCGCGTGGTGAAAATAGATCCCTTGCGTATCGAAGCGATTTTGCCCAGCGCGCTCTACGGCGCCATACCCTTGGGCACCACGGCGCGCATCCAGCCTGAAACACCGAATTCGGCGCCCGTCACAGCCACCGTGACGCTGGTGGACAAAGTGCTGGATGCCGCGAGCGGCACCTTTCGCGTTCGTCTGCAACTGCCCAATCCGGACGGCGCCGTGCCGGCAGGACTGCGTTGCAAAGCCGAGTTTGCCGCGCTGGCGAAATTTGACAAGGCAAAAGGTGCCGACGCCTGGAAAGCAGGCACGCCTGCTGCGGCAGCGCCCAAAACGGGCGCCGGCGCGCCGGCGCCAAAAGGGAAATAAGCATGGAAACAGTGAAAACCTATCCCCCGTCATTCTGGCGAAGGCCAGAATCCAGTGCGTTACCTGATCCGAAGGATCTGATTTCAAGATGCTTCGCATGGTCGCACGTACTGGATTCTGGCCTTCGCCAGAATGACGGGATGGGAATGTGACCAGACCTATACCCAACGAACCAACGATATCAAGATAAATAGAATTCGTAATGCCACCTCCCCTCCCCCACCCGCATGCAACGCAACCGGCCGCCAAGCGGCGTGCGGGCATGTACGCGCCCGACTGGTGGCACACGCTCACGCGCACTTGGCAAGTATTTGGCAGTGCAAGCAACGCTTCCACGACGCCGTTGGTAGAGGAGTACGAGCAGCGCCTCATGTACTCGGCGGACTTGGCGCCTCACGCGCTACTGCTCGCGAGTACCACGCAGCCCGTGGAACAGCGCGTGATCGATGCGCAAGGTGATTTTGTCGCCACGCAGACAGAGGCCGTTGCGCAGCGGGTCGAGTTGTTAATCGTCGATGCTGGCGTGAGCGACCGTGACACACTCCTCAACCAGCTAAACACTGAAGGACGCAGGATCGAGGTACTCACGCTGGATTCTGCGACCGACGGCATCAGTCAGATCAGCGCGGCGCTGGCTGGACGCAACGACATCGCCGCGCTGCATATTCTGTCGCATGGCGCGGACGGTGAGATTCATCTCGGCAATACCATCCTAGACGCGGCGCAACTTTCGGCGCGCAGCGCGGAAATCGCACGATGGGGCGACGCGCTAAACGAAAGTGCCGACATCCTGATTTATGGTTGCGATGTTGCTGCGGACGCTCGTGGTGATGCCTTCGTT
>JANMXV010000825.1:0-3992 GCA_031381325.1 Betaproteobacteria bacterium | reverse complement strand
GGCCTGTGGATCGTGCGTCAACGCGTCAAAATAAAACCGGCGCAGCAATTCGCGCGGCGAACTCGCATGGTTGACCTTGGGCTCGTTGCGTACGTTATGCCCATGTATGAAGCGGCCGATCTGATACGGCACAAAGCCGCCGCCGTGCGCGAGCAATATCTTGAGATTTTTGCACTCGTCGAGTGCGCCGCTGAACATCAGGTGCGCCACCATTATCGTGGTATCGAGCGGAAAGCCGATGAAGTTGCTGAGGTAATACTGATCCATCCAGCCTTTGGCGAGGCACTGATACGGGTGCGTGAAAATAAAGCATCCAAGTTGCTCGGCGGTTTTTAAAACCTTGCGGAATTTCTGATCAGCCAGCGGCAGGCCTTCGATGGAGGTGCCCATCTCGATGCCTTTGAACTGGTGTTCTTTCACCACGCGCTCAAGTTCGATGATCGCCGCATCGGGGTCTTGCATCGGCAGATGCGCCAAACCACGAAGGCGCGCAGGATACTTGGACACCATTTGTGCGATGCCGTCGTTGGCGAGCTTGGCAGCTTCGAGCCCCGCGTCCGGCGACAGGTTGTAGAAATAAATCGGCGGGCCCACCGAAATACCCGCGATGTCCATGCCCACGCTGTCCATCCAGGCCACTTTCGCATCGACGTTGAAGAATTCCGGCTTCAGTTCGGCCGGATTGCCGTGAACATCGAAATACGTTTTGCCGTCTTTTTCGTAAACGCTGGTGTGAAAGCGCTCGGGATTGGCGCGGATCGCGTCGAGGACGCTGGGCGGAACTACGTGGTTGTGCAGGTCGATGGTGGTCATGACTTATGTCCAGGAATCAAAAACGTTTTGCCACAGAGGGCACAGAGAAGCACAGAGTAAATGCGAGAACCCGATTTTGTTTTCCTCGGTGGTTCTCTGTGTACCCCTCAAGGGGGTATTAAAAAGAATCCTCTGTGGCGAAGGGTGTCGATTTCGGTTTAACCTTCACCGAAAAGCTTCATAGCCGTTTTGCTGGTAATCCAGTCACGCTCTTCCGCTGTGAGACCGGGTATCGTATCCAGATCGCCAACGACATCAGGCGGGCACATATCAAACGGATGATCGCTGCCCATCACCACGTGGTCCGCACCCGCCTGCTCAATCAGGTGACGCACCGACTTGCCGTTATATAGCAAGGCATCGAAATAGAAGCGTTTGAACAACTCCGCCGGCGGCGTCACGTCGTTCACGCGCGCCTCAGGCCGCGCCTTGTGCCCATGCACATAGCGTCCGATCTGATACGGTATGTAGCCGCCGCCGTGCGAAAACACGAAGCGCAGCGTCTTCAAATCCTCCAGCGCACCGCTGAACATCAGGTGTGACACCATGATGGTGGTGTCCAACGGAAAACCCACGAAGTTGCGCAGGTAGTATTGATCGGTGCCGCCCTTGGCCACGCACTGATACGGATGCGTGAAAACAAAGCAGCCGAGCTGCTCTATGGTTTTCAGCACCTTGCGGAATTTCATGTCGGCGAGCTGCTCGCCTTCGATGCTGGTGCCGAGTTCGACCGCCTTGAATTTGTACTCTTTCACCACGCGCTCAAGCTCGCTGATCGCCGCATCGGGATCCTGCATCGGCAGATGCGCCATGGCGCGGAAGCGCTGCGGATGCTGCGCCACCATCTGTGCGATGCCGTCATTGGCGAGCCGCGCTGCGTCCAGTCCCTGATCGGGTTTCAGGTAGTAAAAATATATCGGCGGCCCCACCGACAGCGCGGCAACGTCAATCCTGCAACGATCCATCCATTCGAGCTTGGCATTCACATCGCAAAACGCCGGCGAGAGCGGCGTCCACATGCCGCGATTTTCAAAATGCGGTACGCCATCGCGAATTTCGACGCGCGTGCTGAAGCGCGCGGGGTTGGCGATCATCGCATCGGCGAGTGTTTTGGGGATGACGTGGTTGTGGAGGTCAATGTTCACGGTGTTGGGGTTCTTTCGGACATGGAAGGGTGATGTGAATGGATTTGTAGCATGAAAATGTGGGGACGTGAATGAGTGAAGGAGTGAATGGGGTACCCCCCTTCACGTCTTCACTCCTTCACTCCTTCACTCCGTCACTCCTTCACTTTTTCACTCCTTCATTGCCCTACTTTGGGCGCGGGTCAATAACCGGCAAGCGCGTTTTACGCATCAGCAAACCGCCGGCGAACAGCATGGCCGAATTTGACAGAAATACCGTTGAGAACCCGAATGCCGCACCCACGCCGCTGAAGACAACCGGCACCACCCATTGGGCGAGGTTATACGCGGTTCTAAGCAAGCCCAATGATTCCGCCACGCGGCCCGGCGGGGTCAGCACATAGATCAACGACATCGACAAGGGGTTGGCGCAGCCGACCCCCAGCCCAAGCAGAAAAGCAATGGCCGCCAGCGCATAGGGATTCGCCACAAAGGGAAGCAATACAAAGGCGCCGGCGGCAATAAAAACGGCGCTGGCCAGAATCTCAGCCTCAGTCCATTTTTTCATCAGCAGCGGGATGACGCTGCGGATCACAAAGGCGGCCCCGGCGACTACGCCAAGTATGGTGCCTATGGCTGAGGCCGAAAGCCCGAGCGAGTGGCCGTAAATCGGGAAATAGAATGAAAACAGATTTTGCGCGGAATGTATGACGGCCCCGGTAATAAAAATCGTGCGCAGGCCCGGGATACGCCAAAGCTCGAGTACGCTGCCACGTTTATCCTTGCCGGTATGCCCGGCCATTTTGGGCAGCAATCCCGGCTTGAACCAGAAAACCAGCATCGGCGGGATAGAAAACGCCGCAAGCACCCAGAACACCTGCACATGGCCGATGTGATCGATCGAGAATCCGGTGATCACCGGCCCGATACCATTGGCGAGAGACCACCCCATGCTGAGCAAGGCAAAGTTGGCAGTACGCTTTCCCGGTCCGCCGATGCCGCCGATGCTGGCCTCCAGCGGAATCATGAATATGAGATGCGTCAATCCCAGGGCTATGCATGACACATAGAGCACGGCGATGCCGGGAAACAGCGGTGGCAAAATCAACGACACCCCCATCCCAACAACGCCGATCATCACCGGCAGTCGCGGCCCCACACGGTCTACGAATCTGCCCACGACAATCGCCAGCAGCATCGGAAACACCGCATAGAGTGCGACCAATACGCCTACCGTGAACTGATTGGCGCCCAATTCCAAGGCATACAGCGACACCGCAACCCGGCTGCCGTTGAAGCCGAGCTGGCTCAGAATGCCCATAAAGATGATCAGGTATATCGTCATTTGCGAGAACAGGACAGTAGGCGTGAAAACGATTGCGTCTGTGTCCGGCGCAAATCTTTTTTGCCACTAGATAGTGGCGTGGTGTTGCGCTTATTTTAACACTCAATAATTGTTTACAATCAATGCCCCGTCGCTGTTGCACAGGCAGATAATTCGGCATCAAGCCATCACCGCCACGGTGATGAATCTACACAAGGGGGGAATTCAGATGAGGCTCTATCAGTGTTTGCCGCGCAGTTTGGGTTGATGAGCGGGGCAAGAGTTATCGCCACCACCGGTAGCGACGAAAAGGCCGCGCGCCTGCATGCGCTTGGAATCGCTGATGTGATCAACTACCGAACGGCGCCGGATTGGGGCGCACGGGTACGCGAACTCACCGGCGGGCGCGGAGCGGACATTGTGGTGGAGGTCGGCGGTCCGGGATCGGTGGCCAGGTCGATTGCCGCGATTCGGCATTGCGGTCACATCAGCGTCGTCGGCAACCTCGCCGGTAAAGCGATGATCGATCCCGCTGCGCTATTCGCCAAGCGCGCCTCCATGTGCGGCATTCAGGTCGGCAACCGCGATATGTTCGAGGCAATGAACCGGGCCATTGAAGTGGCAAAGCTCAAGCCTGTGATTGATCGCGTATTCGATTTCAGCGATGCACGCGCCGCCTATGAGTACCTTGCCAGCGGAAAGCACTTCGGCAAAGTGGTGATCCGGGTGAC
>JANMXV010000792.1:0-3775 GCA_031381325.1 Betaproteobacteria bacterium | reverse complement strand
TCGTATTGTTTGGAGAAGGCATGATGCGCTCTTGCTGTGAGGGCGCGGCTAGACGCCGGCGGGCTTGCCGGGACTGCTGCGCGCGAAGCGTAAGGTCAGTTGCAGAATTTCGTCCCACACATCGCCTTGCGCCATGCCCTTCACCATGCGATCAATGGTCGCCGCGTGACGCAGCCCTTGCGTGACTTGTTCCATCGTGAATCGGCGTAGATTCTGTTGCATCAGACTCTGGTGCGTTGCGCCCCACACTCGCGCTTCGCGCCACATTTGACTCAGCGGGCGGCCCGCTGCGGCGCCGGTCAACACTTTGCCGATGGCGCGGATTTCTTCACTTAGCGACCACAGCGCCATCAGCGGCGCCGCACCTTCGCCTTTGAGTCCGTCGAGCATGCGCGCGAGGCGCACCGCATCGCCTTCGATCAGGGCTTCACCCAGGTTAAACACGTCATAACGCGCCACGTCGAGCACGGCGTCGCGCACTTGCTCGAAGCTGATCGGTCCCGGCGGAAACAACAGCGCGAGTTTTTGCACTTCCTGAAATGCCGCCATCAGATTGCCTTCAACGCGCTCGGCGATGAAAGCCAGCGCCTCGGCGTCAGCGTCCTGGCCCTGCGCTTTCAGGCGCGCGGCCAGCCATTGCGGCAGTGCTTTGCGCGGCACGGCTTTGGATTCGACCGCGATGCCGGCGCGATCCAGCGTCTCGAACCATCCGGCTTTCTGCGTGCGCCAGTCGATGTCCGGCAGATAGACGAGCGTGACGGTATCCGCCGGCAAGGCGGCACACAAGGCTTGCAGTGCTGTGCCGCCTTCGACGCCGGGTTTGCCGTTGGGAATGCGTATTTCAAGCAACTTGCGCGAGGCGAACAGCGATTGCGAATTCGCCGCCATCGCCAGTTGCGGCCACTTGAAACCGGATTCCGCGGTGATTACTTCGCGTTCAATGTAGCCTTCGGCACGCGCCTTGGCGCGTATGCGATCCGTCGCCTCCAGTGCAAGCAGCGGTTCGTCGCCGAACACGATGTAGAGCGGCTTTAACTCGCGGGCAAGCTGTTGCGCCAGTTGATCGGATGAAATGCGCATAGCGGGTGTAGCGTGGAATGCGCGCGCGGCGGTTAGCGTGCTGCCGTGCTTTGCGGCGCCGTTTGCAATTGACGCAGCAACTGGCTCACGGCGTCGGTTTGCATGTCGCGGTAGAGCAACGCCTCTTCGGATTCTTTGGACAGCGTGTCCGAATCGTTGTATGACAGATCACGATGCAGCAGGATTTGCGTGGCCGGGCGCAGTTCCTTGTTGTTCTGGGCAACCAGGCGGTAAGTGACGCGATAGCGCAATTGGAACTCCCTTACACGCCCGCCGCCGGATAGCGAAAGAATCAACTTCTCGCGGGTTTCAGCGATGACATACAGCGTCGCCTGCGCTGCTTGCGGATTATTTACCACGCGCGTGCGGCTGCCGGAAACGACCGCGCGCCGAAACTCGTTGGCGAAGGCGGACGTTCCCGGCGCCGCCACATGCAAGGTGTCGTAAGGCAGGTTGGCAGTGCCGCGTAATTGAAAGCCGCAGGCGCTGAGCAGCGCCGCAGTCAGGGTAGCTAGAGCGGCCAGTAGAAGATTGCGCATCATGGCGCTCATTCTATGCGACGCGGGCGCCTGCTGGGCGTGGCATGAATGGCATAGCATAACTATTTGTTTTTATTGATGTTTACGCAACAACATTTACCAATCGGCCGGGCACCACGACGATCTTTTTCACTGTCTTGCCGGCGATAGCGCGCTGGATTTCGGCATCGGCCAGTGTCATCGCTTCGATGGATTTGTTGTCTGCCTCGCGCGGCACGCGCACGCTGCCGCGCTTTTTGCCGTTGATCTGCACCACCAATTCGATTTCGTCCTGCGTGAATGCGGCGGCGTCGGGTTCCGGCCACGGTGCATCGAGGATGTCTTCACCGTAACCGAGATCGCGCCACAACTGGTGCGCAATATGCGGGGTCATAGGTGACAGTAGCCGCAGCAACAGCGACAAGCCTTCGCGCACCACGGCTTGTCGTAAGGCCGGCAGCGCCGCATCGGATTTACTTTTCTGCGCGGACTCCAGCGCGTTGAGTATTTTCATGCCCGCAGACGCCACGGTGTTGAACTGATGACGCGCAATGTCGTAGTTGGCTTGCTTTAACACCGCGTGAATTTCACGGCGCGCGTCGGCAAGCTCACTGGGCAGCACAATCGGCAGCGGCACGCCGCCGAGTTTGGCGGTCAACGGCGTGTTGCTCTGCGCGACATCGTATCCAAACGACCATAGGCGGCGCAAGAAACGCGCGGAACCATCGACCCCGCTGTCCGACCATTCGAGCGTCTGCTCCGGCGGCGAGGTGAACATCATGAAAAAGCGCGCAATATCCGCGCCGTATTCTTCGATCAACGATTGCGGATCAACGCCGTTGTTCTTCGACTTCGACATGGTGCCGATGCCGCCCGATTCGACGGGCTGTCCATCTGAGCGCAACAGCGCACCGGTGCGGTTTCCCTTGTCGTCGGTCTGGATATCGATGTCCACCGGGTTGTAATAAGCAATACGACCACTCGCCGGCTTACGCAAGAAAATCTCGTTCAACACCATGCCTTGCGTGAGCAGGCGCGAGAACGGCTCGTCCATTTTCACAAGGCCAAGATCGCGCATCACTTTGGTCCAGAAGCGCGAATACAAGAGATGCAGAATCGCGTGCTCAATGCCGCCGATGTATTGATCGACCGGCAGCCAGTAGTTGACGCGATCATCGATCATCGCTTTGCTCTGGTCGGCGCATGCGTAACGCGAGTAGTACCACGACGAATCGACGAAGGTGTCCATGGTGTCGGTTTCGCGCCGTGCCGGTTTGCCGCATTTGGGGCAGGTGGTGTTCACGAAATCGGCGCGCTTGGCGAGCGGATTGCCGGAGCCATCGGGCACGCAGTCTTCGGGCAGCACCACTGGCAAATCTTTGTCGGGCACCGGCACATCACCGCAGGTATTGCAATAAATAAGGGGGATCGGTGTACCCCAATAACGCTGGCGTGATATGCCCCAGTCGCGCAAGCGGTAGAGCACTTGTTTTTCGCCCAAGCCTTTGGCTTGCAGGTCGGCGGCGATGACGCCTACGGCAGTGGCATACGGTAAATTATTGTATTTATTGGAATTGATGCAGACACCGTGTTCCTTGTCCGCATACCATTCTTGCCACGCGTCGCTGCTGAACGCCTTGCCCGCGACATTCACGACTTGCTTGATCGGTAACCCATACTGCTTTGCAAACGCAAAGTCGCGCTCATCGTGCGCGGGCACCGCCATCACCGCTCCTTCGCCATAGCTCATCAACACGTAATTGCCGACCCATACTTCGATTTTTTCGCCGGTCAGCGGATGCTCGACGTGGATGCCGGTGGGCAGGCCTTTCTTTTCCATGGTCGCCATGTCGGCTTCCATCACACTGCCGTGTTTGCATTCGTCTACGAAGGCCGCGAGTTTGGGGTTATCCTTTGCCGCGTGCGTTGCCAGCGGATGCTCGGCAGCCACCGCGACAAAGGTGACGCCCATGATGGTGTCGGCGCGGGTGGTGAAGACCCAGAGTAATCCGCGCTCTGGAACGGACGGCGCAGTTTGTTCCCTTGTCCCGGGGGGAGAGGGGAGAAGAATCGGCGCGGCGGGCAATTCGTAAGGAAACGCAAACCGCACGCCATACGATTTACCAATCCAGTTCGCCTGCATGGTACGCACGCGTTCCGGCCAGTCGGGTAGTTTG
>JANMXV010000785.1:0-1540 GCA_031381325.1 Betaproteobacteria bacterium | reverse complement strand
ATGACCGCGGGACGCGGCATTATTCACTCCGAAATGCCGCAGCAGAGCGAAGGCCGCATGCGCGGCTTTCAGTTGTGGATCAATCTGCCCGCGAACGAAAAAATGAAACCCGCGTGGTATCGCGACATCGAGCCGGAAGATATTCCACAGGTGACACTGGCCGACGGCGGCTCGGCGAAAGTCATTGCGGGCGCGGTCAACGTGGCCGGCATAGAGACCTTCGGTGTGATTACGGGGCATACCACGGATCCTCTGTATATTGATGTCGAGTTGCCCAACGGCTCGCCATTTCACTATTACATTCGCGACGACTACAGCGCGTTCCTCTATCTCTACGAAGGCGCATTGCTGGTGGGCGCGCCGAACGCTGCGCGTCCCTTAAAGACCCAATGCGCGGGCGTGTTGTCGCCCGGCGACCAGATCACGGTATCAGCCGACGGCCGCCCGGCGCGCTTTCTGTTAATCGCCGGCAAGCCGATCAAAGAGCCGGTCGTGCAATACGGCCCGTTTGTGATGAACACGCGCGAAGAGGTCGAGCAGGCCGTGCGCGATTATCAGAATGGAACTTTGACAACGTGAGCAGCATGAACAGCGTGAATCCGCAACCTCCGCAGACATTAACTGAATTGCTCGCGCGCCGCGTGGCGGCGGGTGGTGTTGCTTTGATTGATCGTGACAAGCCGGTGACCGCTGCGGCGCTTGAGGCGGAAAGCCGGCGTGTAGCGCAAGGCCTGTACGAGCTTGGTGTGCGCGAGGGTGACAGAGTCGCGGTATGGCTGCCCAACGTACCGGCCTGGCATGCGTGTTTTTTTGCCGTGGCACGGCTGGGCGGCATCGTAGTGTCGGTCAATACGCGGTTTCGTTCGAATGAAATTGCCGATATCGTGGGACGCTCCGGCGCCAAGGTGCTGATCTACTGGCCCGGCTATCGTGGCATTGATTTCGACGGTATTTTGCGCGATGCGGGCGTGACGGCGCTCAAAGAATTAAAGGCTATCGTAGCCTACGGCGAGCCCGGCGATCCGGCGATCAATCATGACGGCCTTGGCCATTCGGTTGTTGCCTACAGTGATCTCGCGCAGGGCACGCCTTACCCACACGATCATGCGCGGCCCGATCTGGGATGCCTGATATTCACCACCTCGGGCACCACCAAACTGCCCAAATTCGTGCTGCACCATCAGGCCTCGATAGCCAGTCACGCAGCGGAGGCCGCGCGCGGCTTCGGTTATGGCGACGACGGTGCGGTGACGTTGCTTACCGTGCCGATGTGCGGCACTTTCGGCATGAGTCACGCGTTGAGCCCGCTTGCTGGCGCGCGGCTGCTGGTGATGATCCCCACGTTCGAAGCACAGGCTGCAGCGCAGGCGATCCATCGCTATTCGGTCACGCATTTTCCCGCCACTGGCGATATTGTGGCGCAACTGCTCGCGTTGTCATCGGAGCCGATACCGTATCCGAGCGTGCGCATGGTCACGGGTGCGCGCTCGGGGCAGACGCGGCCCGCCGAAGCGCGCGGACTCAAGCTGGTGGGGCTTTA
>JANMXV010000749.1:0-3257 GCA_031381325.1 Betaproteobacteria bacterium | reverse complement strand
ACCAACTCAGCGCCGCAAACGCGCGGCCACAGCGTACCGGCGATTTGTAGTGCGCGATTTTCGCTGCGTCTAGCAGCGCGTAGGCTTCGGGCGCTTTCACATCGCGCGCGCTCCACGCCAGTGCGATAGGCTTATCGGTGGTGGCAGCGACCGCCACGATCTCGGAGGCGATCTTCTCGGCGATCTCACCCTGTAGTGATGCGTTGATCATCGCGATGCAATCCACGCCCGGATCATCCACGATAATTTGCAGCGTGCGGTTGATCAGCGTCAGATCGTCGAAAATTGCCGCCGTCACATCCACCGGATTACCCAGCGAGCCGAACGACGGCACGAACTCCTTTAGCTTCGCCACCGACTGCGGCGCAAGTTGTGCAAGCTGCATGCCGCGCGAAATGCATTCGTCGGTCATCAGTATGCCCGCACCGCCGGACACGGTGATGATGGCGATGCGATTGCCTTTGGGCAATTTCTTGCCGCGAAAGATGCGCCCGTAATCGACGACATCCTGTATATCCTCGACCTGAATGATGCCGGTCTGTTTAAACGCCGCCGTGTACAGTGCCATCGCGCCGCCGAGATTCGCGGTGTGCGACGCAGCGGCTTTCTGGCCCTCGTCGGTGTTACCCACTTTCCACATCAGTATGGGCTTCCCCGCTTCCATCGCCCTCCGGCCGATTTCAGGAATGCGATGCGCGTCTTTTGCGCCTTCGAGATAGCCTGCGATCACCTCGGTGTGCGGATCGCGTATGAAGTAGTCAATGAAATCCAGCGTCGATATGCCGATCTCGTTGCCGGTGGTCGCCATTTGCCGGAACGCCAGCCCGCCGTCGAGCGACGACAGATTCAGCACTGAAAATCCGAATCCGCCCGACTGCGACACCATGCTCACCGCACCTGCCGGATAGTCCGAGTAGAACACCGAGCCGAAGCCGGCGTAAATCTTCTCCGCCACGTTGATCAAACCCTGGCAGTTGGGGCCGATGACGCCGATGTTGTATTTTTCCGCGATGGCCACCAACTGCTTTTGCAAGGCCGCGCCGTCGCCGCCGGTTTCAGAAAAACCGGAACTGAAAATGTACACGTACGGCACACCCTTTTTGCCGCACTGTTCGAGCATGTCGGCCACGCGCGAAGCATTGATCAGAATCAGCGCGAGGTCGGGGGCATCGGGTTCATCGGGCACATCGGCCAGCGACGCATAACATTTGTGGCCCAGAATTTCGCTATAGCGCGGGTTCACCGGATACAACTTGCCGCTGTAACCGTGCGACACCAGGTGGCCCAGCGGCTGGCCGCTGATAGTCACCAGGTCTTGTGATGCGCCGATGAGGGCGATGGATTTGGGGCTGAAGAGTCGTTCGAGGTCGTTGCGGGTGGGATGCATCATAGCCAAAAATCAGAGTAAGTTGTGTGTCGCCGCTGGGGTTCGCAACGAGGCCCGCATTATAGCCGGAGTCATCACAGCACTCCGTCGGTGCTATAATTTTCACTCATAAAAAGCAGAAATCACATTGTGAGCGCCGCGACAAAATCATTCACCCGATTGCTGGGATTCAAGGATGTCTGGCTGATCAGCGGCGGACACTTGATAACGCACTGGTACCCGGCGACGTTCTACGTGCTGCTGCCGATTATCGGCAAGGAACTCGGCCTTAGCTACACGCAGATCGGGCTCATCATCTCGCTACAGCATCTGGTCGGCGCGATTTCCAATCTGCCCGGCGGCATGCTGGTCGATGCGGTGGGCCGCAAGGGCTACTTGATGGCGATCTCGCTGTTCTGGGTCGGGTTTCCCTATCTGCTGATTGCGTTTTTGCCGCCGAGCTACGCCACGCTGCTGATCTGCATCTCGCTGGTCGGCATCGGCAATAACCTGTGGCATCCGACGGCAATACCTACGCTCGCCAACTGCTATCCGGAACGCAAAGGTCTGGTGCTATCGGTGCATGGCATGGGCGGCAATATGGGAGAAGCGCTCGCGCCGCTGTGCGTCGGCGTTTTGCTGACCTATATGAGCTGGCGCAGCGCGCTGGTCGTCAATGTGATTCCGGGCGCGGTGATGGCAGCGCTGATACTGGTGTTTCTCGGTGCGTTCACAGTCGAATCCAACCGCGGCAAGAGTGGCGGCACTGCCCATCGCGGGGGTGGCGCCTATCTGCGCGAGGTGTTCAATCTGCTGCACAACCGCGGATTGATGCTGATTGCATGCAGCGGCATGTTTCGTGTGGCGACTCAATCAGGACTGCTGACGTTTTTGCCGGTGTACCTGGCCTACGAACTCGGTTACTCGCCGTGGGCGGTGGGCATGGCGATGACCGTGTTGCAAGTGATGGGCTTCATCGCCGGCCCGCTCGGCGGGCATGTTTCCGACATCATCGGGCGCAAGAAAGTGGTCATGTCCAGTATGGCAGGCACCGCACTGGTTATTCTCGGCATCGTATTCGCGGGCAAGTCGCCGCTGTTCATCCTGATTGTTGCGCTGCTGGGGTTTTTTCTTTACGCCACGCGCGCGGTATTTCAGGCGTGGACACTGGAACAAACACCGCCGCATCTCGCTGCCACCGGCATCGGCATCAACTTCTCGATGCAAGGTGTGGGTGCAGCCTTTGCGCCTTTCATGTTCGGCTACATCGCCGACCATTACAGCATCTATACCGCGTTTTACTTTCTCGCCGGGCTGGTGGTGATTGCCAACATACTGATTTGCTTTATGCCGGAGATGCGGGCAGCGCGGTCGGAAAAGCCCGCTGCGGTCTGATATCCTTGATCGTGTAATGTGTTTTCCCGGGTGAGAACGGTTTTTCATCCCTCGCCCTTCGGGAGAGGGACCGAGGGTGAGGGAAGGAAGTAGCGCGGGCAGTCAGGTAGTTGACCGCTGCAAGGCACAACCGCAAGGAGGCGTTGAACCCGATGTTGAGTCGTTCGCCAGGCGCTAAACGCGTTTTCTCCCTCGTTGCTGTGGCCTTCGCCACAACGGCAGTTCACGCCCAGGACAAACCACCCGACTATCCGAAGAAGCCAATAAGAGTCATCGTCGGCATCGCACCCGGCGGCGGATTGGATGCGATGACACGATTGGGCGCACAGAAACTCACCGAACGCTGGGGGCAAACGGTCATCGTGGATAATCGTCCCGGCGGCGGCACCGTAATCGCGATGGAGCTGGTGGCGCAAGCCGTGCCCGACGGCTACACGCTGCTCGGCGCGTCGGAGACGCTGATGATGAACGGCGTGCTGAAACGCGCCGCGTACGA
>JANMXV010000645.1:0-12521 GCA_031381325.1 Betaproteobacteria bacterium | reverse complement strand
TCGTAACGTTTCGTAACCGCATGATCGAAGCGTTTACCGTGCAAGAAAGCGCCGCAGGGCCCTTGATACGCGGAGCAGCGGGCAAATGAAAGTCGTGGTACTGGGCGCCGGCCTGCTCGGCGTCACCTCGGCGTACTACCTTCAGCAACTCGGACATGAAGTGGTAGTACTTGACCGTCAGGCGTCGCCCGCAGCGGAAACCAGCTTCGCCAACGGCGGCCAGATTTCCGTGAGCCACGCCGAACCGTGGGCCAATCCGGGCGCGCCGCTCAAGGTCTTGCAATGGCTGTCGAAGGAGGATGCACCGCTGTTGTTCCGGCTGCGCGCCGACGCGCGGCAATGGTTGTGGGGACTGCAATTTCTGCGCGAGTGTACGCCTGCGCGCACGCGGCACAATATCGGGCAAATCGTCAGGCTGGGACTGTACAGCAGGGAAATGCTGCAGGCGTTGCGGCGCGAAACGGGCATCGCTTACGATCATCGCACGCAGGGCATATTGCACTTCTACACCAGCCAAAAGGAATTCGACGCCGCGCTGAAACCCGCTGAACTGATGCGCGAACTGGGCTGCGAGCGCCGCGTGATTTCATCCGATGAAGCCGTGCGTATCGAGCCTGCGTTGACTCACATCCATTCACGGCTCGCCGGCGCGACCTTCACGCCGGAAGACGAATCCGGCGATGCCAACCTGTTCGCGCGCGAGGTGGTTCGGCTGTGCCATGACCGGGGTGTCCAGTTCCTGATGAGTCATACGGTGACCGCGCTGCGCAGCGCGAGCACCGCCAATGCGACCAAGGGCCTACAGATCGAGCATGTGGAAGCCACCGACGCCGAAGGACGCTTCCAGCGCATTCGCGGCGACGCTTACGTGCTGGCGCTCGGATCGGTGAGCCCGCTGTTCGTAGCACCCTTGGGCATACGTCTGCCGATATATCCTGCCAAAGGCTATTCGGTCACATTGCCGGTCAAGGATGAATCCAAAGCCAATCAGGTGTCGCTCACCGATGATGAGTTCAAACTCGTGTATTCGCGCTTGGGAAACCGCTTGCGTGTTGCGGGTACTGCGGAGCTTAACGGTTACGACCGCGATCTCAATCGTGTGCGCTGTGAAGCCATCGTGCGGCGCGTCGAGGATATTTTTCCGGGCGCGGGCGACAGCACGCAAGCGCAGTTCTGGACCGGGCTGCGTCCGGCCACGCCGAGCAACGTGCCGCTGATCGGCAGGACGCGGCTGGCAAATCTCTACCTCAACACCGGCCACGGCACTTTGGGCTGGACCCACGCCTGCGGTTCGGGAAAGTCGATTGCACGTATCGTCAGCGGGCTGCCGCCCGAGGTGGATTTTGCGTTTACGCAAGCCTGACCGCCGGAACTGGCGCCAGGGCATCGGCGACAGCGCGGCTACGGTATGCTTGCGCCCGATATCAACGCCAGGTCAAGCACCGATAGCGGCATTCACCGCCGGCATCACTTTTTCCGCCATCAATTCCATGGAGCGTCGCGCGAGCGGCACGTCCATCCAATCATGGCCGACATACATCAAGGTACCGAAATCGCCCACGATTTCGCGAAATTTCAGAATCTGATCGACCACGCTGGCGACGCTGCCCGCGATCACCAGCGTGTCGAGCAGGAACTCCACGGTCAGCGCCGAATCCGGCATCGATAAATCAGGCTTGTAAATGTTGGCGCCGCCGCGCGCCAGGCGCTTGGTCAGCAGGTTCCAGTAATAAAAGCCGTACGGGCCCTCGCGCGTTTTCGCGTAGCGTTTCGCCGCCGCGTCGTCATCGGCGACAAAAATACTCTTGCACACCCGCCAGTCCTGACGGCTCGCCTTGAGGCCCGCCATCTCGCTGCCCTTCTCGTAACCCGGATAATGCGTCGCCACCCAGTTCGGTTGCAGAAAGTTGGCTGAGATCGGCTTCCAGCCGCGTTGCGCGGCGGCAACGATGCCCTTGGAGTACGGTTCGACCACCGTGACCACAATCGGCGGATGCGGCTGTTGATACGGTTTCAACATCACGCCCTGCCCCACTTCGGGAATCATGGTCTCGCGCGTGCTGATGTTCCAGAACTCGCCCTTTATGTCGTACGGCGGGTTGCCCGCCCAGATTGCGAGTATCTGATCGATGCACTCGACAAACATCTTCGTGCGTTCGTGCCCAAGATTGCCGAACACCTCCTGATCCGAACGCAGTCCGCCCGGTCCGATGCCGAAAATGAAGCGTCCCTCGAGCATGTGATCAATCATCGCCACGTTTGCCGCGATAGCGGCTGGGTGGCTGTTGGGCAGATTCACTGTGCCACTGCCGAGCTTGATCTGCCGGGTCTCGTGCGCGAGGCTGGCGATGAACGCCAGGCACGACGGAATGTTTTCACAGATATCCGTGGTGTGTTCGCCGATAAACGCCTCGGTATAGCCGAGCTTGTCGGCGAGCAAAATGGCGGCGCGATCCTCCTTCAGCGTATGCGTGTAATTGCGCTCCGGCGGATGGATGGGCATGGTGAAGAAGCCGAGTTTCATGGTGTGACTTTATGAGGTTGTGTAAATTAAATCCTCTGCATCTCCCGCGCGCCCAGTTTCAGCAGACAATGATCCAGCCACTCCGCGGTGAGTTTTTCCTGTACCGAGTTCTGCCGCAGGCGCTGATTGAGGCCGTTCCAATCCACGCTGTCGAGCGGCTGATCCTGGTTGAAACACGAGAACACATAACTTGTCTTGCCGGTGATTGGATCGACTTGTGCTTGCAAACACTGCGCGCAGATTTCCTTCATCATGCACTGCATCGGCGAGTTAATCGAGCCGATGGCGAAGTGATGCGGCTTCACGAAGGGTTTTAACATCTCGTGACGCGCGCGCGCCACTGCCGCCATCATGCGATCCGAACCGATGGCGATGATGCGGTCCGCGTTTTTCAGCGGAATCGCTTGCACGCCGAGGTCGCCAATCGCGTAGGCGTGCATGCACTGCACGATGTTGCCCACGAAAGTCTTGTCCTGCGGGCGTGTCGGCGTAAAACCCGGCTCGTCGTCACAGCACCACACCACCACGTCGGCTGCGGCTTCGATCTCTTCGATCTTGTAGCGGTCGATCATTTTTTTGTAACCGGCGAAATACAGCACCTTGCAGCCTGCCTTGCGCATCGCCTGGCCAATCGGAAACAATACCGCGTTGCCCAAACCGCCGCCCGCCAGCGCGACCGTTTCGTTCGCGGGAATTTCAGTGGGCGTGCCGGTAGGCCCCATCAAAATCACCGGCTCGCCCGGCTTTAACATGAGACACAAGTCGCTGGAACCGCCCATCTCCAGCACGATCGTCGATATCAAGCCGCGTTCGCGATCCACCCATGCGCCGGTAAGCGCCAGGCCTTCCATGCCCAAACGCGTGCCTTCAATTTTTGGCGCGGTCGATTCAAAGTTTTGCAAACGGTAAAACTGGCCCGGCTGAAAGCGACGCGCGGCGAGCGGCGCGCGCACCACGACTTCGACAATCATCGGCGTCAGCCGCTTCACCTCGTGTACTGTCGCGCGCAACTCATCGTTAAAGCGCGCAAGGAATGCCGCATCGCTCACAGCCGCAGCAGGCGCCACACTTTCCAGCACTTTACTCACGACCGGGTGACCTTGCTTCGCGCTGCCGATGGCTTTCACCACGTTGCCGAAAAACGACGGATGCACGTCGCCGAAGTAACTCATGCAGCGGCCGTCAGCCTGCTTCGACAGTAACACATTGATTTCATTGGGTTTTGATATAGCCTTTTCAGCGGACACCGGAGTACCCGTAACGTCGTACGCCTGAAAATAGCGTCCGTCGAGTTTGAAGTTGGCTGCGTCTTCGCGCGCCAGCACGGTGTTGGGCTGCGTGCCCGCTGCGATAAGGATGGTGTGCGCCGGCAACACCGCTGTGCCGCCATCAACGACCACGCCGTCCGCATCGCGCGCTTGCACCGACACCGTGAGCGCGCAGGCGTGTCCGTACGGGTCTACGTCAACACCCGTCGGCGTCAGTCCCTCCGCAAAGCGTATGCCTTCTTCTAGCGCCTTATGCACTTCTTCGTGATTCAACGTATACGAGGGGCTGTCGATCAAGCGCTTGCGATAGGCGATGGTCGCACCGCCCCACGATTGCAGCAGTTCCACGATGCGCGGTTCGCGCTCCTCCGCCACGGCTCGCATGCGCTCGGAACGTATTGCGCGCGCATGCGTGAGAAATTCATCGGCGATGATGCGCTCTTCCTCATTCCATGCGAGTCGCGCCGCCATTTCACCATGCTCGCGCGCCATCGCTTCATAGCGACTGAGAAATTTCTCGACTTGCAGCGGATAGTACGCAAGTGACTCGGTCGCGGTATCAATTGCCGTCAAGCCACCGCCGACCACCACCACCGGCAGCCGCAACTGCATGTTCGCGATGGAGTCGGCTTTAGCCGCGCCCGTGAGTTGCAAGGCCATTAAAAAGTCCGATGCCGTGCGCACCCCGCGCGCAAGACCGTTGGGCATATCGAGCACCGTGGGCCGCCCCGCGCCAATTGCCAGCGCTACGTGATCGAAGCCCATCTCGAAGGCTTCATCCGCGGTAATCGTACCGCCGAAGCGCACACCGCCGAAGAGCGCGAATTGGCTGCGGCGCTCTAACAGCAATCTTATTATTTTTAAGAAATTTTTATCCCAGCGCACGGTGATGCCGTATTCAGCAACGCCGCCGAAACCGGCCATCAGGCGTTCGTCCAAACGCTCGTACAGATCGCGAATGTCACGTATCGGCACGAAAGGTGTACGCTGGCCGTGCTCATCGACACTCGAAAATTGCGCCGGCAGCGGCTCGATTTTCAGACCGTCAATGCCCACCACCGTGTGCCCATCGTTCATCAAATAGTGCGCCAGCGAAAATCCTGCCGGCCCCATGCCCGCGATCAGCACGCGTTTGCCGCTCGGCGCTTTGGGATACGGCTGGCGCAGATTGAGCGGATTCCAGCGCGTGAGCAAGCTGTAAATCTCGAAGCCCCACGGCAATTCCAGCACGTCTTTCAGGGTGCGGGTTTCCGCTTGCGGAATGTCCACGGGTTCCTGCTTCTGATAAATGCACGACTTCATGCAATCGTTGCAGATGCGATGTCCCGTTGCCGCAGCCATCGGATTATCGACGGTGATGATGGCCAGCGCGCCGATGGCGTAGCCTTCGGTCTTGGCTTTATGAAACTCGGAAATTTTTTCTTCGAGCGGGCAACCGGCGAGCGTCACGCCGAACGGGCTTTTCTTGAACGATGCGATGCCGCGTCCGCTGGCGCCTTTTTCCAGCAGGCCTTTGGAGCAGGAATCCTTGCCCTGTTCATGGCACCAGATGCAGTAGTTGGCTTGATCAAGGGCACCTGTGAGGTCAGTGCCTTTGTCGGTTAGTTTGAAGCCTTCGCGACGGCGCAATTTTTCGAGGGGGAAGGTGTGGGTGGTGTAGCCTTTTGACGATTCAACCGCGCTAGGCACCAGGTGCTGCATATCGAGCTTGTGCGGTGCCTTGAACAGCACACCGTCGTGGTGCTTGGCGCGTCCTGCTGTGGATTGCAAGGCCCACGCCGCGTACTGCAAGGCAATGTCAAGTTTGTCTACGTTGGTAGTTTCGTCTTTTTGCCACGCAATGACTTGGTTCGCGAAAGCGAGTTCTGTCAGCATGCCGCCCAGCATTGGTGCGAGCTTCGCGGCGAGTTCTTCACCGTTCAGTTGCTCTGCCGCATCGACCTTGAATTTGTTCGCGGCTTTACGCTGCACAAACAAACGCTTCACGCTATAAAGCGGCGACAGTTCAAGATGGCGTGCGGTCAGCGCATCCACTTCGGATTCGATGTTGAACAACCAAGCGATAAAGTCATCGAGATGCGACGTTAACGCGAGCAGCAGCGCTGACTCTTGCTTTGCGGTCGGCGATGCGGGTGCGTTGCGCGCGGCAAGCAGGCGCTCGTGAAGCGTGGCGTCGCCTGCCGCGAGCCGCTCAAGAAAAAGACGGTCTATACTAACCAGGCCGTCTCGCGTATAAAAATCAGCAAAGGCAACGCCGCTTGGTGAGGTAAAAGTCAGGGGTGTCAAAATGTGTCACGCTCAGGAGGAGACCCGCGATTATACCCATCATAATTCCCTGATTCTATTCAGGTTATGGCAGGCGTGCGATAATGAAAAAATATCCGGAGCAAGCACAGTCAATCTAATGATCCACCTGTCGCAAACCCGTCGCGCCTTAATCTGGGCCGCAATGGCCGTGATCGTCGCGCTGCTGTGCTTTGTGGGTTTTCGCGGCTACTTGAGCACGGAAATGCTGCTCAATTTTGCAAACGCGTTTTACTGCTGATTTACGCTTGTCCGCGCGCGGCGGCGGTGACGGTATTCTCAACCAGCATGGCTACCGTCATCGGCCCTACGCCACCGGGAACCGGTGTGATCCAGCCCGCAACTTCTTTTACCTCATCAAACGCAACGTCACCCACAATCTTGCCGGTGGGCAGGCGGTTGATGCCGACATCGATCACTGCAGCGCCGGGTTTCACCATAGCGCTTGTGATCAACCCCGCTTTGCCCGTAGCTACCACGAGTATATCCGCCTGGCGCGTCACCGCGCCCAAGTCGAAGGTGCGAGAGTTGCACACCGTCACCGTTGCGCCGCGCCCGATCAGCAACAACGCCACCGGTTTGCCGACGATGTTGCTGCGCCCTACCACCACGGCATGGCGTCCTTCCACAGGTATCATTGCGCTGTCCAGCATCACCATCGCCGCGCGCGGGGTGCAGGGCAGGATACCTGGCGCGCCTTCCACCATTGCGCCCAGGTTTTGCCAATTAAAACCATCGACATCTTTCGCCACGGCTATCGCCTGCGACAGGCGCCGCGCATCCAAGTGCTTAGGTACTGGCAGTTGAACAATAATGCCGTGAACCTTGGGATCATGATTAAGCTGGTCAAGCAGTTGCAATACGTCGCCCTCGGAACTGCTGCCGGGAAGATCGTGGTGGATGGAATTCACACCCGCTTCAGTGCAGGCTCGCACCTTATTGCGCACGTAAATGCGTGACGCCGGATCGTCGCCCACTTGCACCGTCGCCAAACCCGGCTCTATCCCCTGTGCGTGGAGCGACGTAACTATTTGTTTTAATTGAATTATTTTTTTTCGCGCCAGAGCGGCGCCATCAATCAGTTGTGCGGTCATGATACAAAGTGGCCTTGAAAAAATGTTGCCGGACTACTTGAGCGCCGCTTTACCCGCGGGTGGTGCCGGAGGGACATGCTGTCCGGGTTGCAACAACTGAAAGAAAATTTCGTCATGCTTGATCATACCGAGCTCGCTGCGCGCGCGTTCTTCGATGGCTTCAAATCCCTGCTTGAGATCGCGGACTTCGGCTTCGAGTACCGTATTACGCGTTTGCAGTTTGACGTTTTTGTCGCGCTGCGATTTGATCTGCTGATCGACTTCCCACACCCGAAACCAACTGCCTTTGCCCAGCCACAGCGGATACTGTATCAGCGCAATCAACGCTACCAGTGCCAGGCTGAGTGCCTTCATGAGCAGCGTTTACTTAATCTGATAAAACGCACTACGACCTGGATAACTCGCGGCGTCACCCAGGTCTTCTTCTATGCGCAGCAACTGGTTGTATTTCGCCAGCCGGTCGGATCGCGACAGCGAGCCGGTTTTGATTTGCAAGGCGTTGGTGGCGACAGCAATATCAGCAATGGTGGTGTCTTCGGTTTCGCCGGAGCGATGCGACACCACAGCGGTGTAGCGCGCGCGCTTGGTCATCTCAATCGCCGCCAGCGTCTCGGTCAGCGTACCGATTTGATTGACCTTGATCAGTACCGAATTGGCTATACCCTGATCAATACCCTGCTTGATGTAGCGCGTGTTGGTCACGAACAAATCGTCACCCACCAGTTGTACCCGTTCACCCAGGCGTTGCGTGAGCAGCTTCCAGCCGTCCCAATCGCTCTCGGCCATGCCGTCTTCGATGCTGATGATCGGATACTTATCCACCCACGCCGCCAGATAATCGACGAACTCGGCCGCTTTCAGCGACGCCCCCTCGGAGGCCAGCGTGTATTCGCCGTCCTCGTAAAATTCGGAACTCGCGCAGTCCAGCGCGAGCGCAATGTCTTCACCGGGGCGATACCCTGCCGCTTCAATCGCCTCAATTACGAATTTAATCGCCGCTTCGTGCTTGGGCAAGCGCGGGGCAAAGCCGCCCTCATCGCCGACCGCCGTTGCAAAGCCGCGCTCGTGCAGCAATTTTTTCAAGCTGTGAAACACCTCGGCGCCGTAGCGCAGCGCTTCTTTAAACGTCGGCGCGCCGAGCGGGATGATCATGAATTCCTGCATATCCAGGCCATTGTCGGCATGCACGCCGCCGTTGATCACATTCATCATCGGCACCGGCATTGCCATCGGCCCCGCGCCGCCCAGATAGCGATGCAGCGGCAGACCGGATTCCTCGGCGGCCGCCTTGGCCACCGCCATCGACACCGCCAGTATCGCATTGGCGCCCAGCCGCGATTTATTCTCAGTGCCATCCAGGTCGATCAGCGTTTTGTCCACAAAGCCCTGCTCGGTTGCGTCCACACCGATAATCGCCTCGCAGATTTCGGTATTGACGTTTTCAACCGCCTTCATCACCCCCTTGCCGCCATAGCGCGCTTTATCGCCATCGCGCAGCTCAATCGCCTCACGGCTGCCGGTCGATGCGCCCGACGGCGCCGCCGCACGACCCATCACGCCGGATTCCAGCAACACATCCGCTTCGATAGTGGGATTGCCGCGTGAATCCAGTATCTCTCTTGCGATGACGTCGACGATTGCGCTCATGATATTTCTCTACTGGACAGTGTTGATCGTTATTGGTGTCAGGTAACCAGATTTTCCGCAAAGCCCGCCTGCTTGGCCAGCGTATCCAGTTGTTTCAACGTACGCAGCAAGACCTTCATGTGTTGCAGCGGCCACGCGTTCGGGCCATCCGACAGCGCCTTCTCCGGATTCGGATGCGTCTCCATGAATAGGCCGGCAATTCCCGTCGCCACCGCCGCGCGTGCGAGCACCGGTACAAACTTGCGTTCGCCGCCGCTGGCGTGCCCTTGCCCGCCCGGCAACTGCACCGAGTGTGTGGCGTCAAACACCACCGGGCACCCGGTGTCGCGCATCACCATCAGCGAGCGCATGTCGGAAATCAGATTGTTGTAGCCAAAGGTTGCGCCGCGCTCGCACACCATGATGTTGTCTGCGTGGCTCGCACCGCGCGCTTTATCCACCACGTTTTTCATGTCGGCAGGCGCCAGGAACTGGCCCTTTTTGATATTCACCGGTTTGCCGGCGCTGGCTACCGCATAAATAAAATCGGTTTGCCGGCACAGAAATGCCGGAGTTTGCAACACATCAACTACTGATGCGACGGCGGTAATCTCACTGGTGTCATGCACATCGGTCAACACTGGAACGCCGATTTCTTTGCGCACATCGCCGAGAATTTCAAGCCCCTTATCCATACCCAGGCCACGAAAAGACGTGCCCGAACTGCGATTGGCCTTGTCGTAAGAAGCCTTAAAAATTAAAGGGATGCCCAATTCAGTGCAAATGGCCTTCAGCGTGCCGGCGACATCCATCGCGAGCTGGCGCGATTCAATCACACAAGGCCCGGCGATGAGAAACAGCGGTTTATCCAGGCCGACATCGAATCCACACAACTTCATGGGGCATGCCTCAGGCGATAATTTTCAACGGAAGGTCCACGGCGGGCATGGCCTCAGCCAGCTTTGCTCGTTCGATTGCCGCCTGCACAAAGGCGTTGAACAGCGGATGCCCCGCGCGCGGCGTAGAGGTAAATTCCGGATGAAACTGGCAAGCCACAAACCACGGATGATTCGGCAATTCGATCATCTCGCACAAACCGTCTTCGACCGCGTGGGTGACTTTAGTGGACAAGCCGCTCACACGCAAGCCCGCCTGGCGGATGCGGGCGAGGTAATGATTGTTGACTTCATAGCGGTGACGGTGGCGTTCATTGATGCGCTCGGCGCCATAAATCGTGCGCACCATTGAGCCTGTTTCGAGCACGCATTCTTGTCCGCCCAGACGCATGGTGCCGCCGAGGTCGGATTTCTCGCTGCGCTGCTCGACACGCCCATCGCGATCCTGCCATTCAGTGATCAGCGCGATCACCGGGTGCGGCGTCTGCGGATCGAATTCCGTGCTGTGCGCTTTATCAAGACCGACGACATTGCGCGCATATTCAATCACTGCCAATTGCATGCCCAGGCAAATGCCGAGATAGGGAATCTTGTTCTCACGCGCGTAGCGAATGGCCTTGATCTTGCCCTCCACACCGCGTTTGCCGAAGCCGCCGGGCACCAGTATCGCGTGCATGTTAAGCAGGCAGCCCGTGCCGTTGGTCTCGATGGTCTCGGAGTCGATGTAGTGAATCCGTGCCTTCGCGCCGGTATGTATACCCGCGTGTATCAGCGCCTCGGAGAGTGATTTATACGATTCCGTCAGATCGACATATTTGCCGACCAGCGCGATGCTCACTTCGCGTTGCGGATGCTCCAGCTTGTAGACCAATGTCTCCCAGCTCGACAGATCAGCCGGCGGCGGATTGAAATTGAGCTTGCGGCAAACGATCTCGTCCAGGCGTTGCGCATGCAGCATCCCGGGAATTTTATAAATGCTGTCCACATCCACTGCGGAGATCACGGCTTCGTAAGCCACACTGGTGAAGAGCGCGATTTTGCGCCGCTCGTCATTGGGCAGCGGACGATCCGCGCGGCACAGCAGCACGTCGGGTTGTATACCGATTTCGCGCAACTCCTTCACCGAGTGCTGCGTGGGCTTGGTCTTGATTTCGCCCGCTGAGGCTATGTACGGCACCAGCGTCAAATGGATGTAGCACACGTTTTCGCGACCGAGCTCAATACCCATCTGGCGGATGGCTTCAAGGAACGGCAGCGATTCGATATCGCCCACGGTACCCCCCACTTCCACCAAGGCGACTTCGGCATCGCCCGCGCCGCGCTGGATGAACAGCTTGATTTCGTCGGTGATATGCGGACTCACCTGCACCGTGCCGCCGAGATAATCGCCGCGACGCTCTTTGCGGATGACGCTTTCGTAAATCTGGCCCGTGGTAAAGTTATTGCGCTTGGTCATCTTGGCCTTGACAAAACGCTCATAATGACCGAGATCGAGGTCGGTCTCCGCGCCATCTTCGGTGACAAACACCTCACCGTGCTGGAACGGACTCATGGTGCCCGGATCCACATTGATGTAGGGATCGAGCTTTAACATGGTGATTTTGACGCCGCGCGATTCGAGAATCGCGGCGAGGGAGGCGGCAGCGATACCTTTACCCAGTGAGGAAACCACACCACCAGTGACAAAGATATATTTGGTCATTTCATGTTTTAGGCGTTTGCCCATTTTATCGCAAAATCCTTGAGCCTCCAATAGCGTTAGGTCAAAGAAAATCTACGGAATGCCGATAAAACGCATCCACACAACTCGCGCAGCGCTCGCAGCGAGCCGTGCGCTAATTGGCGCCGCCCCGAACAAACCCCACGGAATGGCGAACACTTGCTATAGCTACTTCGATCTGGATCGAGTGGTTGACCGGCGGGCCACTGAAGAAGGTGCTGACGAAGGAATTCCCGGATCAGACGCAATGCGTTGTGCCGACGATTGTGCAGTTGGAACTGACGAAATGGCTGACGCGAGAAGCCGGCGAAGATCAGACAGATCAAGTGATCGCTTTTACGCAAAAATGTGTCGTGGCGCCGCTGGACACTCGCGTTGCGCTAACTGCGGCCGGCCTGCATCGTCAATACAAGCTGGCAACCGCAGATGCAGTGGTGTATGCCACGGCACTGGAATATGGCGCTGATGTACTGACCTGCGATGTGCATTTCGAGAAGTTGCCGGGTGTGCTTTTCTTACGCAAAAGTGAGAAATGATCTGCGTCTGAGGTTTCCGGTGCGCGTAGAAACAGTGAAAGGCAATCTCTCTGCCGGAATGCGGCAACTCAACGGCGTTTACAGGATCATTGGGTTCCTGTTCTGACTTCACCGCTTCACGTTGCGGCACAGCAGCTACCTCAAAAGTGCCTGGGCGGCAGCGGTGATCGCAGCAGCACGGTGCGCGCGGTTTCCTGAACCCGGTTGGGTAATTCGATCCGGTAGTCGATCCAGTTTAATCCCGACGCGGGGTTAAATTCGAGCAGCCTCACTTCGGCACGTGAAGCGTTCAGCTTGATCACCGGACTTGGATCAAGAGTGCCGAGTCCCTCGAAGCGGGCAAATTCATCTTCGGTGTATGACATGAACGGCGCATTCGCCGGCGAATTGCCCTTGTGCCTAACTTGGGGCGTCAGGCTCTCGCGGAGCGTGTTCAAATGTTTGCGCGTCAGCACCCGTTCCGATTCATTGGTGCTGTGCCAGTATCGATAAAAGTTGCCGGCGCAGAATGTGAGCAGCACCAACTCAAGGACACCGCGTGCATCGGGTGTGA
>JANMXV010000721.1:0-2290 GCA_031381325.1 Betaproteobacteria bacterium | reverse complement strand
ATCACCGCTGACGCGTATGGCGCGATGCAGCACTTGCAGCAAGCGGGACTGCTGGTGATTCCGGTCACCGGCCGGCCTGCGGGCTGGTGCGATCACATCGCGCGCATGTGGCCGGTGGATGGCGTGGTCGGGGAAAACGGCGCGTTTTATTTTCGCTATGACAAGGCGGCGCGCAAAATGCGACGGCATTTTGTTGACGATGCTGCGACGCGCACGGAACATCGCGCGCGGCTCGCGCAAATCGGTCGTGAAATCATCAAAGCCGTTCCCGGCGCCGCCATCGCTGCTGATCAACAGTATCGTGAAACCGATTTGGCGATAGATTTTTGCGAGGACGTGACGCCGTTGCCGCAAGCGGCCATCGATGAAATCACCATGCGCATGGAAAAGCACGGCCTCACTGCCAAGGTAAGTTCCATCCACGTCAACGGCTGGTTCGGCAGCTACGATAAACTCAGCATGACGAAAATTCTCATGCACGAGGCGTTCAGTGTTGATCTCGATGCCACGCGCGCGGCGTATGTGTTCGTCGGCGATTCGCCGAATGATGCACCGATGTTTAGCTATTTCCCGCATGCCGTGGGTGTAGCCAATGTTCTTGATTTTGGTAATCGCGTTGAGCAACTGCCTGCATACGTTACTGTAAATCGTTACGGCACAGGATTCGCCGAGGTTGCCGATTGCCTGGTGGCGGTGCGCCTTCCATGACGAACACTTTCCCCCAGTCATTCCAGCGCAGGCGGGTATCCATAACACCGTGCCATAAAGTGCATGCCCCGTACCGCCCCCAAGGGAAGGGGATAACTACCTTCGCGGGAATGACAAGCTTGGTTTATGATCCACACGAAAGCTCAATGACAATAACTCTTTGGGAACAATCCCCATGATCGATCTACGCAGCGACACCATTACCCGTCCCACCGAGGCCATGCTGGAGTCGATGCGCGAAGCGAGCTACGGCGACGACTCGCGCGACGGCGACGAAACCGTGATTAAGCTGGAAGCGCTTGCCAGTGAGCGCACCGGCAAGGAAGCGGGCGCGTTCATGCCGAGCGGCACCATGACCAACCTGGTAGCGGTGCTTGCGCACGCGCAGCGCGGCGGCGAAGTGCTGCTCGAAGCCAGCGCGCACATTCTCGTTTCGGAGCTGGGCGGCATCGCCGGGCTGGCGGGCCTGTTTCATCGAAGTATTCCAGGCACACGCGGCGCAATGAACATTGACGCCTTGCGTGAAAAAATACGCCCGATGACGCGCAACAATCTCGGTACCGCGCTGGTGTGCATGGAGACCACGCACAATCAAGCGGGCGGCGCGGTGCTGCCGCTGGCGCATATGAAAGCGGTTTACGAACTGGCGCACGAAAACAATGTGTCAGTGCATACCGACGGCGCGCGGCTGTTCAACGCCGCCGTTGCCCTGGGCGTAGAAGCCAAACAAGTCGCGCAATACACCGACTCGATTGGGTTTTGCGTTTCCAAGGGCTTGAGCGCGCCGATAGGTTCGGTGCTGTGCGGCAGCGCCGCGTTTATCGAACGCGCGCGCACCTTCCGGCGCATGGTCGGCGGCAATATGCGGCAGGCAGGGCCGCTCGCCGCCGCGGGCATACTTGCGCTGAACACGATGGTGGATCGACTGAAAGAAGATCACGCCTCTGCCAAACGTCTGGCCGAAGGGCTGCATCACATCGACGCCAGCCTGGTTGATCCGCATGATGTTGAAACCAACCTCGTGCGCGTGGACCTGATCGCGAGCAAACGCAACGCTGCACAGTGGTCCGCTGATCTGGAGCGCAAAGGTGTGCGCGTGAGTCCGGCGTCTGCAACGACGCTGCGCTTTGTGACGCAACGGCATGTGGGTCATGCGGATGTCGATGCGGCCATCGCCGCCGTGGCGTCATTGTGGAAACAGCACTAACTGGACATGAGCATGAAAAAGTATTTAAAAATAAATAGTTATGCGATAGCGCTCTGGATAGCTTTATCGACTGCCACTGCCTACGGCGCCGGCGTGGAACCCGTGTGGTCGCTCGCACAAAAAGAAACCCCGGCATTAATGAACACGTTAAAAGAGTTGATCGCCATCGAGGCCGGCAGCCGCGAGCTCGAAGAACTCGACAAAATCGCCAACGTACTCGCAACGCGTCTGCGCGCGCTCGGCGGCAAAGTCGAACTGATCGAGCCTACGGAAGCCGACACGGTGCGGCTGTCGGACACGCCGGAGAAAATCGGCAAGATGGTGCGCGCAACGTTCGGTACAGGGACGAAAAAGATTTTGCTGATGGCTCACATG
>JANMXV010000716.1:0-5914 GCA_031381325.1 Betaproteobacteria bacterium | reverse complement strand
CCATGATTTTGCAGGCAACCCGGCAGCATGAATGCCGGCAACCGCATCGACGACGTTTCGCTCAGAAATAGAAATCGGTCTTCGGTGACGGGCGTGTTGAGCGGTGCGTCGAGTTCTTTCCAGTTCGGCAGCAGTTCGTTCAGCGCGCGCGGATCCATCACCGCGCCCGATAAAATATGTGCGCCGACCTCGGAGCCTTTTTCAATCACGCAGACGTTGATCTCGTGGCTGTGCTCGGCGGCAAGCTGCTTTAACTTGATCGCCGCCGCAAGGCCGGCCGGGCCGGCGCCCACTATGACGACATCGTACTCCATTGATTCGCGTTCGGACACTTTTCGATCCCTCGTACGTGAGTGCGCGAGACGGTGGTTCTACCAAAACCCTTCCCTCATCCCCGGCCCTTCTGCTCCGCTTCAAGTGTTCCCTTGTCCCGGAGGGAGACGGGTGAAAAGCCCCTCGCCCTCCGGGAGGGGTTGGGGTGAGGGAAGGAAGCACCGTATCGCGCTTATCACGTTTGCTTCCAATGTAAATATTATACCGCTGCCTTATACCAAAACCCCGCCCATAACCCCGCGCGCGCAAGTAACACCGCTGCGCACTGCCGCTTCCAGCGTGGCCGGATAGTCGCTGGCGGTGTAATCGCCGGCCAGCCAGAAATTCGCCAGCGGTGTTTTTTGTGCAGGGCGGCGCAACCCCGGCGTGGCGGAAAAGGTCGCGCGCTTTTCGGAGATGACGCGCTGCCATTGCAGCGGCGGCAGCGGGCCAAAGTGTGCGGCTAATTCCTCATGGACGCGCGCGCCCAGTGCCTCCTGCGTCAAATCCTGATGCGGGCCTTCAGCGCTAATCACCGCGCCGATCAACCCGCGCTGACCGCAAATCGCTTCGCGGTCGAATAGCCAGTGGGCCACGCCGTTTGCCAGCCCCGTCATCGGCGCGGGCAACCGCACGCGGCCTTCAAATTGGAGGTATACGCTGGTGATCGGCTGGTAATCCATCGCTTGAACGCATTCCATCGTCTCGGACAAGGCGCTGATGCCCGCGAGAAAAGCGCCCACTTGATGCGGCGGCAGCGCGCAGATTATATGGCTGAATGTTCGCGTCTCACTGCCGGCGGTGACTTCAAATCCGCCGCCAACGGGATCAACCACCGTTACCCGCCGGCCGCTGAGCACTTCGCCGCCGCGAGCGCGCACATAGTCCGCCGCCGGCTCCGGAAACAGCGCACTGAGGTCTACCCGCGCGATCAGCAGATCGCTGCCGGCGCGCTCGGCGTTGAGCCCGTCGCGCAGCACATTGAGAAACAGTTGCGCGGAGGCTTTTTGCGGCGGCGTGTTGAGCGCGGAGACGCACAACGGAACCCATAGATGTTGGGTAAGACCTGGCCCTTGCGCATGCGCCTTGAGCAAAGCGCTGACGGTGGTGTCGTGCGACAAACGAAAATTCGCGCCGCGCAGCGCACGCATCATGCGGATCGCCGCCCAGCGTTCGGCCCAGTTGGCGCCCTTGGCTGTGAGCAGCGCCGTGACCAGGTGCAAAGGTGCGGGAAATTTCGGCGCGCGCAGGTGCAAGTGTTTGTGCAGGTACCAATCGAGCGGCAAACGCATCAACGCACTGAGCGGCGCCGGATGAACCTGCGCGATCAAGCGCAGCGTTTCTCGATACGCGCCGATGAGTATGTGCAGTCCGTTGTCGAGCGTGACGCCATTGATTTCCACGCGCCGTGCCCGGCCACCCAGAACAGGGCCGGCTTCATATACCGTAACGGGCACACGCTGTTCGGCCAGCGTAACGGCAGCCGCCATGCCGGCGTAGCCGCCACCGATTACCGCGACGCGCTGGCGTGTATCCGGCACGTCTTATAAAATATTTTAAAAACAAATAGTTAGAGTATATTCTGCAGTGCGCTATTTGCCCGCCCACACTGCTTTGGGCACATTGACACTGCCGTCGAAGATACGGCGTGCAGTGCGGATCAGCGCGGCGCGGCGCAGTTCTTGTTTGCCGTTGGTGAAGTCGGCATCGAGATCAATCGCGATCTTGCCCGATGGATGTTCAATTTCGATAATGCCTTGCGGCGCATTGGAGCGCCCCGAAATTTTTTCAGCAACAGTGCCAGGAATCGCGCATGCTGATGCCAGGCACACCGTGCCGGTCACCGGATGAGCCTTGTGGCAGGCGTAGGGTACGAAGAAACGCGATGAAATCGTTCCACCGTGGCGTGGTTTAGCGACCAGGCTGATCTTTGGCACCACACTTTTCGACACGTCGCCCATGCCCATCATCACGCCGGCCTTGATGCGTATTGCTTCCAGGCGCTTGAAGAGTGCCTTGTCCGCGTCGAGTTCATTGGCGGTCTCGTAACCGGTCTTGCTGAACGTTTCCGCGCGCATAAAAACTACCGGCATCGCGACATCGACGCAGCTCACTTCCACCCCTTCAATCATATCCAGTGGTTTGCCGGTCGGCAGCAGTTTTTTGGTGACCGCGCCGATAGCGGCGGTGAAGTTGATGCCCACCGGCGCCGCAGTGCCGCCCACGCCATCGATGGCGGCATTGCCTTCATAAGTGACCTCACCGCCTGGGGTTTGCACAAGGGCTTCGACCATCGATTGGGTGTTGACGTTATAGATGCGCACCGGCGTTTCGCCGTTCTTCGCGGGAATCAAACCCTGATCAATAGCGAACGGCCCCACGGCCACCAGCATGTTGCCGCAATTGGGTTTGGTATCGACGCGTTGCTCGTTAATTTCGACTTGCGCAAATAAATAATCCACGTCCACGCCGGGCCGTTGCGATTGGCTGATCATCGCAACTTTGCTGGTCACCGAATGCGAGCCGCCGATGCCGTCCACCTGGATTTCGTGCGGCGAGCCCATCACCGAGAGCAGCACCGCATCGCGTGTGGCGGTGTCGGCGGGCAGGTCGGACAGATGAAAAAACGGGCCGCGCGAGGTGCCGCCGCGCATAATGACGCAGGGGATTTTGGTTTGCATGGAGAACTCCTGGAGAGGCTTGCGATGAGTCGATTATAGCAAGATGACCACACTCAAAAAACGGCAGCCGCATCTTGCATAAAGCTGGTTAGATGGTCATATTTCCTATGAGCGTAGAAGAATTACTCAAGCTTGAACAGGAAACAGCTTTCTTCGGGTCATCCGATACCCCAACAAGGAGATCACTATGCGGACTAGCCGCACTGCGCGGCGCGACACTTCACATCGCTGGACCGACGCGAGTAGAATGTGCGTATCGCAGGCCCTGACAGAAGGAGTTTCACATGCCCCAAATCGCATCGTATGAAGACGTCAAAGCCGGTAAAACAACACGTGAAATCCCCAACGGCGGCGGCACGGCTTGGCGCACCGGTTTTATAACGCCGCCCAAAGGCGTGGTGGATCATCCGGTGGCGTTTCTCGCCGAAGGTACGCCACATCGTGTGATCAGGCCGCACTTTCACGAAGTCGATCAGTTTCAGGTGATCGTCAGCGGTGGCGGCGTCATCGGCAAACATCCGCTGTCGCTTAACGCGGTGCATTTTTCGCGTGCGCATACGCCCTACGGCCCGTTAACCGGAGCCGATCAAGGCGTCGGCTTTTTAACGCTGCGCGCGCACTGGGATCCGGGCGCGCAGTATCTGGACATAAGCAAAGAAAAACTGGTATCGGTGCCCAATCGCAAACCGTGGCAGGTCACGGAAGCGCCGAAGTTTGAAGGCAACGGTGATGTCAACGTTCATACTTTCAATGACATCAAGGATGAGCGTGGTCTCGCGGCGTACTCACTGAAACTCGCACCGGGCGCGCAAACAACCGGCCCCGATGCCTCCAACGGCAACGGCCAATATATCATTATCACCAAAGGCAGCCTCAACTATCAGGGCAAGGAATTCAAAGCGATTTCCATTGGATTCACCAAACCCGATGAAGGCTATTTCCCCATCGTCGCCGGCCCCGAAGGCGTGGAAGCGCTGGTACTGAATTTTCCGCGTCTTGAAATGGCCAAGGCCATTGTGCCGGAAGCATCCCAGTCGAAGGAATTGCGCGTTTGGCAATGTCTGCTGTGCTCGTTTTCGTACGACGAAGCGCAAGGCATGCCGCACGACGGCATCGCGGCCGGCACGCGCTGGGAGGACGTGCCCGATACCTGGAGTTGTCCCGACTGCGGCACCAGCAAGGCGGATTTTGAAATGGCGGTTGTGGCCTGAGTGTTTTGAGATTGACGAAAAAGGCCGCATCAGCGGCCTTTTTTTTGATTTAAACTGGGCGCATGGCTATTGAAACGCTAACCCCGAACCAACCCCATCCCAGTGCCGGCATGGCGGCCTGGCTGCAAACGCCGCTGGGACAATATCTGCTGGCGCGCGAACGCGCGTACATCGACAAAACCGTCGCCGACATTTTCGGCTACAACGCGTTGCAAATCGGTCTGCCGGAATTCGATTTGCTGCGCGCCAACCGCATGCCGTTGCGTGCCACCGTGGATCGTGGCGTCACCGCGAACTTGCGCGCGGATGGCGCCGAATTGCCGGTGGTCAGCGCCAGCGTCGATCTGGTGCTGCTGCCGCATGTGCTTGAATTTTCGGACAACCCGCATCAGATTCTGCGGGAAGTGGAGCGCGTGCTGGTGCCCGATGGCCACCTGCTGGTGATGTGCTTTAACCCGATGAGTCTGTGGGGCGCGTGGCACTCTTTTTCAAAACGCGACAGTTATCCGTGGCGCGGGCGTTTCATCCATTTGCTGCGGTTAAAAGATTGGCTGTCGCTGCTGGGCTTTGAAATGGCGGGCGGCGCGATGGGCTGCTATGTGCCGCCGTGTTCGAGTGAAAAGTGGCTGGAGCGCTTTAAGTTCATGGAATCCGCGGGCGACCGCTGGTGGCCGTTCAGCGGCGCGGTGGCGTTCTTGCACGCCATCAAGCGCGTGCGCGGCATGCGCGTGATCACGCCGCGCTGGACACAGGTCGCGCGCAGCAAGCAACTGGTGTCGGTGCCGCAAAAACAGGAGGAACAACTGGCGGCGCGCGGGCAACGCGGGCAGCGTGAGCCTTTGGAGGGGCAATGAGTGACAGCGTAAAAATTTACACCGATGGCGCCTGCAAGGGCAATCCCGGTGTCGGCGGCTGGGGCGTGTGGCTGGTCGCGAACGGCAAGGAGAAAGAACTCTTCGGCGGCGAAGCGCATACCACCAATAACCGCATGGAGCTCCTCGCGGTGATCCGTGCGCTCGAAGCGTTGAAGCGCCGCTGCAAGGTGCAACTGCACACGGACTCAAAATATGTGCAACAGGGCATCACGGCCTGGATACACGGCTGGAAAAAAAATGGCTGGCGCACGACCGGCAAAAAGCCGGTGAAGAACGACGATCTGTGGAAAGCGCTGGACACGCTCGCCCAACAGCACGATGTCGAATGGCTGTGGGTGAAGGGCCACGCCGGGCATAACGGCAATGAAAAGGCCGATCAGTTGGCGAATCGGGGCGTGGAAAGTGTGAATACTTAAATGCGCCAAATCATCCTCGACACCGAAACCACCGGACTCGACCCGGCGCTGGGCAATCGCATCATCGAAATCGGCGGTGTGGAAATCCTCAATCGGCAGCCGACGGGCAAGCATTTTCATCGCTACGTCAATCCTGAACGCGACAGCGAAGAGGGCGCGCTGCAAGTTCACGGCATCACGCGCGAATTTCTCTCGGACAAGCCCAAATTCCGCGAGATCGCACAGGAGTTTCTGGATTACGTCAACGGTGCAGAGCTGGTAATACACAACGCGCCCTTTGACCTATCGTTTCTGAATCATGAGCTGCGGCTGCTCGACATGAAGCCGATGAAAGAAGTCTGCCCCAGCGTCATCGACACCTTAAAGCAGGCGCGCGAGTTGCATCCGGGCAAACGCAACAGCCTCGATGCGCTGTGCGA
>JANMXV010000687.1:0-6141 GCA_031381325.1 Betaproteobacteria bacterium | reverse complement strand
CCGCTTACTACCACTACAGCGTATCGGGCTAGTTCCGGGCTTCGCCACAGAATCGGAGGCTCGCCGCAACACAACGCCGAATCGAGTTCGTTATCCTACGGACCGACAGTTCGCCTCCCGTTGCTCCCCACCCCGCTTCGCAGCAACGCAGTTACCTTCGGCTACGGAGCTGTGGCACACTCCGACACGGACTTGCACCGTGCTGATTTGGCGCCATCACGGGCGCACGATTCTGGCCTTCGCCAGAATGACGGGAAAATTTGTTCGCGCTTTTGATATTAAGTCGCGTTGTTGAATTATGGCCGTACCTACGGAATAGTTTGATGAACCTGAATATTTATCGCGGCATGGATCGCGCAGCGCTGGATGCGGCTTACGACAACACGGCGGCGGTGGCGAATAGCGCGGCGCTGCTGGCGGAATTTGATGCGCGCAGCGCGCAACTGCGTGCGGCCAAGCCACAACACCTCGACCTGCGCTATGGCGCGGCTGAACGCAATCGCATCGATTACTTTGCCGCGGGCGAACCGGGGCCCGTACTTGTTTTCATCCACGGCGGTTATTGGCAGATGCGCGCAAAGGAAACGTTCAGCTTTGTTGCTGCCGGACCGCTTGCGCACGGCATTCATGTTGCATTGCCCGGCTATACGCTGGCGCCGGAGATTACGCTAGCCGGCATAGTTGCAGAAGTGCGCGCAGCCATACACTGGATCGCGCGGCACGCGGCGGATTACGGCGGAGACCCCGCACGCATCATCGTGTGCGGCTGGTCGGCGGGCGCTCATCTCACCGCGATGGTGATGGACGAATCACCTGTGAAAGGCGGACTCGCGATCAGCGGCATTTTCGATCTGCAGCCGATACGCCTTAACTATCTCAATACCCAACTCGGGCTTGATGCTGATGCCGTACAGCGGCTGAGCCCATTATTGAATCTGCCTGCGCGTTCCGCGCCGCTGATGCTGGCGTGTGGCGAGGGCGAGTTACCCGAATTGCAGCGGCAGTCTCTAACCTTTGCTCAGGCGCGTACACAAGCCGGATTACCGGGGCGACTGATTCAGCTTCCGCACCATAATCACTTCACCATTCTCGAAGAACTGGCGCAAGCGGACGGCGCACTCACCGCGCTGATACACGAGCTCGCTACTGCGTAAGGAGCGCACCTGCGCAGTGCGTGAGTAGAAATAACGCACCATTTGAGTGCGTCACACTATCGTTGCATAGACATAACTTATTGTTTTAAATAGTAACTTTTTGAGTGGCACAAGAGTTGCTCAAGGTAGGGTAAGGCGTATTCAAGCGCTTGCACACCAACCAGGAGATCACCATGTTACCGATTCGCAGACAATTTTTTACCGCCGCTGTGTTTGCGTTGCTTGCGCCGCTGGGCTTGCAAAGCGTGCAAGCGCAAGAGAAAGTAATCAAGGTCGGCACGATGAAGCTGATCCACGCGATCACCCCGCATTTTTACCAGCAGTTTGCGCCCCCCGGCTACAGGATTGAAGTGATTCCGTTCGAAAGCCCGACCGACGGCAAGAATGCCGTGGTTACCGGCACCGTCGATTTTGGCACCTTTGGTTTTGCGGCGGCGATGCTCGGCGCCGCGGCGGGCGAGCCGGTGGTAATTTTCGCGCCGCAATGTAACGGCGGCATGGCAGTAGTCGCAGGCGCGAAATCCGATATCAAAAGCATCAAGGATTTGAAGGGTAAGAAAGTCGCGATCTGGCCGGGCTCCACTCAGGAAGTGGTGATTCTGGAGCGCCTGAAAGCAGAGGGCATGACCATTAAGGACATTCAGTCGATACGGCTGCCGTTCTCCGATATGGCCCCGGCGCTGGCGCGCGGTGACGTCGATGCCTATGTCGGCGCGGAACCGGGCCCCGGCATCAGTCTGGCCAATGGCGTGGGCAAAATCGTCGAGTATCCGTACAGCACGCCGATAGGCTCGCTCAACATGGTGTGGGCGACGCGCCAGGAAATGATCGACAAGAATCCGGAGCTGGTGAAGATCATGATGGAGATGCATCGCAAGGCGACTGATTTCGCGATGTCGAATCGCGCCGAAATGGTCAAGATGACCATGATGAAGCTCGGTCAGCAACAGAAATCGATTGAAATGGCTGCACCCAATGTGCAGTTGACGTGGAAGATCGACGATGAATTCATCAAGCGCGCCAAGGCGTATGGGGCACTGATGCTCGAAAAAAAGCAGATTCGCGAGTTGCCTAACTTCGATAAATTCATTAACGCGAATTTCATGCCGGTAGCAGCAGTGGCACAGAAGTAAGCGCGCAGGAAAATTTCATCGTGTCAGCGATACCTTCCGAGTCACCGCGTGTGGTGGGTGCGTCCGCCTCTGCGGCGAGCACGCCCCCTGCGGCGGCTAGCACACCCGCCGCAGCGGAGAGTGTGTCAGCCACGGCGTCGCCCTGGCTGCCGGAGCGTGTGCAAGGGGTGCTGCTGGCCGCGGCATTTCCGATCGCGCTGGTGGTGCTGTGGCACTACCTGGTAGTGATCACTGGCACCCGGCTGGTTCCACAGCCGTATCAGGTCGGTGTAATGATGTGGGACTTTGCTTTCGGCGGCATTCACGATGACGCCTTCAGCGGCACCATACTCACGCATCTGCTGGCGTCGATGCAGCGCGTGTACGGCGGATTTGCGCTTGCGATTGTGATTGGCATTCCGCTGGGACTGTTGATCGGCAAGGTCAAAATTATCCGTCAGATGCTCGACCCCACGTTGTCCCTGCTGCGGCCGATACCCGTTACTGCGTGGCTGCCGCTGTCGATGATTTTTTTTGGCCTTGGGCCGCGTTCCGCAGTGTTTCTGGTATTTCTCGGGGCCTTCTATCCGATTTTGCTTAACACTATATTCGGCGTGCGCTCGGTTGATCCGCGGCTGTTCGAGGCGGCATCCATGCTGGGCTGTGACGGCTCTCGCATGTTTCGCCAGGTGGTGCTGCCGGCGGCGATGCCCGGCATTTTCAACGGCCTGCGCTTGGCCCACGGCTTCGCGTGGATCCTGATCGTGGTCGGCGAAATGACCGGGGTGCCGACCGGACTGGGATCGGTCATCATGGATGGCCGCACCTTGTCACGAACCGACCTGGTGATCACGGGAATGATTGTGATTGGCGTCGCAGGCTTCCTCACCGATCGCATCATCGTCGGCATCAGCAACTGGATTCTGCGCTGGAGCCCGCAACATCATGGTTAGCGACGGGATCAAACCGCGACGGCAGTTCCTGACGGTACGTGAGGTGTCCAAGACGTTCCAGATGGGCGCCGACCAGGTGCACGCCCTGCGCAGCGTGGATCTTAGTATAGAAAAGGGCGAGTTCGTGTGTCTGATCGGAGCGTCGGGCTGCGGCAAGTCCACGCTGCTCAGGATCATCGCGGGCTTCGAGCAGACCAGTTCGGGACAGGTCAGTCTTTATGAACATGCGATCACCGGCCCGGGCAGTGATCGCGGCATGGTGTTTCAGGATTACGCCTTGTTTCCGTGGATGACGGTGCGTGAAAACATCAGCTTTGGTCCGCGCCAAAAAGGGTTGGCCAAAAAATACATCGACGAAATCACCGGCGAATATCTGAATATGGTCGGGCTTGAGAAATTTGCCGGCCGCTTTCCGCATCAACTCTCGGGCGGCATGAAGCAACGGGTGGCGATTGCGCGAGTACTCGCCAACGAGTGCGAGTTATTGTTGATGGACGAACCGTTCGGCGCACTGGATGCGCTGACGCGTGAAAGCCTGCAACAGGAACTCCTGGAAATCTGGGCGCGCACAAAGGTTACCGTGATCTTCGTGACGCATTCAGTGGAAGAAGCCGTGCTGTTGTCTGACCGCGTGGTGGTGATGACCGCGGGGCCGGGCCGGGTCGAGGCCGATATTGCGATTGAACTGGCGCGGCCTCGGGAGGTGTCGGCGATTGATTTTAACCAGGTGCGCCGTGACATCACGCAGCGCTTGACCAGCCATGTGGCGCCACGGGAACTGAAGGCGGTCGCCTGACCTTGTAGTATGCATGGAACCAATGCGATGCCTGCAATCCAGAAAGTCGATGTATACAAGATTCCAATGGCGGGGCCTGCGGACGTGTCGGGGCTGGTTCAGCTCATTAATGAAGGCACGCTCGATCCTCGCTCGATCATCGCGATCCTGGGCAAGACCGAAGGCAACGGCTGTGTCAACGACTTCACGCGCGAATACGCGACCGCGGCGCTGGCCGGTTGTCTGGGGCAGCGGCTTGGACTCGCTGCGGCCGAAGTCGAGCGGCGCATAGCCTTTGTCATGTCGGGCGGCACGGAGGGCGTACTCTCTCCGCATATCACCGTGTTCGCGCGCTGCCACACGGATGAAACCGCAGGTACGCAAAAGCGGCTCGTGATCGGCATCGCACACACCCCCGAGTTTTTGCCGGAAGCGCTGGGACGCCGCGTGCAGATCGAAGAAACGGCGAAAGCCGTTACCGCCGCAATGGCGGATGCGGGCATTGAGCAGGCAGCCGACGTTCACTTCGTGCAGATCAAATGTCCTTTGCTCACCGCGGAACGCGTGCGGGCGGCGCACGCGCGCAAGCAAACCGTCGTTACGGAGGATGCCTACGCATCGATGGGTTACTCGCGCGGGGCATCGGCGCTCGGTGTTGCGCTTGCTTTGGGGGAGCTGAGTGAAATACCGGCCGCGACTGCAGTGCTGTCAGACTGGAGCGCTTTTTCCACGGTCGCTTCCACCTCGGCCGGCATCGAACTCATGTGCAACGTCGTGATCCTGATGGGCAACGCCCTGCGATCAGCAAGCCGCTACACCATCGGACACGCGGTTATGAAGGACGCTATCGATCTTAATGCGATCATCAGCGCATTTCGTCATGCCGGGCTGGGCACGTATTCGGCGGACACACTCGCAGCCCGTGCCCGGCTGGTGAACGTTTTTGCGAAAGCTGAAGCCGCACCGTCCGGCGAGGTACGAGGCGCGCGGCACACCATGCTCGATGATTCGGACATTAACGCCACGCGGCATGCGCGCGCCGCAGTCGGCGGACTGATTGCGGGCTTTGCCGGCACCGGGCTGGTGTATGTGTCCGGTGGCGCCGAGCATCAGGGGCCGCCAGGCGGCGGGCCGATTGCGGTCATCGCGCACGCTGAAGATTGAATCACCCCCCCCTCCCATCCAGCCATTCCATTCATTTCAACCCTTGAACACCGATGGAACCGTTCGACGCTGAGAAATTCATAGAAGCCGCGGCACCGGCACTTGGCCTCACGCTGACGCCGGCTGAGCGCAGCGCGGTGAGCGTACAAATGACGCGCATAAACACGCTCGCCCGGCTCGTGCTGGATCATCCGTTTACGGTTGAAGACGAGCTTGCGCCGGGGTTCGAGCCATGACACCTTGTGCTGCGGCGCTCGACATCGCGGCTGATGTGCGTGGCCTCAGGACGACTGCCACTGATATTGCACGTGACACCCTCGCGCGCATCGCTGCGCGCGACAGCCGCTACAACGCGTTTACCGCAGTGACCGCAGCACGCGCGCTCAGGGAAGCCGCCGCTATCGATGCGGCCATTGCGGCAGGCCGCGATCCGGGACCGCTGGCAGGCGTACCGTTCGCGGTAAAGAACCTCTTCGACGTCAAAGGTCACGTTACGCTTGCCGGATCACGCATCAACGCGACGAACCAGGCAGCGGCGGCTGATGCAACGATCGTGCGCCGCTTGTGCGACGCCGGCGCGGTACTCGTCGGCATGCTGAATATGGACGAGTACGCCTATGGGTTCACGACGGAAAACGCGCACTACGGCACGACTCGGAACCCGCATTCACTGGACTGTATCGCCGGCGGATCATCAGGCGGCTGCGGTGCGGCGGTGGCAGGCGGCCTGGTGCCGCTGGCCCTGGGGTCGGACACCAATGGCTCGATACGGGTGCCCAGTGCGCTGTGCGGCATTTTTGGATTGAAACCGACCTATGGACGACTCAGCCGGGCAGGCTCGTTTCCGTTTGCCGGCAGTTTGGATCACGTCGGGCCGTTTGCGCGCACGGTGCCCGACCTTGCAGCCGCATACGACGCGATGCAGGGTCCCGACGAGCGCGATCCGGTGTGCGCCGCGCGCGCGGTTGAGCCCGCTTCACATC
>JANMXV010000669.1:0-1934 GCA_031381325.1 Betaproteobacteria bacterium | reverse complement strand
CGCCTTCCGCGATCAGGCGTTCCTTCACATCGGGGTATTGCAATGCCTTGAGCAACGCGTTGTGCAGTCGCTCGATAGCGGGGCGGGGAGTGCCCGCATGCACCACCACACTGTACCACGCGCTGACTTCGTGTCCGGGCAGGCCCGCTTCGGCCGTGGTTGGCACCGTGGGCAACAGGGATGAGCGTTTTGCGCTGGTCACGCCCAGCACCTGCAGGCGAGCGGTTTTGACATGGCTCATCGCCGAGGGCAGGGTAACAAACGACAGCATCACATGGCCCGCGAGCAGATCAACCATTGCAGGCCCGGCGCCGCGATAGGGTATGTGCACGCTACGCACCTGGGCGAGCATATCGAACAGCGCGCCGGCCAGATGATTGGATGATCCAGTTCCAGCGGACGAATAATTGAGCTTGCCAGGTTCACGGCGCGCGAGCGCGATCAGTTGTTTTACATTTTTGACCGGCAACGCGGGGTGCGTGACAATCAGCAAGGGAGCAAGCGCCAGCAGGGTAACCGGCGCGAGATCACGCAGCGGATCAAAACCGAGTTTGTAAAGGCTGGGGTTGACAGCCATCGGGCCGATATTGCCCGCAAGAATGGTATAGCCGTCCGCAGGCGCCTTGAGGGTGGCTTCGGTAGCGATGTTGCCGCCCGCACCGGGGCGATTTTCGATAACGAAGGTTTGCCCCAGTTGTTCCGTGAGCTTCGCGCCCACGGTGCGCGCGACGATATCGGTGCCGCCGCCGGGTGCGTACGGAATCAGATAACGTACGGATTTTGTCGGATAGCTTTGGGCGTTCGTGGGTGAACCTGCAGCACACAGCAGCATGAACATGGTGCTGCGCTTCATGGGCTCCGCTTGCGGTCGATAAACGCCTGCATCATGCGCCGGGGCTCATCGGTGCGGCGTGATTCGACGCAGGCGCGGATGCCCGCCCAGATGCCATCGGTGATGGACATGCGTTCCCAGTCATTGATCAAGGTCTTTTGCAGGCGCATGACGCGTTTGCCGCCGAGCAGCAGCGAGGCAATCCATTTTTCGACAGCGGCATCGAGTTGCGCAGCGGGCGCCAGCTTTTGTAGAAAACCGATGCGGTAGGCCTCCTGCGCGTCGATCACATCACCGGTGTAAATCAGCTCGGCGGCCTTGCCCCAGCCGATCAGTTTTGGCAGCAGCACGGCCTCCATGCCTGAGGGAATGCCGACGCGTACTTCGGGCATGGAAGCCGTGCTGCTGCCCCGGCTGATCGGCTGGGGCAAGGCCGCCGAGCTGATCTACACCGGCGACATCATCGATGCGCAGGAAGCGTATCGCATCGGCTTTTTGCAAAAGCTCGTGCCCGCAGGCGAACTCGATGCCGCGGTGGAAAAATGGATTACCTCCATTCTGCTTGGCGGCAAAAGAGTGATGCGCCTGCAGAAGACGTTAATAAACGACTGGGAACGCATGTCCATCACTGACGGCATCTGGCAGGGCATTCGCGCCTGCGTCGAGGCGCGCAGCACCGACGAGCCGCGACGCATGATGGAAGCGTTCATCAACCGCAAACGCAACAAGTGAGAAGTAGAATAAATGTATCTACTCGAACACGACGCAAAAGAGTTGCTGTCGCGGCATAACGTTCACGTGCCCGCAGGTAAACTGATTACCAATATCACTGACGCGAACAAAGATTTGCCCGCAGGCCCGTGGATCGTCAAAGGCCAGATCACGGCAGGCGGACGCGGCAAGGCCGGCATCATCAAAAAGGCTGCCACGTCACAGGAAATCACCGAGCATACGCAAGCGATTCTCGGCCGCGTGGTCAAGGGCCGGCGCGTGGATTCCGTGCGCATCGAGCAACAGGTGGCCGGCGGCAGCGAAGCCTATCTCGGCCTCTTGTTGGACGCCGCCGCCGGGGGTGTACGCATCATCATGTCCGCACAAGGCG
>JANMXV010000647.1:0-1861 GCA_031381325.1 Betaproteobacteria bacterium | reverse complement strand
CTCACCGTCTTCTGTGCCGACCTGCCGTTGCAGCGCGACAGGCGGCAGCGGGGCGAAACCTGCGGCTTCGAGACGCGCGAAATCCACTGCGGGTGTTTGCGTGCCGAACGCAATCAGATGCACGCCGGTATAGCGCGCGATAGCGCTGCGCAGTTGCCGGGCGTTGGCCGTGTCGTGCGTGGGGGTGAGGAATTCCACGTATCCGTTTTGCAGCATCATGCAGCGGTTTCCGGTGCCGGCGGGGACCAAAGGCCCACCAGGTTCCAGCCGCTGCGACTGGGCTGAAAACGGGGTCAAGGTGAAGCCCAAGCGCATGAGCGCGGCGCCGGCGGCATCCCTGTCGGACAGGTAATGCGCGAGATGATCGACAGTGAGACCGTGCATAGGCGTTGGCCGGGCGGCATGTATGAGTGGTTGAGGGCTTGAGTATAAGGGAACGGCCATTTTTGATCGCGGGATGTGTTTTGTTAAAAGCTGTAAAAGATTTGTAAAAAGCCTGTTGGGGACGTGCCACGGCGCGGCAGCCTGCGTTATGTTTACACCCAGGTTGAGGCGAGGTGCTTGAAAAATGAGAATAGCCGTGCTGGAAAGCGACACTCACGATGCGCAAGTGCTGGAAGATTGGCTGCGTTCCGCGGGAAATACTGCGTCGCGTTTTGCCACCGAAAGCGGTTTCATGCGTGAATTCAAGCGGGAAAAATTTGATTTGGTCATCGCGGGATCAGTCGCCCATGGCGCAGGCGGCGCGGAGATTATTCTCTCACTGCGCGCGCAATTGAAATTGGCAGTGCCGATCATTCGAATTCTGAAAAAAGATATTGAAAACGATATCGTCGCGGCGCTTAAGGCAGGCGCCGATGATTGCGTGGTCAAACCCCTTCGGCAATTGGAACTGTTGGCGCGCGTGGCGGCGTTGGCGCGCCGCACGCAGCCGGGCGCGCTCCCCTTGGAAGAGCAGATTGAATTTAGCGCCTTGTGCGTCGATTTGCGAAACCGCGTGATTTCGCGTAATGGCAAGCGCTTGACGCTTACGCCGAAAACCTACGATCTTGCTGTGTTTCTGTTGACCCATACCGGTCAACTCCTTTCGCGCACGTATCTGATGGAGCAAGTGTGGGGCTGCGGACGCTCGGCATTGACGCGCACGCTGGATACCCACATCAGCCGATTGCGCAGCGTGCTCGGTCTTACGCCGGATAACGGCTGGAAATTGCAGTCGGTCTACCAACACGGTTACCGGCTGGACAGGACGGAAGCCGTCCTCTCCGTTGGCGACTCGTTAATCGCCGGTCGCCACGAACAATCCTGCAAGGGTTGATTTTGCTCAGGGGCGCGTGCGGCTGGATTTCAGCGGTGTGCGGGCTTTACGTCGCGCCGGGCGGCGCGCAATGAAGTCGATTTCCACACGCGCGCCGCGCGCCAGTGCGGTGACGCCGACGCAGGTGCGCGCGGGCCGCTTGCCGGGTGCAAAGTATTCAGCATACACCGCGTTCATTTTCTCGTAGTCCGTTTTGAAGTGTGTGAGAAAGATGCGCGCCGATAGCACGTGCTGCAACCCCAGGCCGCACCCTTCAAGTACGTGCATCAGGTTCGCCATAACTTGACGGGTTTGCGCGGCGATGCCCCCGGGGTAAGGCGAGTTGTTGGCGGTGCCCGAGAAGGGCATCTGGCCGGTGACAAATACCCAGCCGTCCTGCTCGACCGCGTGGCTGAACGGCGCTACGGGGTCGGGGGCACCGGGAATTAAGTGGTGGATGGGCTGGCTCATTTGGAGGAGTGAAGGAGTGAAGGGGTGAAGGAGTGAAGGAGTGAAGGAGTGAAGGGGTGAAGGAGTGAAGGAGTGAATGGGGTACCCCTTTCA
>JANMXV010000643.1:0-5857 GCA_031381325.1 Betaproteobacteria bacterium | reverse complement strand
CTGCAATGACGAATTACAATTTAGATTCCCCAGCGAAGATTCAAACGCTGTTGGTATGGGTTTCATTTTTATTGGCTGCCTTAACAGCCTGCACGCTTACCGGCTGCGCGTCTTATTTGAACGCCGTCTTGCAAACGGCGAGCAACGTCATAAAAGGTCAGCCGGGTGGCGACAGCACCCGCCTTAACCCGGCGTTTCGCTACTTAAAAGTTACAATCAAGGGGCGGATCGTATTTGTTGCACTTGGCGATATCGACAAGCATCCGGACGGCCCCATCGAAATTTATTATAGTTCAGGCCATGAGGTGATCCGTCTGCAGAACGGCCGTGTGGTTGGCACAAATGGCTTGCTGACGGAATGGCGAAACGTGTCACAAACGGACATGCCCGCATGGGCAGCAACAGCCCGTGCAGGCCAGCCCGTTGCATGGCAACGCACTCGCGACGTAATGCCGGGCTATCGCTTTGGAATACACGATAAGCTGGTGCTAAGCGTGATCCCGCCCCCGCAAAAAAGCGCGCTTCAAGACCTGAGCCCCGAGAATCTCACCTGGTTTGAAGAGCGGCATCAAACCGCATCCGCTGCGGGTGCTGCGAAATGGCTTCCAAACCTGGGGGCAACCGAGGAAACACTGCCGCCTGCCCGCTATGCGGTCGAGTTCGCCAATGATCGCGAGACGGTTGTCTACGGCGAGCAATGCCTTGCGCCAGACCTGTGTTTTAGTTGGCAACGCTGGACGCTCAAGAAGCCGTAATCCATAAGCAGTGATCAAAACCATGCGAGTCGTGATTTGACTAAATATCCGCCAGCCCGTAAGTCACAGTGGAAGGCGGAGCATCATCGGCAGCGATCCCTGAAGCGATTTGCATTTTCCGGAGGGGTGCTTGCTTCCCTGGTGCTGGTCTCGCCGATGTTGCAAGCGCAAACAACACCCAAGCGGCTAAGCGATTGGCTGCTGGAACAGCCTTTCACCCCTGATGCCTACAACCTTGGCCTTAGCTGGAGAGTGGCAGACGAAATGCCGGCGCAATACGCATTACGCCAAGATCTGGTGCAAGCCCTTTCAGGAACGAATCGCGACCTGACCGCCCACGCACAGGCCGTGACTCGCCTTCGTGAGTGGTTAGCCAGTCTCCCAGTCACCGGACGAGTAGCGGTGTCTGTTGCCGATGCGCGATGGCTGCAGGCCAATCCGATGCGCGATCCTATTTTACTAGCCGGACACAGCGTGGTTATGCCACGACGCCCATCGACGGTCACGGTGATTACCGGAAACGGAACGCGCTGCGCGGTGACGCATGCGGCGGGCCGTGAAGCAAGCGCCTATCTGGAAGCCTGCGGCATTTCAAAAGCGGATTGGGCATGGATCGCACAGCCCGACGGACGACTGCAACGCTTTGGCGTAGCCACGTGGAACCGCGAAGCGCAAGACGAACCCGCACCCGGCGCATGGATTTGGGGGCCGCCACGTGACGGCGGATGGTCAGAGCAGTTTTCGGAAAAGCTCATTGCGTTTCTAGCTACCCAGGGGCCGGCGCCGGATCCACTCAAAGGGCCGCAGCGCAACGCAAAAATGGCGTCCAAGCCGCAACGCGTAGCGCCGGCTCCGGGTGGCGCGTCCCAAGGTTATCGTGTTCCGGCATCGGAAGGCAGTACTACAGCACCTGGGGACGCATCTGCACAGCAAGACAGCACCCAGACCGTCGCCATGGTGTCCGCTACAAATTCGACAACACGATCCCGCAGCGCAGAAGTTTCCTCCAGCAATTGGGGCAATGTCGGTTTGTTAGAGACGCCGACGGCGCGCATGTATCCCGCCGGACACTTCTCATTTAGCTTTAGCCGGACGCAACCTTATACACGCGGCAATATATTTTTCCAGCCTTTGGACTGGCTGGAAGCAGGCTTTCGCTATGTAGACATTAGCAATCGACTCTACGGCCCCGTAGATTTCAGCGGCAATCAAAGCTACAAGGATAAAAGCTTAGACGTCAAAGTACGCCTCTGGCCGGAGTCCGCATACGTGCCACAAATCGCTATTGGCGTGCGTGATGCTGCGGGAACCGGACTTTTTTCCTCGGAGTATCTGGTTGTCAGTAAACGCACGCAAATGCTGGACTGGAACTTGGGGTTAGGCTGGGGCTATTTGGCTGGGCAGACACGCAATACAGCATTCGGTCAAGGCGGCACTTTTAGCGTAAAAAATTACTTTCGGGGTGCCGCAAAACCATTTGGCGGCGTCCAATACCAGACACCAGTGGAAAAGCTATCCCTCAAACTCGAGTACGACAGCAACAACTACCAAAACGAACCTCAAGCCAACAATCAAAAGCGCAGTTCACCATGGAACTTCGGCGTAGTGTACAAGGCTGCCAAATCCGTGGATATTACGCTCGGCGTTGAGCGCGGCAATACTGTGATGCTGGGGCTTGCATTTCACACCCAGCTTGACGGTCTATCGACACCCAAGACCAGCGACCCGGCGCGTATTCCGGTTGCAGATACACGGCCCGCCCAGCCGAAGTTGGACTGGGCGGCTACCTCACAAGCCATCAGAACCCAGACCAATTGGCAGGTACAAAGTATTGAGGGGGGCACGCGAGAACTGCATGTGACTCTTGAAGACGCCGGAGCAACGTACTGGCGCGATCAGGTAGACAGAGTTGCGGCAGTACTGCACCGTGACGCCCCGCCCTCTATCGACCGCTTTGTGCTCAAATATCGCACCCGTGGACAGGAAATTGCGGAACATGTAATCGACCGCGATGCCTGGGTTAGACCACAAACGCAACCCGTGCCGCCTCGTGAACAGCAAATTGCCGTCATCGCCAGAGCACCCGTTAAATCCGAGGATCCGGTAGCGGTTCTGCACACCAATCCGCGCCTGAAATTTGAGCACGATCTGCGTTTTGGTTTGGGGCAAACTCTGGGCGGACCCGATGGATTTGTATTGTTTCAAGTCTACGCCCAGGAACAAGCAAGACTCTGGTTGCGCGACGATACCTGGATAGACGGTAGCCTGCGTTTGCGTCTGATCGATAACTACAACAAATTCAAACAAACCGGATCAAGCAACTTGCCGCGGGTGCGGACGTTTTTACGGGAGTATTTGACGACTTCGGCCGTCAATATTCCGAATCTTCAAGTGACACACGTGGGCAAGCTCACCGAGAATCAGTACTACAGCGTATATGGTGGCTATCTTGAGGAGATGTTTGGCGGCGTAGGCGGCGAGTGGTTATACAGGCCCTTCGCGAGCCGCCTCGCCTTTGGAATAGATGCGAACGTGGTGAAGCAGCGGGACTTCCGCCAAAACTTTGCCTTTCGTGACTATCGCGTGGCTACGGGCCACGCCACCGCCTACTGGGACACCGGCTGGAATGACATACTGGCTACCGTAAGCGTTGGTCGCTACCTGGCTGGAGACTCGGGCGCCACGGTGCAACTGGCACGCACGTTCGGGAACGGCGTGACCATGGGCGCCTTCGCCACCAAGACCAATGTTTCAGCAGAACAATTCGGCGAAGGCAGCTTTGATAAAGGCATTTTCCTGAGCATTCCCTTTGACGCGATGCTCTCTCGCTCAACCGGTACCGTGGGCAGTTGGCTATGGAAGCCCTTGACGCGCGATGGCGGCGCAATGCTGGCCCGTAGCACCCCGCTTTACGGCCTAACCCGCGCGCGCAATGAGCGTACTCTGAATGTTAAGCCGGCCCCGTTGCCCAATGATGTTCTGATTCCACCCGACCGCCACGAATCATGGACGCCTAAAACCACCGGCCCGGAGCCTTACACGCGCGTCGCACAAAAACCACCGGCCACGCAATGGGAAACCGGCTCGTCTCACGAATACCGCATGATCGAAGCGCTCTACCGGCAGGGATTCCGCAATATCACGGTGCAATACGATCAATCCAACCGGCTCACGATTGCGCTTTCGAATGATCAAATTAATCCGATCAGTCGTGCGGTGGGGCGAGCAGTGCGCACGGTGCTGCCGTTGGCGCCCCGTGAAACGCGTGAGATTCGAATCACTTTTGCCGCGCGCACTGATCCGGTTGTAACTTACGAATTTTTTGATCTGGATCGACTCGGTCGCTACTTCAGCGGCGCAATCAGCCAGTCTGAATTGGCTAACTACGTCACGGTTGCTTATATCAATCCTGGGTCTCGTGAGAAGGATCCACTTGAACGCCTCAATGATCTGGATCCTGAAGCAAAGCCGCAGATTCTCTCCAGGGTTGTTCCCGAGACCGTATCATTTGGACGGGTAGCGAATGATTTGGCGAACGCAGGCCGTACCGCACTCGACGTCAACTGGATGCAAGCAGGCGCGGTAGGTGTTAGTGCAATCCTTGCCAGCAGTGCGATGGATAAGCGCGCATTCCAGTTTGCCAAAGATCATCAAAACAACCGCTGGGTCAAAGATGGCACAAAAGTCGGCAACGCCTTGCCTTGGGTAGGCCTTGCCGGTGCGGCATTGGTGGCATTGGACGGCAGCGATCCTCGGCGCTCGCGGACGGGCTTTGCCGCGACTGAAGCAAGTGCTGCGGCACTGATGATTGCAACCGGGTTCAAATATGCCGTGGGCCGCGCACGCCCGGAAGAAGGGCTTGGCAATCACAGCTTCGATGCCTTCAGCACAAGCAATCGTAATAATGCTTTTCCATCGCGACACACAGCCGTTGCTTGGGCCGTGGCCACGCCGTTCGCGCTGGAATATGACGCCCCCTGGCTCTACGGTGTCGCCGCAATGACAAACCTCGCCCGCGTCGGCAGCCGTGAGCACTGGGTATCGGACACCGTTGCCGGCAGCCTGCTCGGCTACGGACTCGGCAGAATTTTCTGGGAGTCTTCCCAACCGCACGGAAAAAATGCACCCCGCGTCATGCTTGGCCTGAATGGGATCAACCTGGCGTGGGAACTGAATTGAAGCGCCAAGTACAAATTGATGAAAATACGGCGGAATCTTTTATCGCCAGTTCACTCGCGCGAAAATACGCACTTGGGGTACTCGCGCTGATAATGCTGATGCTAGCGCCGTCCGTCATGAGTCAATCCACCAGCAATAGCTGCAAGGTTTTTGATCCAGAACTCCAGGGCAATTACGCGGGCGCTTGCACAGGCGGACTGGCGGAGGGCGCAGGCGAAGCCAGCGGCGTGGCGCACTACAAAGGCAGCTTCAAAGCCGGCAAAAAACAGGGCAAGGGCGTGAAGACTTGGCCATCCTCCGGCGATCGTTATGATGGCGATTTCATCGATGACCGCAAGGATGGCACCGGCGCCTATACTTGGGGGCCGCGCTCGCCGTGGGCCGGAGAAAAATACTCGGGTAGTTATCTGAGTGACCTGCGTCAAGGCTATGGGGTCTACGAATGGCCCGGCGGAGACCGCTATACCGGGCCTTGGGCAGACGACGCGGCCACCGGCTCCGCCACGCCAACCATGATTGCCCGCGCGCGGCGGCACGCGGAAGTCGCCGCGGCAGTGCGCAAGACCGGCATCAAGATCTGCCGGCAAATGACGGTAGGTATCGGTACCCGTGATTGGATCAGCGGCACCGTCCTGGCGGTAGAACCCGACACGATTGTGCTGCGCATTATTGACGCAGGGCAATATGGACACGTGATTGGCAATCGCCCGGTCGACAAAGGCGAGGTGTTTAGGGACGACCCAGAGCTCTGGACGCCCTGCTGACCTTACATCGGCTCTCGTTGATTGCTGGCGATGAGGGTTGATCGGTCATCCTGCAACAGAACCACTCATTTCGATCCAATCTATTTGCATGCCTGAACCAACGAGCGTTCCCTATTATCTTGAAGTGCTGCTTCGCGTGGTAATTCATGCGACGAAAGC
>JANMXV010000639.1:0-16680 GCA_031381325.1 Betaproteobacteria bacterium | reverse complement strand
CAGTTGCACCCGCCGCACTTTGTTCTTGCTCTCGCGCTCACGCCGACGGCATGCGCGGCAGCGCGTTGCCATCATCCATACGCCGCCCTTCGCGGATTCGTACCACCACTTTTGTTGCGTGGCGCTGCATACCTCTTGCTTGCCGCAACCCTTGCAAGTGAATTACCGCTTACGTCGCTGTCCGAATCGGCATCTTCGTCAACCGCGATCACAGGTGCATCGAAAGCGGATCATAAACGGGAGCCGAACTGTTCCAATCGCGAGCCCAGTCTATCAAATCCGCGTATTCCATCGGCCGCGCAATGAAATAGCCCTGCGCCATGTCGCAGCCGAGTTGGCAAAGCAGGTTAAAGTGCGCCCGCGTTTCCACTCCCTCCGCCACCGAGGTGATGCCCAGCTTCTTCGCCATTTCCAGGCTGGATTCGAGGATTACCCGGGCTGAATTGTGTTTCGCAGCGTTGAGGACGAAGGACTGATCGATCTTGAGCTCGGTGAATGCAATGCGCGTGAGTTGCTGCATCGAGGAGTACCCCGTGCCGTAGTCGTCGATCGACAAGCCGAACCCCTTCATGCGCAGCCGCGCGAGGTTCTCCAGTGCTTTGCCGACCTCGGTCGTTGTCGCGGACTCGGTCACCTCGATGATCATGTGACGCGGCTCGAGGTTCTGGCTGCGCACGAGTTCCGTTACGCGCTCGGCGATGGTGACATCCACCAGCGACTTGACCGAAAGGTTGACCGACACGGTGGCATCCAGCCCGGTTGCACGCCAGGCGCAGCAGCAGGCCGCGGCCTTTCTCAGCATGATCCACGTGAGGTCATCGATAAGACCGTTTTCTTCGAGTGGTTTAATGAAGGCATAGGGCGCGACCAGTCCCGGCCGCGTGTGGCGCCAGCGCGCGAGCGCTTCGACGCCTTTGACCTGCCCCGTGGCCAGTTCGATCTTCGGTTGAAAAAAAGGCTCGAATTCGTCGCTCCTCAATCCCGCCGCAATCTCTTCCAGCGAAAAGGTCGGGCTTGCCGCACGATGCACCCGCACCAGTGCCGGATCGTGGAGTTTGATCAGCATCATCAGATTTTCGGGTGTCAGCGGTTTTTCGACGATACCCAGCAACTTGATGCCGTAGGCTTCAGACATGGTCGCAATTGAAGCGAGCAGCTTGTACTCAAGCGCACTGGCGAGGATGATCGATATGCTGTCCCCGGTCTCGCCCAGGTGACGAACGAATTCCATGCCGTCCATGCCGGGCATATCAAGGTCGGTGATGACGATATCGACGGGCCGCGCCGGGTCTTCGAGAATCTTCAGCGCCGCGTGGCCGTCCGCAGCCTCGTGGACAATCTTCGCGCCGAGGCGTCCCAGCGCCATCACCAGCGCGTTACGTTGAACGTCATGGTCTTCGGTAACCAGAAAACGCAAGCCGGCTATCGAGATTTCCTTGGTTTCCTGGTGTTGCATGTTCTCTAACCTGAATCCGTCGTCAAATGGAGTCGAAATAAGCATTCAAGCACAGCCATTCCTGCCGGAACGCTCCCACATTGGCTTTGACTGCTTTCCAGTCACTGGCGCGGCTTGCGTGCCCGATGCGCTCGCACACACCGACAAATCCCTGCGCACCAACCATTCTGCCGGCGCCCAGCATGCGGTGGGTGGCGCGTCGGACCTGGAGAATATCGCCGGTGGCCACGGCCCGCATGAGCAGGGTAGCGTCTTCATCGTTGGTGCGGCGAAAGTCCGTGAGAATGTCGCGCTCGGTGGCCGCGTTGCCGCCTGAAATCCAGGTGAGTACCGAACGGTCGAGCGGAGCGGCTGCAGCCGCCACATCCAGACGTTTGCCGGATGCAGTAACCGGCATTGCCATTTCTTCCGGAAGCAACAGCCATTGGTCGAGTTTTTTCAGCAATTGAGACAACTCGACCGGCTTCACCAGACAATCGTCCATGCCGGCGGCAAAGCATACCTCGGCTTCGCCCATCAGTGCGTTGGCGGTACAGGCGATAATCGGCGTGTGTTTTCCGCCCTTGGCGGACTCGAGCCTGCGGATGCTGCGCGTCAATGCATAGCCGTCCATATCCGGCATGTTGCAATCCGTGATAACGATCCCGAATCGGCCCGACTTCCACTTGTCCAATGCTTCAAAGCCGTTTTCGGCGCTCTCCGCTGCATAGCCCAGCGTTTGCACCTGACGCATCATGAGCGTGAGATTGGTCGGGTGGTCGTCCACCAACAGCACCAGCGTACCCTCGGTCTCCGCCTGCGCAACGCTCGGCGCCGCCCGGCGCATGCGTATGGTGGTGCTGAGGTGATCCCGCTCCGCTCGCGGATCGGTTCTTCGCAACGCCTGCGGGTCGGCAATCGGCAGCGACAGGGTGAGGGTCATGGTTGTACCCTTGCCCAGTTCGCTCGCCATCTCGACCGCACCGCCCATCATTTCGGCGAGCCGCCGGCAAATCGTCAGCCCCAGTCCGCTGCCACCGCGCCGGGCCGCGTCGGAATCGCCCTGGCTGAAAGGCTGGAACAGCCGCTGCTGGTTGTCGGCGGAGATGCCGATGCCGGTGTCCTTTACCGAAAACCGCACCCGATCGTGTCCGCCGGCCCGCTCGATCAATTCCGCCGTGATCTCGATCGAGCCGCGCGAGGTGAAATTGATTGCGTTGCTGACAAAATTATTAAGTATCTGCCGCAGACGCAGCGGATCGACCAGCACCGCAGCGCTGATTTGCGGATCAACGTTGCGTTTGATCAGCAAGCCTTTGCCGCGGGCATTGCCGGAGTAGATATTATGCACGTCCTCGATGACTTCCCTGATCGAAGCGTCCTCGGGGCGAACTTCCAGCTTTCCCGCCTCGACCTTGGAAAAGTCGAGGATGTCATCGATGATGCGCAGCAGCGACTGGCTTGATTCACGCACGATCTCAAGCGTGCTGCGCTGCTCGGCGTCGAGCTTGGTCAGGCTCAGCAACTCGAGCATGCCGAACACGCCGTTCATGGGGGTGCGAATCTCATGACTCATGGTGGCGAGAAACGTGCTCTTGGCGCGATTGGCGGAATCGGCCGCCAACTTCGCTTCCTGCAGCGCCTCCTCCAGCCGCTTTTGCTCGGTGATATCCGCGACATAGCTGTTCATGAGAATGCCGTCATCGTTTTCCTTATGCAGGGAAGCTTCGTGGTGCAGACACTTCAAGGTTCCATCACTTTGCCTTACCCGATAATCGTGACGAAAAGCAGTAACGGATTTCGTTGCGGCGGCCAACGCCGCAACGAACCCCGGTCGATCCCGTTCATCAATGGCGTTCACCATCGAATCCCATTCGGGAAATGCGCCTGCGGCATGGGCAGCGCTGATACCCAGAACGTGGGTCGCGCCGGAACTCATGAAGGTAAAACTTGCCTTGCCCTGCGCAGAAAGTCTCAGTTGGAACATGGCGCCCGGAAGACTGTCGGCCATGACACGCAACATTTTTTCGCTCTGCTTACCCGCCCGCGACTGCAAGGCAAAACCGAGATAGCCGGGGATCAGGACAATGATACCGAACACCACCGCGGCAATTAATACATGCAACTCGGTTTCGCGACGATCCTCTGCGATCGCGCGGTGCGCCTTCAGGTTTTTCCATTCCTCTCGCCTCAACTCGGTGTTCAAAGCATAAATACTCGCACTCGAGCGCTGACCGCCGCCGGAAGCAGCACGACGTTGGGCGATCTCAATGCCTTTGGTGCGGCGCAGGCGCTCACTTTCCTGCATGGTCGCGATCCGCGTTGTGATGAGTTTTTCGAGCTCGGGGATGCGGCGTTGCTGAACCGGGTTATCCGGCGTCAGCGCCTTTAAGCGGGCGATGGCATCGCTAACCTTCTCGAACGCCACGTCACGCTCGGACAAAAAAGCGTCGCGTCCCGACAGCAGATAGCCGCGCTGCGCCGACTCTGCGCGGCTGAATGCTTCACTAATTTCAGTCACAGTACGAAGCACGTCGTGCCGGTGGCTGACCCACCGTGACGACTCGATCTCGTTGGCGGTCGCGCGATAGAGCGTCCAGCCCATGATAATCATCACCAGGGTGGCGAGCCAGAAGCTCAGATGGGCTAGCAACTTGGTTGCACGCGCTGTCATACAGGCTCCAAAGGGATTAACAATCCACCGCGTAGGCATACCGGCTTAAGCTACGCGTAACTGGCAGCGGATTCCCGAGTGCCGCCAGCGGTGAGCCAGAGCCAGCACCTCTACCGCGATGATTATCGGTACACCAGAAGAACGCCCATCTGGATCTGTTGCTAGGATAACGCTTATTTTTCACGCGGTATGTACGATGTCGTACACACACGGCGCAGGCGATACCCTGTTTAGCGCTATTGAGCACGTAATCAACAAGGCGCTCAGAGCGCCCGACGTGCCGGAAAAGCTGGCAGCACAGGGGGCAGACGTGGGCGGCGGCGCTCCGAACGCGCTGGCCGCTGCACTAAAAACCGACCTGCCGCGGATGGGCAAGATCGTAAAGGCAGCGAAAATAAAGCCATAGTAAATTTGCTTTTAAATGCGTGCGGCGCGGCCGGTGCGCGCTACGCCAGGCATGGGCACTCGTAGGGAGCACGCTGGCAGCCGGTGCGCTGCCCGGCCCGCTCGCGACAAGACGGTTGCGGCAATTGCCCGAAGCCGTCAAGATGGCGAACGGCAAACGCTGATCTCGCGCGGAAATAAATCATGATGACGTTTTGGCAATGGTAAAAACAAATGCTTATATGAACATCACCCCACAACATAGTTTCGTCGAACAAGGCGCGGCCCGCATCGAAGTGCTCACGCGCGGCGATGGGCCGTTGGTTATTTTGATTCCGTCATTGGGGCGTGGGGCGGAAGACTTCGACGATCTCGCGACGCGGCTCGCGCACGCGGGCTTTCGCGTGATCACGCCGCAGCCGCGCGGATGGGGCGCGAGCCGCGGGCCGATGGAAAACATCACGCTGCACGATTTTGCCAAGGACATGGCCGCTGTCATCAACGCCAACGGCGGCGGGCCAGCGGTGATCGGCGGACACGCCTTCGGCAATTTTGTTGCACGCACCACGGCGGCGGATTTTCCACAGTTGGTGAAGTGCGTGGTGCTGATCGCCGCCACCCACCTATGGCCGGTGCCGCCGGACGTGCGTAAATCCATCACCGACAGTCACGACGCATCGCAACCCGAACCCCAGTTGCGCGCGCTCCAGCATGCGTTCTTCAAGCCGGGCCACGACGCCGGCGTTTGGCTTAGCGGCTGGAACGAAGCCGTGATGCACGCCGAACGCGCTGCCACCGATGCCACGCCCAAAGCGGAATGGTGGCACGCCGGCAGCGCGCCGGTGCTCGATATCATTCCCGAAGACGACATCATGACGCCGCCGCACGAGCGCAATCGCTACCTCGATGAAATGGGCGCGCAGCGCGTCACCCTTGCGTTGATTCCCGATGCCGGGCATGCGCTGTTGCCGGAACAGCCGCAAGCGACGGCTGAGGCGATACTCACGTATTTGCGCGGGCTGGAAAGATAATGGCGCCTGCGGTGCTTCCCCTGCCTTCTGGGGTGAGGGGATAGAATGATGAACCGCAAAATGCGCCCGGCTCAAAGCGCTAACGCTCAATCAGTCATATCCATTATCTCCTGGCTATGCGCCGCACTGCCGGTGCATGCCCAATCAGCCTGGCCGCCGAGCCCGCGCCCGGCACGCCGCAACAATTCGGCGCTTTCATTCGCGCCGAAATCGACAAATGGGCCGCGGTGGTCAAAACCGCTAACATGAAGGCGGAATAGCCCATTGCCCTGATACCATGCAGCAGTCTTTTTTTGTCCATCTCAAACTTCGTAAATTCATATGCCCCCAGATACGCCTGTTTCAGCACACGCACGCGCGGACCTATTATCGTTTCTCAACCCCCGCGGCATCGCCATCGTCGGTGCTTCGAATGATTTAACGCGCATCGGCGGCCAGCCGATCAAGCTGCTGTGCGATTTTGGTTTCGCCGGAAAAGTGTATCCGGTCAATCCGAAGTATTCCGAAATCAACGGGCTCAAATGCTACCCCGACGTAGCCAGCCTGCCGCAGCCGTGCGATGTTGCCTTGATCGCGCTGGCGGGCGCACAGGTGCCGGCAGTCGTCGAGCAATGCGGCAAGGCTGGCATCAAGTCGCTCATCGTGCTGTCGGCAGGCTTCGGCGAAACCGGCGCGGAAGGCCAAGTGCTGCAAGCAAAACTCAAGGCCGTGTGCCAGCAATACGGCGTGCGCATGAATGGCCCCAATTGTCTGGGCATCGCCAATCTCACCAATGGTTTTCGCGCGGGCTTCGGCGGCACGCTGCAAATGAAAACGCTGAAGGCCGGGCCGATTGCGATGGTCACGCAATCCGGCGGATTCGGTTTCGGCGTAGTGTCCACTGCGTGTTATTACGGCCTGGGCTTCAACTACATCGTCTCCACCGGCAACGAAGACAATCTCACTGTGCTCGACTGGGTGGAGGATTTGCTCGAACGCCCCGAAGTCGAGATCGTCACCGTGTTCATGGAAGGCACCACCGAAGGCCGGCGCTTGATCGCGCTGGGAGAGCGCGCGCTGGAACTGGGCAAACCCATACTGGTGTGGAAAGTCGGCAACACCGCCGCCGGCAGACTGGCAATGACTTCGCACACCGCGCGCCTCACCGCCGGCCCGCAACTGTTTAGCGCGGCGTTCAAGCGCGGCGGCTTTATCGAAGTGCGCGACATCGATGATCTGGTCGATGTGTGCAAAGCGTTTCTCGGACGCAAACTGCCGGTGAGCAATCGCGTGGGGGTGATCACCATGTCGGGTGGCGCGGGCGTGTTGCTGGCTGATCGTTGCATTGAAGCGGGATTGTCGCTGCCCAAACTCGCCGGCGACACGCGCGCGAAGCTGCGCGAGGTGATGGTGCCGTATGCGTCGCCGGACAACCCGGTGGATGCCACCGCCAACGGCTACAACGACAACTTTGCCGCGTACCGCAAAGCCATTGGGATACTGCTCGCCGATCCGAACACCGATGCCGTTATCGCGCGCTGCCCGCGCGGCAAAAGCGCGATGCCCTGGGCCGAAGCGCTGATCGAAACGCTGCGCGGCGCCACGAAACCTTTCATCATCAACTGGTCCACCGCGCCCAACGACAACGCCGATGTGCTGGAATTTCTGGAGCGCAACGGCGTGCCCTGCATACTCGCGCCAGGACGCACCGTGCATGCGCTTGCCAAGTTGCATGAATTCGCGCAAAAGCTGCGCGCGTGGCGACAGCGGAAAACACGCGCGGTCACACGCGTTATCGCGAAGCAGGCGCTCAATCTACCGAATAGCAGCGGCGCGCTGGGCGAGTATGCGTCCAAGGCGTTGTTGCGCGCGTATGGCGTTCCGGCAGTGGAAGAGCGCTTACTCGCGCCCGCTGCGGTTGACAAACTCACGCAGCCACCGCTGCCGTTCCCGCTCGCGGTAAAGATTGAATCCGCCGATATTCCGCACAAAACCGAGGCCGGCGTGGTGCGTCTGAACATCGCCAGTCTCGATGCGTTGAAGCAAGCCGCACGCGAAGTTACGGCAGCCGCGAAGCATTACAAACCCGATGCGCGCATCGATGGCATCCTGGTGCAGCAAATGGCGAGCGGTGTTGAAGTCATTGTCGGCGCGGTGAACGATCCCTACTTCGGACCGGTCGTCACATTTGGCCTCGGCGGCATTTTCACCGAGTTGCTCAAGGATGTGACGCATCGCTTTGCACCGTTCGATATCGAAACCGCGAAAGAAATGATTACCGAAATCAAAGCCGCACCCTTGCTCACCGGTTATCGCGGCAAGCCTGCGCTCGACGTCGATGCGCTGGCGGAAACGCTGTCGCGTGTGTCGCTGTTTGCCGCCGATCATGCAGATCGTGTCGTCGAATTGGACATCAATCCGTTGTTTGTGCGTGAGGCAGGGCACGGCGTGGTTGCGGCGGATGCGTTGCTGGTATTGAAGTAACAGCAGGTTTGCCCTAAAGACACAGAGAACCGCAAAGCAACACACCCAACGCGGCATTCTGGCGAAAGCCAAAATGAGGGAGTTGGTAACGACACCTTCAAACATCGGATGAAATATTTCCCAAATGATGAATGCGCCTAACTATTTGTTTTTATTGTTATTTTTATTACCCTTCGGCGTGCTCGCGCAAGCGTATCCCAGCAAAACCGTGCGCCTCATCGTGCCCTTCGCCGCCGGCGGCAGCACCGACATCATCGGCCGCACGCTCGCGTTTAAACTCACCGAGTTATGGGGACACACCGTTATCGTCGACAACCGTCCCGGCGGCAGCACGGTTATCGGCACCGAGATCGTTGCCAAGTCGCCGCCCGATGGCTACACACTGCTGGTGACGCCGGCGCCGTTCACCATCGTGCCGAGCCTGATAGCAAAGCTGCCTTACGATCCGCAAAAAGATTTTGAACCGATCACGTTGATCAACACCACGCCGCTGGTCGTGGTAGTCCATCCCGGCGTGCCCGCGAAAAATATCAAGGAACTTATCGCGTTAGCCAAGGCAAAACCCGGCACATTGAATTTTGGCTCGTCGGGCAGCGGAGGTTCCAATCATCTTGCCGGCGAGTTATTGAACTCGATGGCCGGCGTGAAGATGATGCATATCCCGTACAAGGGCAATGCGCCCGCGCTGACCGATCTGGTGGGCGGGCACGTTGATGTGGTCTACAACGGACTCACCTCGGCGATTCCGCTGATACGCGGCGGCAAGCTGCGCGCGCTGGGCATGACCAGTCTCAAACGCGCCAGCGCGATGCCGGACGTGCCCACGCTCGACGAGCAAGGCCTCAAGGGATTTCTCGCGGTGGCGTGGAACGGCCTCACCGCGCCGGCACGCACGCCCAAGGACGTGATAGCGAAAATCAATGCCGATGTGCTGCGCGTGGTCAAATCACCGGAACTCATTGAGCGTCTGCGCGCCGACGGCTCGGATGCTGCAGGCTACCCCATCGATGAATACCGAAAGTTTCTGCGCGAGGAGACCGTGAAGTGGGCAAAAGTCATCGCAGCAGCCAACATCAAAGGGCTGTAAAAAGCTTCGCCGCGTTTCTGATGCCGGAGATCAGGGAAATGCAGAGCGTACGTTCAGAATAACTCATACCGGCAACAGAGGAAACCATGCCCGCACCCAACCTTGCTGCAACAATTGCCGCTGCCGTTCTCGCGACACTGACAACGTCCACTTTGCACGCTCAAACCTATCCCGCTAAAACCATCCGCTTCGTCATCCCCTTCCCGCCCGGCGGCAGCAACGATATCGTCGGACGCGTGTTGGCGGCGTCGCTCACCGAACGCCTCAGCCGGCAGGTCGTCGCCGACAACCGCGCCGGCGGCAACTCCATGAGCGCCCGACGAACTCGGCAAGCACGTCGCCGCCGAAATGGACAAGTGGGCGAAGCTCGCGAAAATAGCCGGTATCAAAGGGGAGTGACCGCATGAAGAACCTGCATATTGTAGTTCCCGCTGCGCTTGCCATGCTCGCACTGTGCGCGACGCCATACGCGCAGGACTACCCTGCGAAAACGGTGCGCATCATCGTACCGTTTGCGCCCGGCGGCAGCAACGACATTGTAGGCCGCATACTTGCGGCGCATCTCGGCGACCGCCTGGGACGGCAATTCGTCATCGATAACCGCGGCGGCGCCGGCGGCCTGGTCGGCACTGAAATGGTTTGGAAATCCGTGCCTGACGGCTACACGCTGCTGGTGATTTCCGTGGCGTTTCCGATGAACGCCGCCATTTACAAGCTGCCGTACGATCCGATGAAAGCGTTCACACCCGTGGTGTTGCTCGGCACCGGCACCAACGGCCTCGCCGTACACCCCACGCTGCCGGCCAAAAACGTCAGGGAACTGATTGCGCTTGCGAAGGCGCGGCCAGGACAACTGCAATACTCTTCAGCGGGCGTAGGCACTTTTCAGCACCTGAGTTCGGAGATGTTCAAATCCATGGCGGGCATCAACATCCTGCACGTGCCCTACAAAGGCGGCGGCCCCGCGACCATCGACCTCATAGCCGGACAAGTGCAAATGTCCATCGGGTCGCTGATCGTGATCCTGCCGCACCAGCGCAACAACAAGATCCGCATCATCGGCACGGGCGGCGCGAAACGCGCAGCCGTGTTGCCCGACGTACCGACCATCTCCGAATCCGGCGTGCCCGGCTACGAAGCCAACAACTGGTGGGGCGTGATGGCGCCTGCAGGCACACCCGACGCCGTCGTGCGCAAGCTAAACACCGAATCCAACGCCGTCATGATGCTGCCGGAAACCCGCAAACGCCTCGCCGCCGAAGGCGCGGAGTCGCTGAACGTCACGTCCGAACAATTCGCCAAACACATTTCTGCTGAGATGGCGAAGTGGGGGAAGGTTACCAAGGACGCGAATATCAGGGCGGAGTAGCGCGGCCGAATTTTACTTTTTTTCCAGCTACACCGGCAACTGCAACACGTAGCGCGACAGGATGTTACGCTGAATTTCATTGCTGCCGCCATAAATCGTGCCGGGACGCGATACGTAAAACGACGTCAGCACGTCTATCTCGACACCGCCAAAATCGCGTATGCCGTCGAGCACGCCCTTCCGCACTAATTTCCATCAGCAGTTCAGTGAGTCGCTGCCAGGTGTCCATGCTCCAGATTTTCAGCATCGATACATCCGGGCCCAGCGATTCGCCCCGCTTCACTTGCTCGACAAAGCGCCCGTAGAGCGAACCGAGGTCTTCGATGTCAAGCTTTAACGCGGTATACCGATCCAGAAACCCTTGATCGTCGAACAGGCCGCGCGCGCGCGCCACCATCTCCAATCGTTGCAGCGCATACGCGGGGCGGCGCGGACTGCCAATGGCAAGGCGCTCGAACGAGAGCAGCGCCTTCGCCACGCAAGTCTTGTGGATAGTCGGCTTCGAAGAATGCGCGCACTTGTGTGCGGAAGGCGTCGCCGGTCAGGGTGTTGTAGTCGGTAGTCATGTTTGCGTTTTAATGCGGATGATTCCGTTGCAAGCGGCGAGACGTAATAGAATGGCACGCTACGCCCATCATCATCATCATACTACTGCCATGCCGCTATTCGAACGCCCCGACAAATCTTCGCTGCACTACACCGTAGACGACTACACTGACCCCTGGTGCAAACCCGAGACCGTGCTTTTCGTACACGGCCTTGCGGAATCGGGCGAAGCCTGGCGCGCGTGGGTGCCGTACTTTGCGCGGAAGTATCGTGTGGTGCGTATGGATTTGCGCGGATTTGGAAAATCCACGCCGATGCCGGCGGATTATCAGTGGCGCATGGACGAACTGCTCGCCGATCTCGCGGCGCTGATCCAACATCTCGGCTGCGAACGCGCGCATCTGATCGGCGCCAAGAGCGGCGGCTCGATGGTGCTCAAGTTCGCTGCGGATTATCCGCAGATGGTGCAAACGCTGGTGGGCGTGACGCCGCCGGTCGCCGGTGCAAGCGCGGTGCCGGAATGGTTGGCGCGCATCGAAGCACACGGTGTGCTCGATTGGGCGCGCCACACCATGCAGGGCCGGCTCGGCAGCAAGGTGAGCGCGGCGGAAGTCGATTGGTGGGTCAACAACATCCAGGGCAAAACGCCGATCACCACGCTGCAAAGTTATCTGCGTTGGGTGCCCGGACTCGATATCGCGAACGAAGTTGAAAAAATCACTGCACCAACGCTGATCATCACCACCACCGGCAGCGGGCTGCGCACCATCGACAGCGTCAAAGCGTGGCAGCAGCGCATTCGGCAATCACAACTGGTGATTCTTGAAGGCGATGCGTGGCACGCCGCAGGCGCGTATCCTGATCGCTGCGCGCAGGAAGCTGCGCAATTCATTGAGACTAAAAACAAATACTTATGAATATATCTATGTGCATACCGACTACGTTGGCCGCGCTTTTACTCTCCGCAGCGGCCACCGCGCACGCGCAATCGTATCCCACCAAAACCGTGCGTCTTGTCGTTCCGTTTCCCGCCGGCGGTCCCACCGATATCACTGCCCGCATCATCAGTCCCAAAATTTCTGAAGCGCTGGGCCACAACCTCATCATCGACAATCGCGCTGGCGCGAGCAGCATCATCGGCTCGGATATCGTCGCCAAATCGCCGCCCGACGGTTACACGCTATTAATCTGCACAGTCACCAATGCCATCAATGTCAGCCTGATTCCAAAAATTCCTTACGATATGAGCCGCGATTTTGAACCCATCGCGCAGCTCTTCATCACCACCAGCATACTCACCGCGCATCCGTCGCTGCCGGTGAAATCGGTAAAGGAACTCATAGCCCTTGCGAAAGCGCGTCCCGGTCAACTCACTTACGGCTCGGCGGGCAACGGCTCGCCTTCGCATCTCGCGGGCGAGTTACTGAAAACCATGAGCGGCATCAATCTGCTGCATGTGCCGTACAAAGGCGGCGGGCCGGCAGCGGTCGAACAGGTCGCGGGCCAGGTGCAGTTGGCGTTTCTGAGCGCCCCCGCGGTGGTGCAGTTCATCAAAAACGGCAGGCTGCGCGCGCTGGCGGTGACGAATGCGAAACGCTCAATAGTGTTACCGGATTTACCGACCATCGCCGAAGCGGGGCTGCCCGGCTATGAATCCGAAGGCTGGAGCGGCATATTTGCACCGGCAAAAACACCCGCCGCCGTGGTGCAACGGCTGTACAGCGAATTCGCTGCCGCGCTGCGCGATAACGACATTCGCGCCAAACTCATCGCCGCCGGTACCGAACCCGCGCTGCTGCCACCCGAAGCGCTCGGCAAAAAAATGCGCGACGAAATTGCGCGCTGGAGCAAGGTCGTCAAAGCGTCCGGCATGAAAATCGATTAGTACATCCGGCATTCACCGTGAATTTTTCTCATATCGCTCTACACTATATCGTCGCCGCGCTGACCCTGTACGCGGCACCGCTGGCGACGGCGCAGCCCGCTTCGACAGAGCCTGTCCTGATCCCTTCGACAGGCTCAGGACAGGCCTATCCCGATAAGCCCATACGCATGGTGCTGCCGTTTCCGCCGGGGGGCGGCACCGACTCGCTGGCGCGCGTTATCCTGCCCAAAATGAGCCAAGCACTGGCGCAGCCGATTGTGATTGACAATCGGTCTGGCGCAGGTGGCATCCTTGCAGCCGAAATCGTTGCCAGATCCGCGCCTGATGGCTACACGCTTTTTTTGGCCTCATCCACAGGCGTGACGGCGGCGCCGAGTCTGTACAAGCTCACCTACGACCCGATCAGGGACTTTGCACCGATCACGCAGTTTGCCACCGCTTCTTTCATTCTGGCCGTGCATCCATCGCTACCCGCGACCACAGTTAGCCAACTCGTGGCGCTCGCCAAAGCAAAACCCGGCGGCCTGAATTATGCATCGGGTGGCGTCGGCAGCCCGCTGCACCTATCTGCAGAATTGTTCAAGAGTCGTGCAGGCGTGAACATCTTGCATGTCGCCTACAAGGGAGGCGTGCCCGCAGCCACCGCGGTGCTCGCCGGTGAGGCGCAAATGATCTTTGGGAGCTTTGCGACAACTCTGGCTCAAGTGCGGGCCGGCAGGCTGCGTGCGCTCGCAGTGACGGGCCTGACGCGCTCATCGCTCGTACCCGAGCTTCCGACCATGGTCGAGTCGGGTTTTCCGGGATTTAACGTGCAGGCATGGAACAGTCTGGAGGCGCCCGCCGGCACAGCAGGAAATATCATCCGCCGACTTCATGTCGAAACCGTCAGGGTGTTGCAAATACCGGATGTCCTTGAGCTGATGAACAAAATTGGCTACGCGCCGACAGGCACGACACCGCAGCAAACCGCAGAGATAAAACGCACGGAAACTGCTATGTGGGCGAAAGTCATCAAGGACGCGAATATTCGCGGCGACTGAACAGCATAAAAACGCGCCATGTTGGTAGTGTTGGTAGGGTCGGACCCACGCAACATATTGATTCCGCACAATCAAGTCGTAAAATACGGCCGGTTGACGCGCGTGGCAATGCATTTCTTGCCGTAAAAACGACGCTCTTACGACGCTTCAGGGAACAAGATTATGCCCCGCGCCCACCGTCACTTTCTGCCCGGTCAAGTCTGGCACCTGACTCACCGCTGCCACGAAAAAACCTTCCTGCTCAAGTTCGCGCGCGACCGCCAGCGCTACCTGCGCTGGCTGTTCGAAGCGAAGAAGCGCTTTGGACTGTGCGTGCTCGACTACATGGTCACTTCGAATCACATTCACCTGCTGGTGAAGGACACGGGCGACGGTGTCATCGCTCAGAGCGTTCAGTTGATAGCCGGGCGTACGGCGCAGGAGTACAACCAGCGCAAAGGCCGGCAGGGCGCGTTCTGGGAGGACCGCTACCATGCGACCGCGGTGGCGACCGACGCGCACCTGCATAGATGCCTCGCCTACATCGACTTGAATATGGTGCGCGCCGGTGCGGTCGCACACCCTGCGGAATGGTTTTTTAGCGGCTATCGCGAAATTCAAGCTCCACCGGAGCGTTACACCATCATCGATCTGGCGGAATTGAGCCGATTGTGTGGCTTTGCAGAAGTCGCGCGTTTTCAGGAGGCGCATCGCCAGTGGGTCGCGCATGCGCTCACTGGCAACGCGCTTGCCCGAGACGACCGCTGGTCACAGGCGATCGCGGTCGGCGGGAAATCGTTTGTCGACGATGTGCAGGTCGCACTTGGGATCGTGGCAAAGCATCGGGAGGTTGGCGGGACAGATGGGACATACACGTTGCGCGAGCCGGCGCGCGATTACGAGGTGATTTCTGGCGTGGAAAGTGAGCTTCCAAAACAAGATAACACCCGGCCCTGGAAGTAAAAGCTATAGGGCACAATGACTTGGCATGGTCCGACCCGAAGATGGGGAAGATGGGGAAAGACCACTGACCCGCCGCGCCTTGCGAGCGCGCGCGGATCAGCGTAGCGCTTAACTGAATTTTCAACCTGAGCCACGCTGGTGAGCGGCGTGGCCGCCGCGCCGATCATTGCCCCTGCAAATAACGCGATGGTGCTGCGGTATCGGGGTGTATCAATGCCCTCCTGTCCGGTGTGACTACGGTTTAAGCTGGCTGCGAATCTCACCGCCTTTGTTGGCCGCGCTATGCACGTTTACATAGAGATGGCCCGCTTTGTAGAGGTCATATTGCGCGTCCGTCAGCTTTGCCCCCGCCGGCACGGACCAGGTGCTGCCGTTCTGGGTGAGCGGCACGATGACCGGGCCATTCTGCCCCGACGCTCCGCTGTGTATGTGAGCCGCTGTTGCAGTAACACCGCTGGTGGTAATACTGCCGCTGACCGACTTGTCGGCATGCACTATAAAAGTCCCGCTGCCGGACGCCGTGGTTGAAACCGGGGGAACCTCCTGATCGCCAGTCAGCATCAATTGGCTTGCTCCGCCGCCCATGCCCATGCATCCCACAAGCGCGAAAACCCCGGCTACCACGACACCCGTCAGCGACGCCCGGGTAATTCTCATCAATGAATTCATTCTGCAATCTCCTGAATGTAAATGTAAAAAAATCATATTTCGGTACACTTCGGTACAATAAAGTGTGTACCCTGCGGTCACTCATGAATATCGCCAGCAAACGTGTTTGGCGCAGTAAGCTTATGCGCGCAAGTGTGTGGCGTATGTACGTTGGCGCACAGACTACATTACAGGAATTGCTATAATAGACGCGGTAATCGAGGGGATTGCCCAAGATGACGCCGTAAAAGCAGGTCGAGGACTAATGAAGCGCGCAACAAGGACCTGCTTCAACGATTTTCCCAAGCAATGAAGTAAAGCCGGAAATCGCTGTTAAATCAAGCAGCAAACATTTTCAATTTTTCAGAGAGGCCTATTATGAATACAAAACTTGCAACAACACTGGTGATCGGCGCGCTGTTCGTGCCCGTGGCGGGCTACGCCGCCGAGAAATCGATGACCCAAAGCACCAAGGAAGCCATCGCTGATTCAGTGATCACCACCAAGATCAAAGCCGAATACGCGAAGGATAAGCAGGTCAGCGCAATGCGCATCAAGGTCGATACCGACGACAAGGGTGTGGTAACGCTAAGCGGCAATGCCAGGAGCAAGGCTGAATCAGACCAAGCCGAGAAGATTGCGCGCGAAACCAAGGGCGTGACTTCGGTCAGTAACAATATAATGGTCGGCGACGCCGGCGATAAGAAATCGATGACGGGAAGCGTCAAGGAAAATGTCGGCGATGCGATGATCACTACCAAGATTAAGGCCGCCTTCGTGGCGGACAGGTGGGTCAGGTCGAGAAATATGAAGGTCGATACCGACGACAAAGGTGTTGTAACGTTGACCGGCAAAGCCCAAAACCAGGCTGAGTCAGACCAAGCTGAGAAGATTGCGCGCGAGACCAAAGGCGTGACCTCGGTCACCAACAATATTGTGGTGGGCGACGCCGGCAAAAAATCCGTGAAGGAAAGCGCCAAAGCCATGACGCAAAGCGTCAAGGAAAACGTCAGCGATGCAATGATAACCACCAAGATCAAAGCCGAATTCGCAAAGGACAAGCAGGTCAGCGCGATGAACATCAAGGTCGATACCGATGACAAGGGTATGGTAACGCTGAGCGGCAATGCCAAGAGCAAGGCTGAGGCAGACCAGGCCGCCAAGCTGGCGCGCGAT
>JANMXV010000632.1:0-6283 GCA_031381325.1 Betaproteobacteria bacterium | reverse complement strand
GTCGCGCGCCCACTCGCCGATCACCGTGCTGGAAATGTAACGAATATTGTATTGATCGAACACCAGCAACGCGCCGAGATCGGATTGCGCCAGCGCGTTGCGGGTGCGCGCGAGGCGATAGTTGTGCAGCCGGCGAAAATCAACGCGCTCCTCAAAATCAACCTGCATGCGGCCCGGCGCTTGTAATGGAAGATCCCAACGATGACCGGGATTCGCCGGATCATAAAGACCATCCGGCGCTGTTGATACGCCCTGCTTCGGATCAATGCTCGACGCCTTGATGTTCGTCGGTTCGACTTTTTTACGCTTACTTTTGTGCTCTGCCGCCATTACAAATTCTCCATTAAAAACAAATACTTATACATATCCCAACGAGGGGAGGGCAACGCTGGCCCGATAGTTTGCAGCACGGCGGGTTACGGCGCAAAGAACGCGCCTAATCTGAAATGCGCCACCCTACGAACCCGTTCACCCGTTCCCTCGTTCACTCGTTCACGGCTTAGTCTGCCTTAATCCCCGCCGCCTTGATAATCGGCGTCCAGCGCGCGAGTTCGCTCTTCACGAAATCGCCCAATTCTTCCGGCGTTGATGGCGACGCTTCCGCGCCCTGCGTGAGCAACATCGCCTTCACATCGGGTTTGTTCAGCACCTCGGTAATTTCCTGATTGAGCTTCATCACCACTGCGCGCGGCGTCCGGGCGGTGGTGAATAAGCCGAACCACAACCGCGCATCCATGCCGGGAATGCCTGCTTCGACGGCACTGGGAATCTCCGGCGTACCGGCGAAACGCGTCTTGCTCGACACGGCCAGCGCTTTTACGCGCCCGGCCTTTAGTTGCGTGTGCGCGGTCACCGGCGACAAAAATGAAATCTGCGTTTCCGACGACAACAGCGCAGTCAGCGCGAAGCCCGCGCTCTTGTAAGGCACGTGCAGCACTTTCACCCCCGCCAGCCCGTTGAACAACTCGCCCGCCAGATGACTCATCGAGCCGTTGCCCGCCGATGCGTAACTGATATTGCCCTTCTGTTTGATATACGCAATCAATTCTTTGGTGTTGCTTACCGGTATTGACGGATGCGTCACCAGCACCACCACGCCGGTAGTCATGCGCGACACCGGCGCGAAATCCTTCACCGGGTCATACGGCAAATCCTTATACAGCGCCACCGCGCTCACCATCGGCCCGGCGTGCCCCATCACCAGGTTGTAGCCATCGGGCGCGGCCTTGGCCACTATGTCGGCGGCCAGCGTACCGCCCGCGCCGGAACGGCTGTCCACCACCACCGGCTGGCTCCATTTTTCATTGAGCTTGTGGCCGATAAAGCGCGACAGATAATCCGCTGTACTGCCTACGCCGCCGCCCATGATGCGTATGGGGCGGTTGGGAAAATCCTTTGCGTCTTGCGCATGAGCAACGCTCGAACATAGCAGTGCAGCAATACAAACACCGATTTTCATCGACCTAATCGCCCTCTCACAATGTTCACCCGTTTACCCGTTCACCCGTTCACTCATTCACTCGTTCACCGATTTAGTTCGTCTTATACCCCGACGCTTTGACCACCCGCGCCCACTTCACTGCTTCGTTCTTGACGTACGCACCAAACTCCTCCGGCGAAGTCGGCGCAACCTCCGCGCCCTGCCCCAGCAGCAGATCCTTTACCTGCGGCGTGTTCAGCGCATCGGCCACTTCCTTGTTCAACCGCGCAATCAAATGTTTCGGTGTGCGCGCCGGCGCGAACAAGCCGAACCACGCGTTTGATTCAAGGTCGGGATAACCCGCTTCGACCGAATTCGGCACATCGGGCATGCCGGCGAATCGCGTTTTGCGAACCACCACCAGCGGTCTCAGGCGCCCGGCCTTTACATGCGGCTGCGCGGTGGCAGTCGATAGAAACGATGACTGCACCTCGCCGGCGATGTTAGCGGTGACCGCGAAGCCCGCGCCCTTATACGGAATGTGCGTCATGCGCGCTTGGGTCACCAGATTAAATAATTCTCCCGTCAAGTGGCCGCTGGTGCCTGCACCCGGCGAACCGAAATTCACAGTACCGGCCCTGCCCTGTGAATACGCTACAAATTCCTTGAGCGTAACCGCGGGAATCGACGGATGCACCACAAACACCACGGCGACATTCACCAGATTGGATATCGGCTCGAAATCCTTGATCGGATCGTAACCCAGATTCTTGTGCAGCACCTGCGCGCTGGCGTGCGTGCCGACGTGGCCGACAATCAGGGTGTAGCCGTCGGGCGCGGCGCGCGCGCCGATCTCCACACCGATGATACCGCCCGCGCCGGGACGGTTATCCACCACCGCCTGCTGTCCCCAACGCTCGGTAAGTTTTTGTGCGACGAAGCGCGCGCTCAAGTCCGACGTGCTGCCGGCAGAACCGGTGATGATGCGTATCGGTCGGTTCGGATAATTGTCCTTGGGTTGCGCAAGCGCGAGCGCAGGCAAAATTGCCGCGATTCCGCTAAGCAGTCTAATCATGGGGCTCATTCGTTCACCCGTTCACTTGTTCACTCGTTCACTCGTTCACGCTTTAATTCACTTTCGCACCTGAAGCAATAATCACCGGCGCAAATTTTTTGACCTCGGCACGTATGAACGTATCAAATTGCTCCGGGGTGGTCGGCTTGGGCGTCGCGCCCTGCGTCAACATGCGCTCCTTCATTTCCGGCGCGCTGAGGATGCGCACCACTTCCCTGTTCACCGCGTTCACAATCGGGCGCGGCGTTTTCGCGGCAACCAGCAGACCGTACCATTGATCATATTCAAATCCCGGCAGGCCCGCTTCGGCGATAGTCGGCACGTTCGGAAACAGCGGCGAGCGCGCCACGGTGGATACCGCGAGCGCCAGCACGCGCCCGGCCTTGATCTGCCCCGCCGCCACCAGAATCGGCGCGAAGTTGAATTGCACGCCACCGCCGATGACATTGTTCAAGGCGTCGGGCGCACCTTTGTACGGCACATGCGTTACGTCGATGCCTGCCGCCAGTTTAAACATCTCGCCGTTGATCTGCGTGCCGCTGCCGATGCCTGCAGAGCTGAAATTCATGGTGCCGGGCTTGGATTTTGCCAATGCAATTAATTCTTTCACGGTCTTCGGCCCCAAACCCGGCGCTACCACGAGCATGTTGGGCACGCTCGCCACTTGCGATACGCCGGCAAAATCCTTGATGGTGTCGTACGGCAATTTGGAGAACAACGTGGCGTTGCCCGCGTGTCCGGTCGACACCATCATCATGGTGTGGCCGTCGTAGTTCGCATCGAGCACGTATTGCGAGGCGATGGTGCCGCCGGCGCTGGGGCGGTTATCCACCACCACTTGCTGGCCCCAGGTCTCGAGAAATTTCTCGCCGATCCAGCGTGCGAGAATATCAGTTTGGCTGCCTGCGGCGAACGGCACCAGCATGCGTATGTTTTTGGTGGGGAATTTTTCCTGCGCTTGCGCGATGCTTGTGCCGCACAACGGCATCGCGGCAGCGGCCAACATTAACGCTGACATTTTCATGATTGCTCCTCCGTTATTGTGGTTTCAAGCCGGCATCCGCGACAATCTTGCGGAAGCGTACAAAATCAGTTGTCAGCGTTTCATGCAGTTGTTCCGGCGTGCTGCGCGCAGGTGTGGCGCCCGCGCGCGCGATGCGTTCGCGCATCTCGGACTCCTGCAGCACCGCCGCGATATCGCGATTCAACTGATCAATGATACCCCGCTGCATGCCTGCCGGTCCGACAATGCCAAACCAGGTATCGAGCTGCGCCGCCGGCAGTCCCGATTCCGTCATGGTGGGCGTTTCCTGCGCCGCCGGCACGCGACTGGCGGATGTCACCGCCAGCGCGCGCAGCTTGCCGTCGCGCACATGCGGCAGCACCGCGGTAATCGGCGACACATAAAAATGCACGCGCGCCGAAAACAGTTCGCCCAGCGCATCGGAAAAAAGTTTAAACGGTACATGCACCGTGTTAATGCCCGCCGCCGAAACAAACAAGACGCCACCCAGATGCGAGAGACTGCCGATGCCGGCCGAGCCGAAATTCAGTTCACCGGGTTTGGCCTTCGCCAGCGCCACCAGGTCTTTTAACGTTTTCGCCTGAAATTGCGCCGGCACCACCAGCATATTCGGCAGTGTCGCCACCTGCGAAATGGGCGTGTAATCGTCAATGGCACGATACTGCGGCTCTTTGTGGATCAACGCGTTCACCAGATGCGGCGGCGCAATCACCATCAGCGTGTAGCCGTCCGGGTTAGCCTTGGCGACGATGGTGCTGCCCACCACACCACCCGCGCCGGGACGATTATCGGACACGACTTGCTGGCCGTACTTTTCGCCCAAGCGTTGCCCGATGGTGCGGCCCAGAAAATCGCTGGCTGCGCCGGTCGAGAAGGGGATCACCAGGCGTATGGGTTTGACCGGGTAATTTTGTGCGCCCGCCGGCCCGCAGAACACGCAGCCTGCACACGCACAAAGTAATCGTAAGAACTTGTTTTTAAACATCAGTTTATTCAGGCTTGCGAAACGAACAATTGCCGCGCCATCCACTCCGCCGACTGCGAACGCCAGCGGTAAGCGCAATTATTCGCTACATGATTGCCATCGCTTCTCCGGGTTTACCTAAGCGTCTGCTTCGCGCAGATAACTCAAGTCCATATATTTGGCGGGACTGCCTTTGGCCGCCTCGAATCGCTCGGACGCCCACACCAGATCCATCACCTGCCGCACGCCCTCCTCGGTAACTTGCGGGCGCGGCCGGCTGAACACGCGCTGCAGCGCACGGGTAGCTTCATCCGCCGCCATATTGAGGCGCGCCGGCAGCACTTGCACGGCTTCGACTTCGTTTGCCGCATCTTGCAGCCACGCATACGCCTGATTGAATCCACGGATAAACGCGACGAGTTCCGCCTTGTGCTCGCGCGCCCACGCGCGGCGCGTCGCGGCGATCGGTCCCGGATAAGCCGGAAAAAAATCGCTGGAAGTTCCCAGGCTTTTCAGCCCGGCCGCGATCAGGTTGTGATCAAACGGCGGGTTGATGACGCACGCCGAACCCTCGCCATTTCTCATCGCCTCGAATCGCTCCTGCGACCCGCCCACGTTTTGGAAATGCGTATCGCTCTCTTTCAAGCCGTGCTGCGCAAACAAATTGCGCAACAGCAACGAGTAGCCGGTGCGTGCATCATCCACAACGATATTCTTGCCTTTAAGATCAGCGACTGTGTTGATGTCCTTCGACACCATCAGCGACACCTCCGGCGCGTGCGATTGCCCCATGAAAATAAACAGATCCGCGCCCTGCTCGACGCCGCGCACGACGTGATCGACTTGCTGAAAGCCGATGTCGTAAGCGCCTTTTTTCAGCGCATCCAGTTGTTGTATCGAGGAGCCGGTGACGGTGAGATCAACCTCGGCGCCGGCGCGTTTCCAAAAACCCAACGACTGCGCAACGTAAACGGGCCAAGTGTTTACACCCTCGGAAATCAGTGCAAGCTTGATCATCTATGACTTGATCCTGGGGTGAAGGGAAATTGCTCATCGCACTGGTCTCGCATACTGGTTTGTCGAACACCCACCCGGCCCCTCGCCTGCTTTGCAGGCTTTCCCCAGCCCAGACGGCCTAGTGCGCCGAGCGGCGGCTCACGCCAGCGCGGCGATCGCCAGCACGGCGATCCACGCCCGTGTAGCTGGAATCCCGCCGAAATTCCCGAGACCCTCGGCGCTCCTTACCCATCCGTCGGCCATCTACGATGTTTCTGCGTTCTTCCGTCACGTTGAACCTCCATTATCAAATCATGGGAGCGATTTCGCGGCACAATTTTACCACTGGCCTGCGCGCCTGCAAATGCGCGGAGCAAGTCGCCGTGCGCTCAAGCGATGTCGGAAACCGGGAACTACACATCGCTCAAGCGGCGCCGACTTCGCTGCAAACGCGCTCGTTCTACTACTTCTTCTCCCCCTTCTCGCGGCCCGGCTCCTCGTCGCCCTTCTTGGTTGCTGCTTCCTCGCGCTTTTGCTGCCTGTCGCTCTTCCGGTCGTCCTTTTTGTCGGCATCGGGCCTGGGTTTAGGCGGCGATGGCTGAGGCGCAATGACGGGCGGAGCTATTGGGACCTGCCGGGCGGCCGGCGCAGGCTCAGGTTTCGGCGGCGGCGCCGGTACCGGTGCTGGCGCAGGCGCCGGCGTGGGCAGCGGTTTCACCGGCGGCGGTAGAGGTGCAGGTTTCACCGGCACTGGTACAGGCTCTGGTTTCGGCGTGACCGGTGCAGGCTGAGACTTCACAGGTG